>NZ_KB944461.1:279497-626268 GCF_000389805.1 Cupriavidus sp. GA3-3
GCTCGATCGCCGCGCCCGCGGCGGCCGGCGCCGCGGTTGCCTGCAGCGATTCGCGGTTGGCAGCCAGCAGCGCGTCGACCTGCTTGGCATCGACGCGCGTCATCAGGTGCTGGTAGGCCTGCACCGGGCTGGCGGCCGACAGCTGCTTGTCGATGGCACGCCAGTCCAACGGCTCGACGTTCAGGAAGCGCTCAACGCCGGCAGCCACGTTCGGCACCACCGGCTTCAGGTAGACCGTCAGCAGGCGGAAGGCTTCCAGCGAGACCGAGCACGCCGCATGCAGCGCCGCGCGCTTGTTTTCGTCCTTGGCCAGTTCCCACGGCTTCTCGGTGTCGACGAAGGCGTTGACCGCATCGGTCAGCTCCATCACCAGGCGCAACGCCTTGCTGTACTCGCGGGCTTCATAGAGGTGGGCGACCTGCGGTGCGGCCTGGCGCAGCTGTTCGAGCAGCGGGTGGGCCAGCGCGGCCTCGTCGACCTTGCCTTCGAAACGCTTGACCAGGAAGCCCGCGGCGCGGCTGGCGATATTGACGTACTTGCCGATCAGGTCGCTGTTCACGCGCGCAATGAAGTCATCGAGGTTCAGGTCGAGGTCTTCCATGCTCGCGTTGAGCTTGGCGGCGAAGTAGTAGCGCAGCCATTCCGGATTCATGCCGGTGTCGACATAGCTCTGCGCGGTGATGAAGGTGCCGCGCGACTTGCTCATCTTGGCGCCGTCCACGGTCAGGAAGCCGTGGGCGAACACATTGGTCGGGGTGCGGTAGCCCGAGAAGCGCAGCATCGCCGGCCAGAACAGCGTGTGGAAGTACAGGATGTCCTTGCCGATGAAGTGGTACTGCTCGGCGGTCGAATGCGGGCCGACCCAGGCGTCGAAGTCGATGCCCTTCTTCGCGGCCAGGTTCTGGAAGCTGGCGTAGTAGCCGATCGGGGCGTCCAGCCACACGTAGAAGTACTTGCCGGGCGCGCCGGGGATCTCGAAGCCGAAGTAGGGCGCATCGCGCGAGATGTCCCAGTCGGACAGGGTCGAGGCCTCGCCCTCGGCGCCCAGCCATTCCTGCATCTTGTTGGCGGCCTCGGGCTGGGCCAGGTCGGCCACCCATTCGCGCAGGAAGGTCTCGCAGCGCGGATCGGACAGCTTGAAGAAGTAATGGGCCGACGACTTGCGCACCGGCGTGGCGCCGGACACCACCGAATACGGGTTCTTCAGGTCGGTCGGCACATAGGTGGTGCCGCAGACCTCGCACGAGTCGCCGTACTGGTCCTTGGCGCCGCACTTGGGGCACTCGCCCTTGATGAAGCGGTCCGGCAGGAACATGTTCTTGACCGGGTCGAAGAACTGTTCGACCTCGCGCTCGGCGATCAGGTCCTCGGCCTTCAGGGCCAGGTAGATCTTTTCGCACAGCTCGCGGTTTTCTTCAGCGTCGGTGCTGTAGTAGTTGTCGAACGACACCAGGAAGCTGTCGAAGTCGCGCTTGTGCTCGGTCCAGACGCGGTCTATCAGTGCCTTGGGTGTGATGCCTTCCTTCTCGGCGCGCAGCATGACCGGCGTGCCGTGGGTGTCGTCGGCGCCGACGTAGTAGACCTCGTTGCCCATCATGCGCTGGAAACGCACCCAGATATCGGTCTGGATGTATTCCACCAGGTGGCCGATATGGATCTGGCCGTTGGCATAAGGCAGGGCGGATGTGACGAGGATGCGACGTGCGGTCATAAACAGGAGCCGGTCAGGAGCGGGGAAATATCAGGGGGACGGCGCCAGCCAGGAAGGGAGGGCGCGTGCCGGGAAGGGGCTATTTTAGCAACTGGCCAGCGCCTGCGCGCCGGTTCCGCATGGCGGAATGGCGAAACCCACGGATCCGTTCGGCCAAAAAAAAAGCGCCGGTCAGAACCGGCGCAGCTTTCCACAACGGAAAAGGAGGAGAAATCAGGTACCGCCCGGGAGGTCAGCCACCCATCGCGAGCCAGCAACGGTGGCAAGCGGCACCTGTTTCTATGACTGGGTCATCCTTGAATTGGTTTCAAAAAAATTTCGACGCGGCGATTTTGTGCCCGTCCGGCCTCAGTGCCGTTGTCCGCAACCGGCTGGGATTGCCCGCGCCCTTCGGCCGTCAGTCGGTTGCGTGCGACGCCGCGATCACCCAGGTAGCCGGCCACGCTCTGGGCGCGGCGCTGCGACAGCTGCATGTTGTAGTTGGGGTTGCCGGTGCTGTCGGTATGGCCCACCACGTTGGCGCTCACGTCCTGGTGCTGGCCCAGGGTCTGCGCGACCTGGTCGAGCACCGAGCGGAACGACGGCTTGATGGTGGCGCTGTCGGTATCGAAGGTAACCTGGCTGGGGATGTTGACCTTGAGCGTGCCATCCGGCTGCTCGGTGATCTGGGTGCCCGTGCCCGCGGTGTCCTTGTTCAGCTTGCCGCGGATGGCGTTCCAGTTGTAGCCGGTTGCGCCGCCGATGGCACCGCCCACTGCCGCGCCCACCAGCGTGCCGGTGGTATTGCCGCCGATCAGGTTGCCAAGCCCGGCGCCGACCGCGGCGCCCACGCCGGTGCCGACTGCCGTATGGGTTTGCTGTTCAGTGGCGCAACCTGCGGCCAGCAGCGTGGCAGCGGTGAGCGAGACAGTAACGAGCTTGATCTTCATGCTTTCTCCTTCTGATGTTCCCGTAAATGTTCTTGGTACCGCATCGCGATGGTAACGCCAAGGCTAGCGGCAGGTAACCCTTTGTACGCGTCGGGCCCGGCCGGCCCGGGCACCGCCTGCGGTGCCGGCGTACCGGGCCGTCCAACCGCACTACAATATGGATATGGCGGCGCGCGCACAAGTGCAAGCTTGTGAGATTTGTAAATGTCTGTAATCCCACACCCTATGCAGGGTATTGCGCGCGGATTTCCGGCGTTCATGGCCGGTGCTGCATACTTTGATACATTAGGCGCAGGCCATCATGCGCCAGTCCCCCCAAATCATCGAAGCGGAGTTTGTCTTGAGCGTCAGCACTGAGCAGGTCACCGAAGCCCTGCGCACCGTCATCGACCCCAATACGGGCAAGGACCTGGTATCCACCCGCTCGGCCAGGAACATCCGCGTCGACGGCGGCGATGTCTCGCTGGAAGTCGAACTCGGCTACCCCGCGAAGAGCCAGTTCGATCCGATCCGCAAGCTGGTGGTTGCTGCGGTGCGGCAAGTGCCGGGCGTGAGCAATGTCAGCGTGGCCGTGACCATGAAGATCGTCGCGCACGCGGTGCAGCGCGGGGTCAAGCTGCTGCCGGGCGTGAAGAACGTGATTGCGGTGGCGTCGGGCAAGGGCGGGGTGGGCAAGTCCACCACGGCCGTGAACCTGGCGCTGGCGCTGGCGGCGGAAGGCGCGCGCGTCGGCATGCTCGACGCAGACATCTATGGGCCGAGCCTGCCGATGATGCTGGGCATCGACGGCCGCCCGGAATCCGCCGACGGCCAGACCATGGAGCCGCTGGAAGGGCACGGCCTGCAGGCCAACTCGATCGGCTTCCTGATCGAGCAGGACAACCCGATGGTATGGCGCGGCCCGATGGTCACCTCGGCGCTGGAGCAGCTGCTGCGCCAGACCAACTGGCACGATCTGGACTACCTGATCGTCGACATGCCGCCGGGCACCGGCGACGTCCAGCTGACGCTGTCGCAGAAGGTGCCGGTCACCGGCGCGGTGATCGTCACCACGCCTCAGGATATCGCGCTGCTGGATGCCAAGAAGGGCCTGAAGATGTTCGAGAAGGTGGGCATTCCCATCCTGGGCATCGTCGAGAACATGGCGGTCTACTGCTGCCCGAACTGCGGCCATGTCGAGCATATCTTCGGCCACGGCGGCGGCGAGAAGATGTGCGCCGACTACGGCGTCGACCTGCTGGGCAGCCTGCCGCTGAACCTGCAGATCCGCGAGCAGGCCGACTCCGGCCGCCCGACCGTGGTGGCCGAGCCCGACAGCCCGGTGGCCGGGATGTACCGCGCCATCGCGCGCAAGGTGGCGATCAAGGTCGCCGACAAGGCGCGCGACATGACCAGCAAGTTTCCGAGTATCGTGGTGCAAAACACCTGAGCGCGCGCCGCGCGCAGCAACCATGGAAAGCCAGCCTGCCCCCGACCTGCCGGCACCCGCTGCCCGCCCCGCCGTCACCATGGCGGTGGTGATGCGCAAGGTCGCGCTGGCCAACCGCTGGCAGCCGTGGAAGTGGGAGCTGGACGCGGTGCTGCCGGACCTTGGCGAGTTCGGCACGCATCCCGTGTGCCTGGAGCACGACGCCCACGGCGCGCACTGGCTCTACCCGGGCTTCGAGGTGACGTTGTTCCGCGACCAGGGCGAAGGCTATTACCTGAACCTGACCTCGACCACGCCGTGCTGGTTCGTGCTGTGGCGCATGCCAGAGGACGACGGCGCTGGCGAAGAGGCCCATCCGGTGCCGATGACCGTGACGCTGTCGTACAACGAGGCCGGCCGCTGGCTCGATGCCGGCGAGACCGTCGAGAACGTGCCGCTGGCGCCCGAGCAGCGCGAGTGGCTGCAGGCCTATGTCGACCAGCACTACCGGCCCGAGCCCAAGCAGCGGCGCCGGCCCGAATCCTTCAAGGCGCCGGAAGACCGCGCCCGCTACTGATCCTGACGACCTGAGCTTGCCCTGCCGATGAGCGATTCGTCCTTCCTGTCGCGCTGGTCGCGCCGCAAGGCCGCGGTGCGGGAGGGCGTGCCCGTGCCGGCAGAACCGGCACCACCGGCGCATGCCGAAGCCGTCCCCGCGGCCACCGGGGCCGCGCCCGAAGCGCCGCAAGTACCGGCCCCGACGCTGGAGGACGTGGCCGCGCTGCGCCCCGGCGACGAGATCGCCCGGTTCGTGGCCCGCGGCGTGGATGAGTCAGTCAAGCGCGCGGCGCTGAAGACGCTGTTCGCCGATCCGCACTTCAAGGTCATGGACGGGCTCGACATCTATATCGACGACTACAGCAAGCCCGACCCGATCCCGCCGGAGATCCTGCGCCAGCTGCGCCAGTCCGAGACCCTGGGCCTGTTCGAGCCGACCGACGAGGAACGCGCGGCGGCACAGGCCGCGGCCGCCGCCGCGGGGCCTGTGGATGTACCGCCGGCGGCGCCCGCCGAGTTCGCCGAATCCGGCGAGACCGCCGACACTACGGACATACCCGCACCAGTCGAAACGCCGCAGCAAACTGTAAGTCAAAGCGCAGAACAGGGCCCGCAAGACCCGGATAAATGCGCGTAGCCTCACAGGTGCAGCGCAGCCTACAATAGGCATCCCCACAATCCGCCGGCCCGCAGACCCCTCGCCAAGAAGGACGTCCGGACCGGTCAGCCGCATTCGCCATGCCGACGCTGATCTGCAACTGCAACGACACCATGCCGCTTGACGGGGCGGCATTGTCCGAAGCAACCAAGGACGCCAACCAGGGCCCCTTGAAGGTCCATCGCCTGCTGTGCCGGCGCGAGATCGGCGACTTCACCGCCGCGCTCGACGGCACCGACGACGTCATCGTCGCCTGCACCCAGGAACGCCAGCTATTTACCGAAGTCGCGGCGCAGGCCGCGCAGGGCAGCGATGGCCGCCCGGTGGTGACTGCGCCGGTGCGCTTCGTCAATATCCGCGAGACCGGCGGCTGGTCACAGGGCGCCCGGCGCGACCCCAAGACCGCCAATGCCAAGATCGCCGCGCTGCTGGCCGTGGCAGCGCTGCCCGAACCTGACCCGGTGCCGGTGGTGGATTACCGTTCCGACGGCGCGGTGCTGGTGCTGGGCCCGGCTCAGCGGGCGCTGCCGTGGGCCGAGCGGCTGGCCGCGATGCAGCTGGAGGTCACGGTGCTGCTGACCGGCAGCGACATGCGTGAAGGCGCCGCGGCGCAGCCTGCGGCGCGCGCCTATCCGGTCCACAGCGGCCGGCTGGGCTCGCTGACAGGCTGGCTGGGCGCGTTCGAGGCCAGCTGGGAGACCGGCGCCGGCCGCAGCAACCCGATCGACCTGGACCTGTGCACCCGCTGCAACGCCTGCATCGACGCCTGTCCCGAGGACGCGATCGACTTCAGCTACCAGATCGACCTGTCGCGCTGCCGCTCGCACCGTGCTTGCGTGCGCGCCTGCGGCGCCGCCGCGGCGATCGACTTCGACCGCCCGCAGGGCACTGTGCAGGGACGCTTCGACCTGGTCTTCGACCTGTGCGACACGCCTGCCTTCACCATGCACCAGCCGCCGCAGGGCTATCTGCACGCCGGCGCCGATGCCGCGCGCCAGCAGGCCCAGGCGCTGATGCTGGCGGGGCTGGTGGGCGAGTTCGAGAAGCCCAGGTTCTTCCGCTACAAGGAAAACCTGTGCGCGCATGGCCGCAACCAGACCACCGGCTGCACCGCCTGCATCGACATCTGCTCGACCGAGGCCATCGGCTCGCGCTGGCATGACGGCAAGGGGCGCATCGAGGTCACGCCCAACCTGTGCATGGGCTGCGGCGCGTGCACCACTGTGTGCCCGAGCGGGGCCATCAGCTATGGCTACCCGGGGCCGGAAGTGACCGGCGCGCGCCTGCGCACGCTGCTGTCAGCGTACCGCCAGGCCGGCGCGCGCGATCCGGTGGTGCTGCTGCATGGCGAGGAATACGGCACGCCCGCGCTGCTGGCACTGGGCCGTTCCGCCCGCGGCGGCAAGGCCAAGGGAGTGCCCGCCAATGTGATGCCGTTGTCGCTGTTCCACCCGGCCTCGGCCGGGCTGGAGCTATGGCTCGCCGCGCTGTGCTGGGGCGCCAGCCGCGTAGCGGTGCTGCTGACCGGCGACGAGGCACCGCAGTACCGCACCGCGCTGCTGGAGCAGATCGCGGTCGGGCGCGCTCTGCTGGCCGGCCTGGGCTATGACGGCGAGGTACTGTCGCTGGTCGAGGCCGCCGATACGCCGGCGCTGGATGCCGGCCTGGCGGCGCTGCGCCCGGGCCGCAACGCAGTGCCGCCGGCGCCGTTCGGCCCCGTCGCGGCCAAGCGCGAGATGCTGGACTTTGTGCTGGACCACCTGGCGCGGCACGCGCCGGTGCCCGCGCCAAGCGTGCCGCTGCCGGCCGGCGCGCCGATCGGCGCGATCGCGGTGGATACGGGCAAGTGCACCATGTGCATGGCCTGCGTCGGCGCGTGCCCGTCGCAGGCGCTGCGCGACAATCCCGAGCGCCCGGTGCTCAGCTTTATCGAGCGCAACTGCGTGCAGTGCGGGCTGTGCGAGAAGACCTGCCCGGAAGACGCCATCAGCCTGGTGCCGCGCCTGCTGGCCGGCGACGCGGCGCGCCGCCCGGTGACCCTGAACGAGACCCAGCCGTTCCATTGCATCCGCTGCGCCAAGCCGTTCGGCACGGCGCAGATGGTGGAGTCGATGCTGGTGCGCCTGGCCGGCCATCCGGCCTTTGCCGGCGCCGCGGCCGAGCGCCTGAAGATGTGCCCTGACTGCCGCGTCATCGACATGATAGAGCGCGATACGGGAACCGCCACCGGCGCCACGCTGCGCTGACAGCGGCCAGGCCACCCAGGACAAATCATCACGACATGACAGATTTCCAGCCGATCCAGCTCACCGCCGCGCCGCCCGCCGACGATGCCGAAGACACCGCCCGCGCCGACCTCTACGGTCTGCTTGCCACGCTGTTCTACCACGCGCCCGACGCCGCGCTGCTGCACCACATCGCCGCCAACCGCGCCGTGGGCGAGGACGCGAACACCGTGCTGGGCAAGGCGTGGAACGCATTGTGCGATGCAGCATCGGAGACCACGGCGGCCGAGGCCGAGGACGAGTACCGGCAGCTGTTCGTGGGCGTGGGCCGCCAGGATGTGTTCCTGTACGGCTCCTTCTACATGACCGGTTTCCTGAACGAGCGCCCGCTGGTGGCGCTGCGCGAAGACCTGGCCCGCTACGGCCTGGAGCGCCATGAAGATGTCAGCGAAACCGAGGACCATATCGCCACGCTGTGCGAGGTGATGCGCTTCCTGGTGGCGGGCGACGACCTGGCGGTGTCCAACCTGGGCGAGCAGCAGCGTTTCTATGCGCAGCACCTGCAGCCCTGGGTGGAGCGATTGTGCGATGCAGTGACGACGCACCCGCAGGCGCGTTTCTATCGCAGCGTGGCAGGCTTGCTGGGCGCGTTTGCCGGCGTGGAAGCGATGGCGCTCGAGATGCATTGAGCGGGCGGCATTGAATATCGGCGCGCTTCGAGGCTTCTTTAGCGCAGCGGGCCCAAGGCGGCCATTTACACGAAAATGGGTTGGAAAGTAGGGAAAAACCCGTGCATATCATGGTCTTTCCTGCTAGTTGATTCTAGAATATGCATAACAACGCATAACGGCTAAAACCATCGGGCTTGGACAGCCGAGGAGCCCCCACATGACACAGAAGCAAACCAGGGTCGCGCGCCGCACGTTTCTCGCGGGCGCTGGAGTTGTGGCTGCCGCTACGGGTGCGGCAGCGCTGACCGCGCGCGGTCCGGCCATGCCGGACCAGGCCGCAGCTCTGCCGGAACCCACCGATCCTCCGTCGGCCAGCAAGGGTTACCGGGTCTCTGACCACATCCGCAAGTACTACCGGACCACGCTGGTGTAGCTGCCAGGGCGGTGTGGTCTGCCGCACCGCCTGCAACCGGACGCGACCTGCGTCCGCATCTGAGGTGAGACATGATCTTGACCCGCAAACGCGCGGCGCAGGGCGCATCCGCCCGCCTCGCTGACGGCCTGGCCAACCGGCCTGAACATGCCGGCGCAGCCTCCGGCCGACTCTCGCAGCGGCTCGCGGCCAGCCTGGCCGGCGCGATGCCGACCATGGACCGCCGCAGCTTCCTCAAGCGCTCTGGCATCGGCGTCGGTGCCGGGCTGGCGGCCTCGCAGCTGACGCTGATCCGCAAGGCGGACGCAGCCGACGACAAGAAGGCGGCTGCCGACGGCAAGACCGGCATCGTGGTCAGGCGCACCGTGTGCGGCCACTGCTCGGTCGGCTGCGCGGTCGACGCGGTGGTGCAGAACGGCGTGTGGATCCGCCAGGAGCCGGTGTTCGATTCGCCCATCAACCTGGGCGCGCACTGCGCCAAGGGCGCGGCGCTGCGCGAGCACGGCCACGGCGAATACCGCCTCAAGTACCCGATGAAGCTGGTCAACGGCAAGTACCAGCGCATCAGCTGGGACCAGGCGCTGGACGAGATCACCGCGAAGATGAAGGAGATCCGCCAGCAGACCGGCCCGGACTCGATGTTCTTCGTCGGCTCGTCCAAGCACAGCAACGAGCAGGCCTACCTGCTGCGCAAGTGGGTGTCGTTCTTCGGCACCAACAACACCGACCACCAGGCGCGCATCTGTCACTCCACCACCGTGGCGGGCGTGGCGAATACCTGGGGATACGGGGCGATGACCAACTCGTACAACGATATGCAGAACGCGAAGGCAGCGCTGTATATCGGCTCCAACGCGGCCGAGGCGCACCCGGTATCGATGCTGCACCTGCTGCACGCCAAGGAGAACGGCTGCAAGGTGATCGTGGTCGATCCGCGCTACACGCGCACCGCAGCCAAGGCGCAACACTACGTGCGCATCCGCTCGGGTACCGACATCGCGTTCCTGTTCGGCATGCTGTACCACATCTTCCAGAACGGCTGGGAAGACCAGAAGTACCTGCAGGATCGCGTCTACGGCATGGACAAGGTCAAGGAAGAGGTCATGGCCAAGTGGACGCCCGACAAGGTCGAGGAAGTCTGCGGCGTGCCCGAGGCGCAGGTGAAGATGGTGGCCGAGATCATGGCCAAGAACCGTCCCAGCACGCTGGTGTGGTGCATGGGTCAGACCCAGCACACCATCGGCAACGCGATCGTGCGGGCCTCGTGCCTGGTGCAGCTGGCGCTGGGCAATATCGGCGTGGCGGGAGGCGGCGCCAACATCTTCCGCGGCCATGACAACGTGCAGGGCGCCACGGACGTGGGCCCCAACCCGGACTCGCTGCCGGGCTACTACGGCCTGGCCACCGGCGCGTGGAAGCACTACGCCGCGGTGTGGGGTGTGGACTATGAATGGATCAAGAAGCAGTTCGTCTCGCAGGCGATGATGGAGAAGTCCGGCACCACGGTGTCGCGCTGGATCGATATCGTCACCGAGAAGAACGAGCTGATCGACCAGGACAACAACGTGCGCGGCGTGTTCTTCTGGGGCCATGCCCCGAACTCGCAGACGCGCGGCCTGGAGATGAAGAAGGCGCTGGACAAGCTCGACCTGCTGGTGGTGGTCGACCCCTATCCGTCGGCGACCGCGGCCATGGCCAACATGCCGCCGGCCGAGGGCGACAAGGTCAACCCGAACCGCGCGGTCTACCTGCTGCCGGCATGCACGCAGTTCGAGACCTCGGGCACGTGCACCGCGTCGAACCGCTCGCTGCAATGGCGCGAGAAGGTCATCGAGCCGCTGTTCGAGTCGATGCCCGACCAGACGCTGATGCAGGCGTTCGCCGACAAGCTTGGCTTTGGCAAGGAGCTGTCGAAGAACATGAAGCTGATCGAGGTGAAGCGCGCCGGCCGCACCTGGATGGAGCCGGAGCCAGAATCGATCCTGCGCGAGATCAACGCCAGCAACTGGACCATCGGCTACACCGGCCAGTCGCCGGAGCGGTTGAAGGCGCATATGCGCAATATGCAGATGTTCGACGTCAAGACGCTGCGCTGCAAGGCGGGCAAGGATCCGGTGACCGGCTACGACCTGACCGGCGACTACTTCGGGCTGCCGTGGCCGTGCTACGGCACGCCGGAACTGAAGCACCCGGGCTCGCCCAACCTGTACGACACCAGCAAGCACGTGATGGACGGCGGCGGCAACTTCCGCGCCAATTTCGGCGTGGAGCGCGACGGCGTCAGCCTGCTGGCGGAGGACGGTTCGTATTCGCTGGGCGCTGAGATCACCACCGGCTATCCGGAGTTCGATCATGTGCTGCTGAAGAAGCTGGGGTGGTGGGACGACCTGACCGATGCCGAGAAGGCCAAGGCCGAAGGCAAGAACTGGAAGACCGACCTGTCGGGCGGCATCCAGCGCGTGGTGATGAAGAACCATGGCTGCCACCCGTTCGGCAACGCCAAGGCGCGCGCGGTGGTATGGAACTTCCCCGACGCGATCCCGCAGCATCGCGAGCCGCTGTACTCCACGCGCCCGGACATGGTCGCCAAGTACCCGACCCACGACGACAAGATGGCGTTCTGGCGGCTGCCGACGCTGTACAAGTCGGTGCAGCAGCGCAATATCGAGAACAAGGTCTATGAAAAGTTCCCGATCATCCTGACCTCCGGGCGGCTGGTCGAGTACGAGGGCGGTGGCGAAGAAACCCGCTCCAACCCGTGGCTGGCCGAACTGCAGCAGGAGAACTTCGTCGAGATCAACCCGCGCGCGGCGTCCGACCGCGGTATCCGCAACGGTGACTTTTGCTGGGTGAAGACGCCCACCGGGGCCCGCATCAAGGTGCGCGCGCTGGTGACCGAGCGGGTGGGGCCCGATACCGCGTTTATCCCGTTCCATTTCTCGGGCTGGTGGCAAGGCAAGGACCTGAAGGACTACTACCCCGCGGGCGCGATGCCGGTGGTGCGGGGCGAGGCGGTCAACACGGCCACCACCTACGGCTATGACTCGGTGACGATGATGCAGGAAACCAAGACCACCGTTTGCCAGATCGAGCGGTTTGCCTAAGCGCAGAGGGACACCATGGCACGCATGAAATTTATCTGTGACGCCGAGCGCTGCATCGAGTGCAACAGCTGCGTCACTGCCTGCAAGAACGAGCACGAGGTGCCCTGGGGCGTGAACCGGCGCCGCGTGGTCACCGTCAACGACGGCATGGTCGGCGCCGAGAAATCGATCTCGGTGGCCTGCATGCACTGTTCGGACGCGCCCTGCATGGCGGTCTGCCCGGTCGACTGCTTCTACCGCACCGAGGACGGCGTGGTGCTGCACGACAAGGACGTCTGCATCGGCTGCGGCTACTGCTCCTACGCCTGCCCGTTCGGCGCGCCGCAGTTCCCGTCGACCGGCACCTTCGGCGTGCGCGGCAAGATGGACAAGTGCACCTTCTGCGCTGGCGGCCCGGAAAAGAACGGCTCGGAAGCTGAGTTCGAGAAATACGGCCGCAACCGCCTGGCCGAAGGCAAGCTGCCGCTGTGCGCCGAGATGTGCTCGACCAAGGCGCTGCTGGGCGGCGACGGCGATGTGATCGCCGACATCCTGCGCAACCGCGTGATCAAGCGCGGCACCGGCGGCGACGTGTTCGGCTGGGGCACGGCCTACGGCACCGCCAAGGGCGGCGCGGCCCAGCCGGCCCAACCGGCACAGCCGGCGCCCGCTGCACCGGCCGCACCCGCGGCCCCGGGAGGGCAAGCGTCATGAACCGCGTCCGCGTTGTTGCATTGGTGTCGCTGTGCGGCGTGCTGCTGGCAGCTTGCGGCGAGAAGCCGCAGACCATCAGCCCGTCGCACCGCAAGACTGACGCCCAGGCCTACCAGGGCGCCCCGGATGATCCGTTCGTGGCCAAGGGCTGGAAGCAGGGCGACAAGACCAGCTGGGACAACCAGATTCGCCAGCGCAACCAGTTGCAGAACGAGTACAACCGCACGCAATGAAGGCGCTGCAGCTGGGCTGCCCCGGCAGCCGGGCGCTGGCCCTCGACGATCCGAAGGAGTGCACATGACGCCGTCGCAGAATGCATGCCGCGCAGGCTGGCGGCGCTGGCTCAGCGCCGGCGCGCTGGCGCTGGCGGCCTTTGCCGGCACCGCCGCCGCACAGGCGCCGGCCTCGGCACCGCCGGCACCGGCCGCCGCGCAGGCCAATGCCGACACCAACAACCCGGCCACGCACCCGGTCCAGCCGCTGGCCGGCATCGCATCCGAGAATATCTTCAACATACCGCGCCGCGATATCGCCGCCGAGGCCCAGTCGCAGCAGCAGCGCACCGTCACGCAGCCCGGCAACAATGCGCCGGTCTGGCGCGAGGTCAATTCCGACCAGCGCCACTACAGCAGCCTGCCCGACAAGGAAGCCGGCGTGCTGATCCAGCGCACCGGGCAGCAATGGCGCCTGTTCCGCAACGGCGTCATCACCGTCTGGGGCGGCTGGCTGCTGCTGGTGGTGCCGCTTGCCATCCTGGGCTTCTTCCTCTGGCGCGGCGCCATCCCGCTGCGCACGCCGCGCACCGGCCGCATGATCGAGCGCTTCACGCCGCTTGAGCGCATTGTCCACTGGACCATGGCGATCTCGTTCGTGGTGCTGGCGGTGTCGGGCATCGTGCTGCTGCTGGGCAAGCATTTCCTGCTGCCGCTGATGGGCCACATGCTGTTCGGCTGGCTGACCTACGTGCTGAAGAACCTGCACAACGTGATCGGCCCGATCTTCACGCTGTCGGTGATCGTGGCCTTCGTGGTGTTCGTGCGCGACAACCTGCCCAACCGCGACGACATGCGCTGGGTCACCAGCCTTGGCGGCCTGGCGTCCGGCAAGCATGTGCCGAGCGGGCGCTTCAATGCCGGCGAGAAGATGTGGTTCTGGATCGGCGTGTTCGTGTTCGGGCTGGTGCTGTCGGCATCGGGCTGGGTGCTGGACATGATCGTGCCAGGCATGGACTACTACCGCGCGACCATGCAGATCGCCAACGTGATCCATGGGATCTCGGCCGTGCTGATGATCGCGATGGCGTGCGGCCATATCTACATGGGCACGGTCGGCATGGAAGGCGCCTACCGCGCCATGCGCGACGGCTGGGTGGACGAGGCCTGGGCCAAGGAGCACCACGAGCACTGGTACGACGACATCAAGTCCGGCAAGATCCCGGCCCAGCGTTCGGCCAGCCCGGAAGCCGCCGCGGGGCGCAACACCCGGCATACCCCGGGCGAAGCCTGAGGCCGGCTGCCAACCAGACCATGCGGAACCCACGATGACGATGACACGCACCCTGACGCTGGTTGCCCTGTGCGCGGGCGCCACCCTTGCCACCGGCGCGCTGGCCAAGCTGCCGCCGCCGACCGAGGCCCAGCAGGCCAAGGCCGCTGAGACCAAGGCGCGCGCCGCCTGGGCCGACAAGGTCGCCGCCTACCAGTTGTGCCGCGCGCAGGACAAGACCGCGGCGCGTTACTTCGCCGAGCGCAAGGCCCACGGCCAGGAAACCCGCGCGCCGTCGCAAGCCGCCGCGTGTGCCGATCCGGGCCCGTTTGTGGCGCCGACCGCCGCTGCGCCTGCCGCCCCGGCGCCAGCCGTGGCCAGCACCGCGGCCGACGCCAAACCAGCCGCGGCCGGCGCGGTACAATCCCCTGCAAAGGCGCCGTAACCACAGCCCCATGCACGCCGCGCGCGGCGCGGGGCCCTCACCAGCAGTCCCGAGCCCCTCGTCATGACCCTGCGTCCCGAGCTTACCCAGGCAGCCGTTCCCCTGATCGAAGAGGTTGAAGTCGTCGACGAGCAGGGCCGCGTGCGCGCGGCCTACCTGCCGGGCGAGCGTCCGCTGACGGTCTACCTCGACAAGCGCGAGCTGGTCACGCTGATGACCCTGGGCGGCGCGCCCGAGCACCTGGTGCTCGGCTACCTGCGCAACCAGCGGCTGGTGGAATCGATCGAAGACATCGCCGCGGTGCAGGTCGACTGGGAAACCGAGTCCGCCGCCGTGACCACGCGCAATGGCGTGGACCGCATCGAGGAACGCACCGCGCGCCGCGTGGTGACCACCGGCTGCGGGCAAGGCACCGTGTTCGGCTCGCTGCTCGATGAGGTCGACAACATCCGCCTGCCGGTTGGCGCCACGCTGGACCAGGACACCCTGTACGGCATCATCGACACCATCCGGCTGCAGCAGTCGGTCTACAAGCAGGCTGGCTCGGTGCACGGCTGCGCGCTGTTCCAGGGCACCGAGCTGCTGATGTTCATCGAGGACGTGGGCCGCCACAACGCCGTGGACGCCATCGCCGGGCGCATGTGGCTGGAAGGCATGACGGGCAGCGACAAGATCTTCTACACCACCGGGCGCCTGACTTCCGAGATGGTGATCAAGGGCGCGCAGATGGGCATCCCGTTCCTGCTGTCGCGCTCGGGCGTGACGCAGATGGGCTACCAGATGGCCCGGCGCGTCAACCTGACGCTGTTTGCGCGCTGCACCGGCAAGCACTTCCTGCTCTACACCGGGCGCGAGCGCTTCCGCCACCGGCTGCCTGAAGACGCGGTGGCGTAAGCGGCACTTGGTTGTTTGCGTTTGCATAAAGGGGTGGGCGCGATTGGTTGTACAATGCGGCGCACTCCGAGCCAGTGTGTTTACCCTCCCAACCTTATGAGCATCAAATCCGACAAGTGGATCCGCCGCATGGCGGAGCAGCACGGCATGATCGAGCCGTTCGCGCCAGGCCAGGTCCGGGAGCAGGACGGGCGCAAGATCGTTTCGTACGGCACCTCGAGCTACGGCTACGACATCCGCTGCGCCGACGAATTCAAGATCTTCACCAATATCAACAGCACCATCGTCGATCCGAAGAATTTCGACGAGAAGTCGTTCGTGGATTTCAAGGGCGATGTCTGCATCATCCCGCCCAATTCGTTCGCGCTGGCGCGCACGATGGAATACTTCCGGATCCCGCGCAGCGTGCTGACCATCTGCCTGGGCAAGAGCACCTACGCCCGCTGCGGCATCATCGTCAATGTGACGCCGTTCGAGCCGGAGTGGGAAGGCTATGTGACGCTGGAGTTCTCCAACACCACGCCGCTGCCCGCCAAGATCTACGCCGGCGAGGGTTGCGCCCAGGTGCTGTTCTTCGAGAGCGACGAAGTCTGCGAGACCTCGTACCGCGACCGCGGCGGCAAGTACCAGGGCCAGCACGGTGTCACACTGCCGAAGACCTGAGCGCATTACAATGCCGGCGTTTGCCGGAAGGCTGGCCCCGAGAATGGCCGCCACACCTGACGTCAGAGCCACATGTCGCCGCAGCGGGGAACCTCCTGCCGGCCATGTGGCTCAAGTCCTTTATGTCCTGCTTTCCATCAAGGATGCCCGATGAAATTCCGTTTCCCCGTCATCATCATTGACGAAGACTTTCGCTCCGAGAACATCTCCGGCTCGGGCATCCGCGCGCTGGCCGAGGCGATCGAGAAAGAGGGCATGGAGGTCATGGGCCTGACCAGCTACGGCGACCTGACGTCGTTTGCGCAGCAGTCCAGCCGGGCATCGACCTTTATCGTCTCGATCGACGACGACGAGTTCACGCGCGACGGCGATGACCAGCTCGAGGCCGCCGCCATCGAAAAGCTGCGCGCCTTCGTCACCGAAGTGCGCCGCCGCAACTCGGACCTGCCGATCTTCCTGTACGGCGAGACCCGCACCTCGCGCCACATCCCCAACGATATTCTGCGCGAGCTGCACGGCTTCATCCACATGTTCGAGGACACGCCGGAATTCGTGGCACGCCACATCATCCGCGAAGCCAAGGTCTACCTCGACACGCTGGCGCCGCCGTTCTTCAAGGCGCTGATCGACTACGCGCAGGACAGCTCGTACTCGTGGCACTGCCCGGGGCACTCGGGCGGCGTGGCTTTCCTGAAGAGCCCGGTGGGCCAGGTGTTCCACCAGTTCTTCGGCGAGAACATGCTGCGCGCCGACGTCTGCAACGCGGTCGATGAACTGGGCCAGCTGCTGGACCACACCGGCCCGGTGGCCGCGTCGGAGCGCAATGCCGCGCGCATCTTCAACTCCGACCACATGTATTTCGTCACCAACGGCACCTCCACCTCGAACAAGATGGTGTGGCATGCCAACGTGGCGCCGGGCGACATCGTGGTGGTGGACCGCAACTGCCACAAGTCGATCCTGCACGCGATCATGATGACGGGCGCGATCCCGGTCTTCCTGATGCCCACGCGCAACCACTACGGCATCATCGGCCCGATCCCGAAGAGCGAGTTCGATCCGGAGACGATCAGGAAGAAGATCGCCAACCACCCGTTCGCCAGCAAGGCCAAGAACCAGAAGCCGCGCATCCTGACCATCACCCAGGGTACGTACGACGGCGTGCTGTACAACGCCGAGCAGATCAAGGAAATGCTGGCCGCCGAGATCGATACGCTGCACTTCGATGAAGCCTGGCTGCCGCATGCGGCCTTCCACGACTTCTATCGCAATATGCACGCGATCGGCAAGGACCGCCCGCGCAGCAAGGACGCGCTGGTGTTCGCCACCCAGTCGACGCACAAGCTGCTGGCCGGCCTGTCGCAGGCCTCGCAGATCCTGGTGCAGGATTCCGAGACGCGCAAGCTGGACCGCTACCGCTTCAACGAGGCGTACCTGATGCACACCTCGACCAGCCCGCAGTACTCGATCATCGCCTCGTGCGACGTGGCCGCGGCGATGATGGAAGCGCCGGGCGGCACCGCGCTGGTGGAAGAAAGCATCCAGGAGGCGATGGATTTCCGCCGCGCCATGCGCAAGGTCGAGGGCGACTACGACGACGGCAACAACGGCGACTGGTGGTTCAAGGTGTGGGGCCCGGACGCACTGATCGAAGACGGCATCGGCGACCGCGAAGAGTGGATGCTCAAGGCCAATGAGCGCTGGCACGGCTTCGGCGACCTCGCCGACGGCTTCAACCTGCTCGACCCGATCAAGGCCACCATCATCACCCCGGGCCTGGACGTGGACGGCGAGTTCAGCGAACGCGGCATCCCGGCGGCCATCGTCACCAAGTACCTGGCCGAGCACGGCATCATCATCGAGAAGACCGGGCTGTATTCGTTCTTCATCATGTTCACTATCGGCATCACCAAGGGCCGCTGGAACTCGCTGGTGACCGAGCTGCAGCAGTTCAAGGACGACTACGACCAGAACCAGCCGCTGTGGCGCGTGCTGCCGGAATTCGTCGCCAAGCACCCGCAATACGAGCGCATGGGCCTGCGTGACCTGTGCGATGCGATCCACAGCGTGTACAAGGCCAACGACGTGGCCCGTGTGACGACGGAGATGTACCTGTCGGACATGGAGCCGGCGATGAAGCCGTCGGACGCCTGGGCCATGATGGCGCACCGCGAGATCGAGCGCGTGCCGGTCGACGACCTGGAGGGCCGCGTCACCGCCATCCTGCTGACGCCGTACCCGCCGGGCATTCCGCTGCTGATTCCGGGCGAGCGCTTCAACCGCACCATCGTGCAGTACCTGAAGTTCGCGCGCGAGTTCAACAAGCTGTTCCCTGGCTTCGAGACCGACATCCACGGCCTGGTCGAGGACGAGGTCGACGGCAAGACGGCGTACTTTGTCGACTGCGTGAAGCAGGGCGGCTGAGCGCCAGTCCGCGTTCCGCTGACGTGAACAGGGCCCCGCTATGCGGGGTCCTTTCTTTTGGGGGGGAGCTAGGTGAACGGATTCAGCAGCATCGCGCCCGTGCCGCGGAAATCCTCAACATTGCGCGTGACAATGGTCAGGTCGTGGATCAGCGCGGTGGCGGCAATGAACTTGTCCAGCGCGTGCTCAGGCCGCGGCGCGCGCAGCTGGCCCCAGACCTGGGCGACGTCGGCATCGACCGGCAACACCAGCCGGCCAAAATCCTCCAGCACGGTCGCCAGCCATTGCTCCAGCACCTCGGCCTGCGCCGTATCGCCGCGATGGCGGATCAGCGCTACGCCACGCTGGAGCTCGCCCACGGTCAGCGCCGACAGGTAGAGCGCGGCACCTTCCCGCGCCGCCTGCCGGAAGAACGCGCGCACGCCGGGGTTGGCGCGTTCGCGCTTGCGCGTTTCGCTGATGACGTTGGTATCAATCAAATACACGCGGCGCCTCGCCTGGATTCTGGATCCGCTCGAAGTCGGCGTCTTGCCCGACGTCCGGGATGCTGGCCAGCACCTCGGCCAGGCTGCGCCGGCGCGTGCCGCCCAGCGCCTGCGCCAGGATGGCGCGGTGTTCGGCCTCGGCGCTGCGGCCGTTGGCGACGGCCCGCTCGCGCAGGCGCTGGACCAGGGATTCATCGATGCCACGAACGAGTAGTGTTGCCATCTTGAGCTCCTCACCATCGGATGGAGCAAGGATAGCATTGTTATCAATACGGCGGTCACGTATCGACGGCAGGCTGTGCATCGTTGCCGTGTCCGGCCGGTACAAGGGTGTGGTGGGCATGGTGGCTCTCCTGGGGGGTCAGTCTGCTGAACACAGGAGCCAGTCTGGGCCCCGCCGGAGCGCCGGTCGATGAGCCGATTCGCAATCGCGCGCCATGCCTTGCGGCGACACCAAAGCGCCACCGCGCCACCACCGCCGGACGGCGCCGGGGTGGACCCGCGCCAATGAAAAAGCCCCGCGTTGCCGCGGGGCTTGCCAGGCTTGCGCGTCCCCGGGGAGCTGGTTCAGCGCTTCTTTTCGAACTCAAACTGCGGCGCGGCCGATTCGCTTTCCGCGGGCGGCTGTGTCGGCAGCTCCAGCGATCCGCCAGCGGCGGGCTGCGACCCCGGTGCCGGTACCGACAGGCTCGGCGCCGGCTTGGGGCTGGTGCCTCCCAGGTCGAGGCTCAGGTCGCGCGTGATGCTGCGATCCTGTGCCTTTTGCGTGCCGGTGCTGACCAGGCCGGGGAAGACGATGATCAGCGCCACCATCACCAGCTGGATGACCACGAACGGCACCGAGCCCCAGTAGATATCCGAGGTCTTCACCTCGCGCGGCGCGACTGAGCGCAGATAGAACAGCGAGAAGCCGAACGGCGGGTGCATGAACGAGGTCTGCATGTTCACGGCCAGCAGCACGCCGAACCAGATCAGGTCGATGCCGAGCTTGTCCGCCACCGGGCCGACCAGCGGCACCAGGATAAAGGCCAGCTCGAAGAAGTCCAGGAAGAACGCCAGCAGGAAGAACAGCACGTTCACCGCGATCAGGAAGCCGGCCTGGCCGCCGGGCAGCGCGGTCAGCAGGTGCTCCACCCAGATATGGCCGTCCACGCCGTAGAACGTCAGCGAGAACACGCGCGCGCCGATCAGGATGAAGATCACGAAGGCCGACAGCTTGAGCGTCCCTTCCATCGCCTGCCGGGTCAGCCCCAGGTCAAGGCGGCGCTTCATCAGCGCCAGCACCAGCGCGCCGAGCGCACCCATGCCGCCGCCTTCGGTCGGCGTGGCCACGCCGACGAAGATCGTGCCGAGCACCAGGAAGATCAGCGCCAGCGGCGGGATCAGCACGAAGGTGACCTTCTCGGCCATGCGCGACAGCAGGTTCAGCTTCAGCGCCTTGTTGATCACCGCCAGCACGAAGGCGAACAGGATGGCCGCGCCGACCGAGATCACCAGCCGCTCATCCAGCGGTGCCTCGGGCTTGTACATCTTGTCCACCGCCACGCCCACCACGATCGACAGCGCGGTCAGCACCAGCACCGAGGTGGCGCCGCTCTTGCCGCTGGGTTCGCGGAAGGTGCGCGCCTCGAGCGGCAGCGCCGGCGCCGCGGCCGGCTTGATCAGCGTGATCAGCAGCACGTAGCCCATGTACAGGCCGGTCAGCACCAGGCCCGGCACGAACGCGCCCTTGTACATGTCGCCGACCGAGCGGCCGAGCTGGTCGGCCAGCACGATCAGCACCAGCGACGGCGGAATGATCTGCGCCAGCGTGCCCGACGCGGCGATCACACCCGACGCCAGCCGCTTGTCGTACTTATACTTCAGCATCAGCGGCAGCGAGATCAGCCCCATCGAGATCACCGAGGCCGCCACCACGCCGGTGGTCGCTGCCAGCAGCGCGCCGACGAAGATCACGGCATAGGCCAGGCCGCCGCGGATCGGGCCGAACAGCTGGCCGATGGTGTCGAGCAGGTCCTCGGCCATGCCTGAGCGTTCCAGGATCAGGCCCATGAAGGTGAAGAACGGGATCGCCAGCAGCGTGTCGTTCTCGATGATGCCGAACAAGCGGCTGGGCAGTGCCTGCAGCAGCGCGGGCTGGAGCAAGCCCAGCTCGATGCCGACGAAGGCGAACAGCAGACCGTTGGCGGCCAGCGCGAAGGCGATCGGAAAACCCGACAGCAGGAATATGACCAGCGTGCCGAACATGATCGGCGCCATGTTTTGGATCAGGAATTGCGTCATCGTAGGCGCCTGTTATTGTTTTGCCGACGGGCCGGGGCGATTGGCGTCCGCTATCGTCGCGGCGATTTCCGCTGCGGGGTCGATCGAATGCTTGCGGAATGCGGAGGCCGGCAGCAGGCCCTTCAGGTAGGCGAAGCGCTTGATCAGTTCGGACAGGCCTTGCAGGATCAGCAGGAAGAAGCCAGCCACGATCAGGAACTTGGCCGGCCAGCGGATCAGGCCGCCGGCATTGCCCGACATTTCATGGCCGACATAGGACAGCCAGAAGTAGGGGATCGACAACCACAGAATGATCAGCGTGATCGGCATCAGGAAGAAAATGATGCCAAAGACGTCGATCCACGCCTGGGCGCGCTCGGACAGGCGGCCGGCAATGACGTCGATGCGGACATGCTCGTCGCGGCGCAGCGTGTAGGGCGCACCGAGCAGGAACACACCGGCGAACATATACCACTGCAGTTCGAGCCAGGCATTGGAGCTGATGCTGAAGGTGTAGCGAATGATGGCGTTGCCCGCGCAGACCAGTACGGCCAGCAGGATCAGCCATTTCGCCCACTGCCCGATGAAATCAGTCACGGCGTCGATAAGCCGCGAGATCCTCATAAGGAAAGACATGTGATCGTCCTAGGGATTTTGGGGATACAGGGGTGGCGCGTTAGTCTACGGTGTCAGCCGCTCCGCATCTTTAGGGTGAATCCCCAGTGCATCACATTTGCACCGATTTCCGCACCAATTAGGTGCGGTTTTCGATGGGATTCGGATATTTCAAGGCCGAATGTTTACCGGCGGAGAATGACCGCTACTTGCCATAAACCATAGCTAATACGTGCGTTTGCACACAGAAAATCAGAACGGGAGCTTGTTGCTCCCGTTCATGGCCGGCGGGTTACCCCTGAAGCGGGGGTCAGCCGTTCAGCGTCTTGCGTGCCTCGGCGATGGCGGCGCGCACCTGCGCCGGCGCCGTGCCGCCGATATGGTCGCGCGCGGCGACCGAGCCTTCCAGCGTCAGCACCGCGTGCACGTCGTCGCCGATCAGCGCGGCCTTGTCGCCCAGGCCCGAGACTTCGCGCAGCTCGGCCACGCTCAGGTCGGCCAGGTCGCACTGGCGGCTGTCGCAGGCGCGCACCGCGTGGGCCACGGCCTCGTGGGCGTCGCGGAAGGGCAGGCCCTTCTTGACCAGGTAGTCGGCCAGGTCGGTGGCGGTGGCGTAGCCCTGCAGCGCGGCGGCGCGCATCGCTTCGGGCTTGACGGTGATGCCCGGCACCATGTCGGCAAAGATGCGCAGCGTGTCCACGACGGTATCGACCGTATCGAACAGCGGCTCCTTGTCTTCCTGGTTGTCCTTGTTGTACGCCAGCGGCTGGCCCTTCATCAGCGTCAGCAGGCCGATCAGGTGGCCGTTGACGCGGCCGGTCTTGCCGCGCGCCAGTTCGGGCACGTCGGGGTTCTTCTTCTGCGGCATGATCGAGCTGCCGGTGCAGAAACGGTCGGCGATGTCGATAAAGCCCACGCGCGGGCTCATCCACAGCACCAGCTCTTCTGAGAAGCGCGACACGTGCGTCATCACCAGCGCGGCGGCGGCGCAGAATTCGATGGCGAAGTCGCGGTCCGACACGGCATCCAGCGAGTTGCGGCACACGCCGTCGAACCCAAGCTGCTGCGCCACGAACTCGCGGTCGATCGGGTAGCTGGTGCCGGCCAGCGCGGCCGCGCCCAGCGGCAGGCGGTTGACGCGCTTGCGGCAGTCGGCCATGCGCTCGGCGTCGCGCGTGAACATTTCGTTGTAGGCCAGCAGGTGGTGGCCGAAGGTCACCGGCTGCGCCACCTGCAGGTGGGTGAAGCCGGGCAGGATGGTGTCGGCGTTCTGTTCGGCCAGGTCCAGCAGCGCGGCGCGCAGCGCGCCCAGCAGCACCATGATGTTGTCGATCTCGCTGCGCAGCCACAGGCGGATGTCGGTGGCGACCTGGTCATTGCGCGAGCGGCCGGTGTGCAGGCGCTTGCCGGCATCGCCCACCAGCGCGGTCAGGCGCGCCTCGATGTTCAGGTGGACGTCTTCCAGGTCCAGCTTCCACTCGAAGCCGCCGGCCTCGATCTCGGCCTTGATCTGCGCCATGCCGCGCTCGATCTCGGCGCGGTCGGCCTCGGCGATGATGCCCTGCTTTGCCAGCATGGCCGCGTGGGCCAGCGAGCCCTGGATGTCGAACAGGGCCAGGCGCTTGTCGAAGAACACCGAGGCGGTGTAGCGCTTCACCAGGTCGGACATCGGTTCGGAGAAGCGGGCGGACCAGGCTTCGCCTTTCTTGGCAAGTTGGGAGGTGGACATGGACGTCGGCTGCAGTGGCTCGCGCCGGCGTGCGGACGGCGGCGGGCGCGAGAAATTGGGAAACGGCGATTATATCGCCCGCCGGCCCGCTGGCGGCACTGGGTGGCGCCGGCCGGCCCGGCAGCGCCGATCATCAGAGCCGGCTGTGGATCACAGGCCCCTTGAACACCACCGGGCCGCTTGGCCCATCGGCGTTGGGCGAGCCGCCCGGCGGCTCGATGCTGACCGCCAGCGCGGGCACCGCCGCGGGCAGTTGCGCCAGCGCCAGCCGGGCTTCGGGTGCCCGCCCGATCACGCCGAGCGACTGCGGCTTGCCGCCCGCAGGCAGTGCCCACAACTGCAGTACCTGCTGGTCGCTCAGGGCCAGGTGATCCAGGCGGCGCACGATCAGGCTGCGTGCGCCGGCGTCCCACGACACCAGCATCGCAGGCTGGGCACGGTCGTCGTTCAGCACGGCGAGGACCTCGGCCGGCGCCGCCTGATCCTGCCGGGCCAGCTGGATGCCGATGCCGACGGCAAGCACCGCCACCATGGCCATTGCCGCCGCGGCACCGCGCCAGAACACCGGGGCCGACCACAGGCGCTGCCACCAGCCGTCCGCGGGGCGGGTGTCAGGCGCCGGGCGGTCCGGCTGACTGGCCGGATCTGCCATTTTCCAGCCGAGGCGATCCTCGATCCCGCACCAGACCTTGTCGACCGGCTCGGCGGCCGCCTGCAACTCGGCCACGCCCGCCAGCCGCGCCTGCCAGCGGTGGATCGCGGCGCGCACCGCGGGCTCTTCGCGCGCGAGTTGTTCCAGGCGTCGGCGTGCGCCGCCGCGCAGCACCCCCAGCGCGTACTGCGCGGCGATGCGGTCGAGCAGGTCGGGATGGCTGGCCAGCTTCATGCCGCGCCCTCCATGCAGCTGCGCAGCCGCTCCAGGCCGCGCCGGATCCAGGACTTGACCGTCCCCAGCGGCGCGCGCAGGCGGGCGGCCAGCTCGGCGTGGCTCAGGTCCTGCAGGTAGGCCAGCATGATGGCCTGGCGCTGCGGCTGCTCCAGGCGCTGCAGGCAGCGGTTGAGCGCGCGTGCCTGCTGGCTGGCATCGGCCAGTTCCGCGGGCCCGGCGGTGTCGTCGGCCAGCCATTCGCCCAGGTCTTCGTCAAGCTCGACCGTCTGCCCGACGCGTGCCGCGCTTGCCCGGCGCAGGCAGTCCAGCGCGCGGTTGCGCACGATCGCGGTCATCCAGGTCATCGGCGCGGCCAGGTGCGGCCGGTAGTCGCCGGCGTGGTGCCAGATGCTGACAAAGCTTTCCTGCACGACATCCTCCGCCCAATCGCGCCTGCCAGTGATACGCAGCGCAAGGCCAAACAGTTTCGTCGCGGTGAGGTCATAGAGGCCGCGCAGCGCCTGCCGCTCGCCGATGGCCACGGCCTGGAGCAGGGCCGCAAGCCGCTCGGCGCCGGGCGGCGCGGCGTAGGTTTCGGCGGAAGGGGACACCGGAGAGGGGGGCACCGGGGCGTCTCGCGAAAGGGTGTTGCCGGATTATAGGCACGACCTTGCATCCGATTGGCCCCGGCGTGCGTATCAGGTGGCAGGCGCACGATGGCGGCCCCGGGCTGCGGGCCGCGGCGCCGTTGATCCCACACAGGAGAACATCATGGAACGCATGCGCACCACTGCGGTCACGACAGATCCGACCGATTCCCTTGACCGCATTGTGACCGCGCCCGATGCGCGCCGCCGCGGGCTGCTCAAGGCGCCGGGGCTGTTCGCGCTGGGCTCGCTCGCCGTCATCAGCCTTGGCGAGTCCATGCCGGCCTGGGCGCAGACCCAGTCGGGCAGCACCAGGGACGACATCAATATCCTGAACACCGCGCTGGGACTGGAATACCAGGCGATCGCGGCCTACCAGGTGGGCGCGGAAAGCGGCCTGCTGCAAAAGCCGGTGCTTGCCACCGCGGTCAAGTTCCAGGACCACCACAAGGCGCACGCGCAGGTGCTGGCCGGGACGGTGTCAAAGCTGGGCGGCACCCCGGTGGTGGCGAAGAAGGCGTCGGAATACACCTTCCCGACTGACAAGCTGAAGACCCAGGCCGATGTGCTGCGCTTTGCCGCGGGGCTGGAGAAGGGCGCCACCGCCGCCTACCTGGGCGTGCTGCCGAATTTCCACAACCGCGAACTGACCCGCGCCGCCGGCAGCATCCTCGGGGACGAGGCGATGCACTGGGCGGTGCTGCTGCACGCGCTGGGTGAGGATCCGGTGCCGGGGGCGTTTGTGGGGTGAGGGGTCAGACTGGCGCCATTTGAAAGAGCTGCCGCCCGATGTGGACGCGCCCCTCTCCCGCACGCGGGAGAGGGGCGCAAACCGGCAGCACTCTGACGCCAATCAGCCCGTATTGCGCAGGCCCGCCGCGACGCCGTTGATGGTCAGGTGGATGCCGCGCCGCACCCGGATGTCGTCGCCATCCTTGCCCGAGCGGTAGCGTTTCAGCAACTCAACCTGCAAGTGGTTCAGCGGATCGAGATACGCAAAGCGGTTCTTGATCGAGCGCGCCAGCAGCGGGTTGTCCGCCAGCCGTTCCTGGTGGCCGGTGACCAGCGTCAGCATCTCGCAGGTCAGGTGCCATTCCTTGCTGATGCGGTTGAACACGGTGCGGCGCAGGGCCGCGTCATCGCACAGCTGGGCGTAGCGCGAGGCCACGGCCAGGTCGGTCTTGGCCAGCACCATGTCCATGTTGGACAGCAGCGTCGAGAAGAACGGCCAGGTCTTGACCATGCGGCGCAGCGTGGTCACGGCCAGCTTGCGCGCCTTGTCGTCCGGCGCGGTGTCCAGCAGCGACTTGACCGCGCTGCCGAAGCCGTACCAGCCCGGCAGCAGCAGCCGGCACTGGCCCCACGAGAAGCCCCACGGAATCGCCCGCAGGTCTTCGATGCGGCGGTTCTTCTTGTCCATCAGCTTGCGCGAGGCCGGACGCGAACCCAGGTTCAGGTCGGCGATCTCGGTGATCGGCGTGGTGGCGAAGAAGTAGTCCTTGAAGCCCGGGGTCTCGTAGACCAGGTCGCGGTAGGCGGTGAAGGCTCGGTCCGACAGCTGCTGCATCACGGCCTCGAACATGTCGAGGTCCTTGGGTGCGTTCTGCTGCGGCAACAGCGAGGCTTCCAGCGTGGCGGCGACCACCGTTTCCAGGTTGCGCCGGCCGATCTCGGCGTTGGCGAACTTGCTGTTGATGATCTCGCCCTGCTCGGTCAGACGGATCTGGCCGTTCACCGTGCCCGGCGGCTGCGACAGGATGGCCTGGTAGGTCGGGCCGCCGCCGCGGCCGACGGTGCCGCCGCGGCCGTGGAACAGGCGCAGCTTGACCTGGCGCTGCTCGAACAGCTGCACCAGCTCCAGCTCGGCCTTGTACAGCTCCCAGGTGGAAGTCAGGAAGCCGCCGTCCTTGTTCGAGTCCGAGTAGCCAAGCATCACTTCCTGCTCGACGCCATGGTGCGCGATCACCGAGTCGAAGCCCGGCAGGTCCAGCAGCGACTGCATGATGCCGGCGGCGTTGCGCAAGTCCTCAATGGTCTCGAACAGCGGGATCACCATCAGCTCCATGCGCGCCGGGTCGGTCTTGCTGCCCAGCGTGCCCTGCAGCATGCCGGATTCCTTCTGCAGCAGCATCACTTCGACCAGGTCCGACAGCGTCTCGGTGTGCGAGATGATGTAGTTGCGCGCAATGCGCTTGCCATAGCGCGCGCGCAGCTCGCGCGCGGCGGCGAAGATCGCCAGTTCCTTGCGGGTCTGCTCGGAATACTCGTGCCACGGCAGCGTCAGCAGGCGCGGCTGGCGCAGTTCGGCCAGCAGCAGTTCCAGCTTGCGCGCCTCGGGCAGGGCGGCGTAGTCGGGGGCGATGCCGGCGGCGGCGAACAGCTCGGCGATGACCGCCTCGTGCACGTCCGAGACCTGGCGCATGTCGACCGACGCCAGGTGGAAACCGAACACGCCGATGGCGCGCGCCAGCGCTTCGATACGGCCATTGGCCAGCGCCTGGCCATGGTTGGCGCGCAGCGAGTCGACCACCACCTGCACGTCGGCGGCAAAGGCCTCGGCGCTGTCATAGGGCTCGGCCGGCGCCACCGGGCGGCGCGGCACGGCGTGGCCGGTCAGCGCCTTGCTGGTTGCGGCCAGGCGCGCGTAGATGCCGATCAGCGCGCGGCGGTAGGGTTCGTCGGCGCGATGCTCGGAGTGGTCGGGCGAGCGCTCGGCCAGCGCCAGCAGTTCCGGGCTGGCGTCGACCATCAGCGTCGACATCGACAGCTCCGCGCCCAGCGCATGGACTTCATCCAGGTACCAGTCGATGATCATCTGCCCCTGCTGGCTGGCGGCATGCTCCAGCGTCTCGGCGGTGACGTTGGGGTTGCCGTCGCGGTCGCCGCCGATCCAGGAGCCCATCTGCAGGAACGGCGCCAGCGGCGCCGGCTGCGCGCCCGGAGTGCCCTTGCGCTTGCGCGTGGTCGGGAACACCGCGGCGATGTCTTCTTCCAGCTCGCTCATCAACTGCGGGATGCCGCGCAGGAAACAGGTGCGGTAGTAGGACAGGGCGTTTTCGATCTCGTCGGCCACCGTCAGGCGCGAATCGCGCAGCATGCGGGTCTGCCACAGCGTGGTGACCTTGGCGCGCAGCTGCGCGGTGTTGTGGTCGCGCTCGCGCGCGGTCATCGGCAGGTCGCGCTCGGCCAGCAGGCGGGCGATTTCGCGCTCGGCGTCGAGAATACTCTTGCGCTGGACTTCGGTCGGGTGCGCGGTCAGCACCGGCACGATCAGGGCCTCGTCCAGGAACTTGCGCAGCTGCTTGCCGGTCACGCCGGCGGCGTCGATCGCCTCCAGCGCGTGGGCCAGGCTGCCCGCCTGCGGCGGCGAGCCGGCCAGCGCGTGCACGCGGCGGCGGCGGTTGTGGTGCTGGTCTTCGGCGATATTGGCCAGGTGCGAGAAATAGCTGAACGCGCGCACGACCTGGTTGGTCTGGTCGCGCGACAGGCGCTTGAGCAGGCGGTCCAGCTCGGCGCCGGCGGCGCGGTCGTTCTCGCGGCGGAAGCGCACCGCGGTCTGGCGGATGGTCTCGACCACCTCGAAGGCGGCGTCGCCTTCCTGTTCACGCAGGCATTCGCCCAGCAGGCGGCCCAGGAAGCGGATGTCCTCGCGCAGCGGCACGTCCTTGTCGGCGGTGCGGCGGGCGGTGGGGGCGATGGTGGTTCCGTTGCTCGACACGATGGAAAGCTTGGGCTTGGGGGAACGTTTGGTCCCGCTGCGGCTGGCGGGGCGTTTCGGTTCGGCGGCGGATGCGCCGTTTGCGTCACCCTGGGCGGCGCCGAGGGCAGGGCTTTGGTCTTTCGCAGCCGGGGCGGTCCGCCGGCCGTTGGGGCGCGCAGCATGCTGCGTCATGCAATCTCCTCGTTCTGCTTCTAGCTTATCTATTGGTGCGGAGGGACTATTGGGTCGCGTGCTACCATTGACGCATGTCGTCTGCCACCCTGTCTTCCTCTACCGCTGTCGTGTCTCGCAATCTTCCGCAAAAGCTCGTCATTGCCTCCCGAGAGAGCCGTCTGGCCCTGTGGCAGGCAGAACATGTGCGTGCTGCATTGCAACAATACTATCCCGCGTGCGACGTGTCCATTCTTGGCATGACCACGCGCGGAGACCAGATTCTAGACCGTACGCTGTCCAAAGTCGGCGGCAAGGGTCTGTTTGTCAAAGAACTGGAGTTCGCGATGGACGAAGGCCGGGCGGACCTGGCGGTGCATTCGCTCAAGGATGTGCCGATGGAGTTGCCCGAAGGCTTCGCCCTGACCGCGGTGATGGAACGCGAGGATCCGCGCGACGCGCTGGTGTCTTCCGCCTACGCCTCGCTGGACGAGATGCCGGCCGGCACCGTGGTCGGCACCTCCAGCCTGCGCCGTGAGGCCGCGCTGCGCAGCCGCTATCCGCAGCTGGTGATCAAGCCGCTGCGCGGCAATCTGGACACGCGGCTGGGCAAGCTGGATCGCGGCGAATACGGCGCCATCATCCTGGCCGCCGCCGGCCTCAAGCGCCTGGGCCTGGGCGAGCGCATCCGCGCGCTGATTCCCGTCGACGTGTCGCTGCCGGCCGCGGGCCAGGGCGCCCTCGGCATCGAGATCCCGGCGAATCGCGCTGAGCTGGCGCAATGGCTGGCGCCGCTGAACCACCAGCCGACGGCGCTGGCCGTGAGCGCCGAGCGCGCCGTGTCGCGCATGCTGGGCGGCTCGTGCCAGGTGCCGCTGGCCGCCCATGCGCGCTGGGAAGGCGATCAGCTGAAGCTGGACGCCTTTGTTGCCTTGCCCGATGGCACGCGCGCCATCCGCGCTGCCGCGTCCGGGCCGGCAGTTGACCTGGCTGCTGCCGAAGCGCTTGGCCAGGCCTGCGCGCGCGACCTGCTGGCGCAGGGTGCCGAAGCCATCCTCGCGGCACTGGCCGATTCTGGCGATCCCGCCGGCTCCCAAGCTCCTGCCTGAGGCTGCCCCATGCCCAGCCCGACCGTCGTTGTCACACGACCCGCCGGGCAGTCCCGGCAACTGACCGAGGCGCTGCAGGCCGCGGGCCTGGACGTACTCAGCTTTCCCTTGCTGGGCATCGGCCCGGCCGTTGACGACGCGCCGCTGCGCGCGGCGCTGGCGCGGCTGAACACCTTTGCGCTGGTGGTCTTTGTCAGTCCCAATGCCATTGCCTACGCGCTCGACGCACTGGCCGGCGTGCAGGGCGTGGCCCAATGGCCGGCGCAGGTGCCGGTGGCGGTGGTCGGGCCGGCCAGCGTCGCGGCCCTGGCCGAGCGCGGCATCGCGCCGCCCGCGTGCCGGGTGATCGCGCCCGCGGGCGCTGCCGCAAACGGGCAGGGCCCCGATGACGCCGCACCGGAGGCCGAAGCGCTGCGCTTCGACTCCGAGGCCCTGTGGGCCCGGCTCGATCCCGCCGCGCTGGCGGGCAAGCCGGTCCTGATCATCCGCGGCAACGGCGGGCGCGACTGGCTGGGCGACCGCCTGCGCGAGGCCGGCGCCCAGGTCGAGGCCGTCGAGGCCTACCAGCGCACGCTGCCCGAACCCAGCGCCATGCAGTGGCAGGCCGTGCGCGACAACCTGCGTCCCGGCGCGGCGCCGCATGCGTGGCTCCTAACCAGTTCTGAAGCGGTGCGCAACCTTGACGCGCTGGCACGCCAGCATCTGTCGCCTGAGGAAGACGCTGCCCTGCGGCAGGTGCAGTGCATCGCGCCGCATGCGAGAATCGCCGAACAGGCGCTGGCGCTGGGCTTCCCCCATATCCTGCGCGCCGCCCCGGGCGATGCCGGCCTGCTGGCGGCGTGCCTGCAGTGGGCCGATGCCCATGCCGGTCCCGCGCCGGCAAGCATGGCCAGCGCGTCAATCGAAGCCGGCCCGCCCAGCGCCACAGCCGAAGCGCCGCCGGCCCCCGTGCCGGACGCAGCAGTTCCCGCAACGTCAACGAAGGTCGAACGCGTGACGCAAGAAACCACGTCCTCCTCCGCTACGCCGCCGCCCACGGCGGCCTCCGCAGCATCGGCGCAAGCAGCGTCCGCGCCGGGCCCCGCTACCCCCGCTGCTCCCAGTGCAGCCTCACGGCGGTCCGCTGCGTTGTGGGCGCTCGTCGCCGTGCTGGTGGTGGCGACGGCTGGCGGCTTCTGGTGGCTGCAGCAGCGCGTTGACCACCTGACCGGCGAGCTGGCGCGCCGCCAGCAAAGCAACGATGCGCTGGTGCAGGAGTCGCGCGTGCTGACCCGCAACGCGCAGGACACGGTCAAGGAACTGCAGGCCAAGGTCGGTGCGCTGGAGAACCAGGTCGGAGAGACCCGCGACAAGCAGGTGGCGCTGGAACAGGTCTACCAGGACCTGATGCGCAACCGCGACGACTGGGAAATCGCCGAGATCCAGCAGTTGCTGACCAGTGCCGGCCAGCAACTGCAGCTGACCGGCAACGTGCAGGTGGCGCTGGCCGCGCTGCAAAGCGCCGACGCGCGCCTGGCGCGCGCCGACAAGCCGCAATACAACCTGCTGCGCCGCGCGATCGCGCGCGACGTCGCGCGCATGAAGGCGGTGCCCGACACCGACCTGACCGGCGCTGCAATTAAACTGGACGAGGCCATCAACCAGGTCGACTCACTGCCGCTGCTGTCCAGCGAACGCATGCTGGAGCGCAGCGAGGCCGACGCCCGCAAGGGTGCCGCGGCCAACGGTGCCAGCGCGCCGGCCGCCGCCAACGGCGCGGGGCCGGGCTGGTTCACGCGCCTGTGGGATTACCTGCGCGAAGAACTGGCGCAGGTGGTCCGCATCCGCAAGGTCGACGACGCCGAGGCGCTGCTGCTGTCTGGCGACCAGGGCTGGTTCCTGCGCGAGAACGTCAAGCTGCGCCTGCTCAACGCGCGCCTGGCATTGCTGTCGCGCAACGAACCCGTGTTCCGCAACGACCTGGCCGCCGCGCAGGCGATGATCAGCCGCTATTTCGATACCAAGTCGCGCCGGGTGCAGGGGGTGCTGACGCTGCTGCGGCAGGCGCAGGCCGGCGCGGTCACGGTGCAGCTGCCCACCATGTCCGAAAGCCTGGGCGCGCTGCATGCCCTGAAGAAGGAGTAAGCCCATGCGCCTTCTGTTCTGGGTTGCGGTCCTGTTTGGCGGCGCCGTCGGGCTGGCCCTGTTCACGCAGTTCAACCACAGCAATGTGGTGCTGTTCTATCCGCCGTATCGCGTCGAGCTGTCGCTGAACCTGGCGCTGGCCTTGCTGCTGTTGCTGTTCTTCGTGGTGTGGACGGTGATGTCCACCGTCCGCCATCTGGCCGACATGCCGCGCCGCGCCGCCGCCTACCGCGAGCGCAGCCGCATGAGCAAGGCACAGGCGGCGCTGCGCGAGTCGATCGAAAACCTGTTTGCCGGCCGCTTCGCCCGCGCCGAGCGCGCCGCGCGCGAGGCGCAGTCCTGGGACGACCAGGCCCAGACCGCCGCGCTGATCGGCGCCCGCGCCGCGCACCGGATGCAGGAAACCGAGCGGCGCGACGCCTGGATGGCGCAGGTCACCGACCCCGAGCGCGAGCAGGCGCGGCTGGTGTCGATGGCCGAGTTGCTGGTTGATGCCCGCGATGCCGACGGCGCGCTGGAGACCATCGCCCAGCTGCAGTCGCAGGGCGCGCGCCAGATCCACGTGCAGCGCATCGCGTTGCGCGCGCACCAGCACCTGAAGAACTGGACCGAGGTGCTGCGTCTGGCGCGCTCGCTGGAAAAGCGCAACGCGCTGCATCCGGTGCTGGCGCTGCGGCTCAAGCAGATGGCCGTCGAAGCCATGCTGGAGGAACGCCGCCACGACGCCGACGCGCTGACCGAGTTCTGGCGCTCATTGTCCGCCGACGAGCGCCGCGCCACCCGCATCGCCGAACCCGCGGCGCGTTACTTCGCGGCGCTGGGCCGGCAGAACGAAGCCCGCCGCATCATCGAAGACGCCCTCAAGGTCAACTGGGACAGCCGCCTGGTGCTGCGCTATGCCGATTGCGCCGTTCCAGGCCACGCGCTGCCGCAGATCCAGCAGGCAGAGAAATGGCTGGCCGCGCATCCCGCGGATGCCGATCTCTACTACACGCTGGGCGTGCTATGCCTGGGCGAGAAGCTATGGGGCAAGGCCCAGTCCAGCTTCGAGCGCGCGCTGAAATATGCAGAGCCCGACCAGCAGCGCCGCCTGCGCGTGCGCACGCACCTGGCGCTGGCGCGGCTTTTTGAGGAAACCGAGCGCTTCGACGACGCGCAGCGGCATTATCGCGAGAGCGCGATGCTGGCGGCCTGAGGATTTCAGGCTGCGCGTAAACTAACCGATTGTGTGCTCCCTCTCTCCCGCAAGCGGGAGTGGGGTGCACCGACCGCAGGCAAACTGCGGCAGCAATCCGGCCTGCCACCCAGCAGCCGCGTCACCATCCATCCCTACCACCATCCATTCCATGACTCTCGACCGCATCCTCCAATCCCAGGGCTTTGGCACGCGCCGGTACTGCGGCGACCTGATCGCCGCCGGGCTGGTCGAAGTCAACGGCGAACTGTGCGAAGACCCGCGCGCGCAGTTTGAAGTCGACGGCCTGCGGCTCACTGTAGACGGCGAGGAATGGCTGGCCTGCACCAAGGCCTACCTGATGCTGAACAAGCCCACCGGCTACGAATGCTCGCAGCGCCCGCGCCATCATCCCAGCGTCTACAACCTGCTGCCGGTGCCGCTGCGCCAGCGCGAGGTGCAGGCCGTGGGGCGGCTCGACCACGACACCACCGGGCTGCTGCTGCTGACCGATGATGGCCAGTTCATCCACGCCCAGACCTCGCCCAAGCGCAAGGTGCCCAAGATCTATGAAGTGACGACTGCCGAGCCGGTCACGCCGGAGCAGGCCGAAGCGCTGTGCAGTGGCGTGCAGCTGCTCGACGAACCGGCGCCGATCGCTGCGGAAGCGTGCGAGATCACCGGCGAACGCAGCCTGCGGCTGACCCTGGTGCAAGGCAAGTACCATCAGGTCAAGCGCATGGTGGCGGCGGCCGGCAACCATGTCAGCGCGCTGCATCGCAGCGCCATTGGCGGCCTGCGGCTCGATCCGGCCCTGGCCGAAGGCGAGTGGCGCTGGCTGACGGCGCAGGAGCTGGCCGCACTGACCCGCAAGGATTGAGCCAAACTGCAACCCCAGACCGTGGCCGGGCGCTCATTGCTGCACTGCAGCGTCCGCCAATCTTTTCCGGAAGACCCCCGGCGATTTGATAAAATGCAAGGCATGGCGAAGCCCGAAGCACCTATCAATCTGACCAATCAGTTCCTGATTGCCATGCCTGGCATGGCTGATCCGACCTTTTCGGGTTCCGTCGTCTATATCTGCGAACACAATGAGCGTGGCGCGCTCGGGCTGGTGATCAACCGGCCCATCGACATCGACATGGCCACGCTGTTCGACAAGATTGACCTCAAGCTTGAAATCCAGCCAGTCGCGCACCAGCCGGTCTACTTCGGCGGCCCCGTGCAGACCGAGCGCGGCTTTGTGCTGCATGACCCGGTGGGCGTCTATGTGTCGTCGCTGGCCGTGCCCGGCGGGCTGGAGATGACCACCTCCAAGGACGTGCTCGAGGCCGTGGCCAACGGCAGCGGCCCGCACCGCTTCCTGCTGACGCTGGGTTACTCCGGCTGGGGCGCCGGCCAGCTGGAGGAAGAGCTCAGCCGCAACGGCTGGCTGACGGTCCAGGCCGACCCCGAGATCATCTTCAGCGTGCCGCCCGACGATCGCTTCGCCGCCGCCATCCGGCTGCTGGGCATCGACTTCACCATGCTGTCCGGCGAGGCCGGGCATGCCTGATGCCGTGGGGCGTGAACTGCCCCGCGACGGCACGGTCCTGGCATTCGACTACGGCGAAAAAAAGATCGGCGTCGCGCTGGGCAACTTCATCACGCGCGAGGCGCGTGCGCTGACCATCCTCCCCAATATCACCGTGGAAGGCCGCTTCGAGGCCGTGGCGGCGCTCATCCAGGAGTGGAACCCGGTGCAGCTGATCGTCGGCATGCCGGTCAACCCCGAAGGCGGCGAGCAGCCCTCGATGAAGCTGGCGCGGCGTTTCGGCAACCAGCTCAATGGCCGCTTCGGCCTGCCGGTGGAGTGGGTGGACGAGCGCTATACCTCGCGCGCCGCGTCGATGGCCGGCGCCCGCCGCGGCGAGCTCGATGCCGAGGCCGCCCGCATCATCCTGCAACAGTACTTCGACCAATTCCCGCTATGACGCAGATTTCCGTTCCCGACGCCGAGTCGCTGTACCGCAAGCTGCTGGACCAGGCCCAGGCGTTGATCCCCGAGGCCGAGCGCGCGCGCTGGTCGGTGGCCGGCATCTACTCAGGCGGCGCGTGGATCGCCGCGCGGCTGGCCGCTGACCTGAAGCTGCCCGAGCATGGCGTGATCAACGTTGCCTTCCATCGCGACGACTATGCCAAGAAGGGCCTGCACAGCCAGGCCCAGCCGACCACGCTGCCGTTTTCGGTGGATGACCGCAACATCCTGCTGATCGATGACGTGCTGGCCACCGGCCGCACCATCCGTGCCGCCGTCAACGAGCTGTTCGACTACGGCCGCCCCGCGCGCGTGGCGCTGGGCGTGCTGGTCGACCGCGGCGGGCGCCAGCTGCCGATTGCCGCCGACCTGACTGCCGCCGAGATGGCGCTGCCGCCTGGCACCACGCTGGTGCTGTCGCGCCAGGGCGAGGGCGCCGGCGCGCAATTCGCGTTTGCGACCGAACCTACCGATTCCGCCACCGGCTGAACCGGCCCGAATGCCCCAGGCGCGCCGTGCGCGCCTGACCCCCAGCTCCGAGACCAGACCACCTCCGTTTTTTGCCCGCGCCCGACCAGCCATGACCAAGACGTTCCGCAACCCGCAGCTCACCAAGAACGGCGAACTGAAGCACCTGTTGTCGATCGAGGGGTTGTCGCGTGACATGATCACGCACATCCTCGACACCGCCAGCCAGTTCGTATCGCTGTCCGACTCAGACCGCGATGTCAAGAAGGTGCCGCTGCTGCGCGGCAAGAGCGTGTTCAACCTGTTCTTCGAGAACTCCACCCGCACCCGCACCACCTTCGAGATCGCCGCCAAGCGGCTGTCGGCGGACGTGCTGAACCTGAACATCAACGCCTCGTCGACCAGCAAGGGCGAGTCGCTGCTGGACACCATCAACAACCTGTCGGCGATGTCAGCCGACATGTTCGTGGTGCGCCATGCCAGCTCGGGCGCACCTTACCTGATCGCCGAGCACGTCGCGCCGCACGTGCACGTGATCAATGCCGGCGACGGCCGCCACGCGCACCCGACGCAAGGCCTGCTGGACATGTACACGATCCGGCACTTCAAGAAGGACTTCACCAACCTGACGGTGGCTATCGTCGGCGACATCCTGCACTCGCGCGTGGCACGCTCCGACATCCACGCGCTGACCACGCTGGGCGTGCCCGAAGTGCGCGCCATCGGTCCGCGCACGCTGCTGCCGTCGGGGCTGGAGCAGATGGGCGTGCGCGTCTTCCACGACATGGAAGAGGGCCTGAAGGGCGTGGACGTGGTCATCATGCTGCGGCTGCAGAACGAGCGCATGAGCGGCGCGCTGCTGCCGTCGGCGCAGGAATACTTCAAGGCCTACGGCCTCACGCCGGAGCGCCTGGCACTGGCCAATCGCGACGCCATTGTGATGCACCCGGGCCCCATGAACCGCGGCGTCGAGATCGACTCCGCCGTGGCCGACGGGCCGCAGTCCGTGATCCTGAACCAGGTGACCTTCGGCATCGCCGTGCGCATGGCGGTGATGGGCATCGTGGCGGGAAATAGCGACGAATGATGCAGTCGAGCGACACGAGCCAGAACACACTGAACCAGCCAAGCGACACGACAAGCCAAGCTATGAAGATTCACATCAAGGGCGGCCGCCTGATCGATCCGGCCAGCAACACCGACGCCGCGCAGGACCTCTACATCGCCGCCGGCAAGATCGTCGGCGTGGGCAGCGCCCCGGCGGACTTCACCGCCAACAAGACCATCGATGCCAGCGGCCTGATCGTGTGCCCCGGCCTGGTCGACCTGTCCGCGCGCCTGCGCGAGCCCGGCTACGAATACAAGGCCACGCTCGAATCCGAAGTGGCCGCCGCCACCGCCGGCGGCGTGACCAGCCTGGTCTGCCCGCCCGATACCGATCCGGTGCTCGATGAGCCCGGCCTGGTGGAAATGCTGAAATTCCGCGCCCGCACCCTGAACCAGACCCACGTGTACCCGCTGGGCGCGCTCACGCTGGGCCTGAAAGGCGAGACCCTGACCGAGATGAGCCAGCTGACAGAGGCCGGCTGCGTCGGCTTCAGCCAGGCCGAGGCCCCGGTGCACAACACCCAGGTGCTGCTGCGCGCGCTGCAATACGCCAAGACCTTCGGCTTCACCGTCTGGCTGCGCCCGGAAGACCCGTTCCTGGGCGGCGGCGTCGCCGCCAGCGGCGCGGTGGCGTCGCGCCTGGGCCTGTCCGGCGTGTCAGTGATCGCCGAAACCGTGCGCCTGCACACCATCTTCGAACTGATGCGCAGCACCGGCGCGCGCGTGCACCTGTGCCGCCTGTCGTCAGCCGCCGGGCTGGAACTGGTGCGCCAGGCCAAGCGCGAAGGCCTGGCCGTGACCTGCGACGTCAACATCCACCATGTCTCGCTGACCGACATGGATATCGGCTACTTCAACTCGCAGATGCGCTTCTCGCCGCCGCTGCGCAGCCCGCGCGACCGCGACGCCATCGTCGCCGCGCTGGCCGATGGCACCATCGACGCCCTGTGCTCCGATCACACCCCGGTCGACGACGACGAGAAGCTGCTGCCGTTCGCCGAGGCATCGCCGGGCGCAACCGGCCTGGAACTGCTGCTGCCGCTGACCCTGCGCTGGGCCGCCGAGCACAAGGTTCCGCTGGCCCTGGCACTGGGCCGCATCACCGCCGAGCCCGCCCGCGTGATCGGCCTGAAGGCCGGAACCCTGGCCGTCGGCAGCGCCGCAGACGTATGCGTGTTCGACCCCAGGCAGGTCTGGAAGGTCGACCGCCGCTCCATCAAGAGCCAGGGCAAGAACTCGCCGTGGCTCGGCTACGAGATGGAAGGCAAGGTCCGCATGACTCTGGTCGGCGGGCAAGTCGTCTACGGAAACCACGCCCACGCATGATCTGGCTGCGCAAGACCGCGCTGGTGCTGCACCTGCTGCGCGGGCTGGTGACCTGCGCCTTGCTGTTCCCGTGGCTGGGCGTGCGCACGCGCGAGTGGCATATCCGCCGCTGGTCACGGCGGTTGCTGCGGATTTGCGGGGTGGAGGTCGAGGTGGTGGACGCCACCGGCGCAGCGCCGCATGGCGCCGGCCGCCAGGGTGCGATGGTGGTTTCCAACCACATTTCGTGGCTGGACATCTACGTCATCCACAGCTGGCAGCCGGTGCGGTTTGTCGCCAAGTCGGAGATCCGCAGCTGGCCGCTGATTGGGTGGCTGTGCGACAAGACGGGAACGATCTTCATCGAACGTGCGCGCAAACGCGATGCCCACCGCGTGCTGCACGACATCACCGACGTGATGTTGCAGGGCGACCTCGTCGGCGTGTTCCCGGAAGGCACCACGACCGACGGCACCGAGGTGCTGCCATTCCACGCCAACCTGATGCAGGCACCGATTTCTGGTGGATTGCCCGTGCAGCCCCTCGGACTGAACTACCTCGATGCCGCTACGGGTCAACCAACGCTTGCCGCCGCCTACATCGGCGAGACCACATTGCTGCAGTCACTGGAAGCGGTCTTGCGCGCACCCAGGATCAAGGCCAGGCTGGTAATCGGGCCTGCGCTGGTGCCGGCCTCGGGCGACCGCCGCGAGCTTGCGAACTCCGCCAGGGAGGTGGTCGCCCACCTCAGCCAGGGCGCGCCGGAACACGCTGCTGCCGCGGCCCGGCGGCTGAACCACCCCGTTGAGCCCGGCGGCGTGCCCCAGCCGAGCTCCGCTGCCATCAGCTAGCCGTCCTGTCGTCCCCGCCAACGCGGGATTGCCAGTCAGGCCAGCGGGTCACAATATTGCGGGCAATCAACCTGAACGACGGTCCGTTCGGCAGGATCCTGTGCCAACCGGGCCGCCGTCAGCTTGCCACCCCAGACGCAGCCAGTATCCAGCGCCATCAGATTCGGCCGCATGACCAGGCCCAGCGTCGACCAATGGCCGCATACCACGGTCACATCCCCGGTACGCCGCCCCGGCACGTCGAACCACGGCATGAACCCGTCCGGCGCCTTGCCCAGGCCTTCCTTGGTCTTGAAGTCCATCACGCCATCGACAGTGCAGTAGCGCAGCCGGGTGAGGGCATTGACCACCACCCGATGGCGATCAATGCCGCGCAGGCCGTCGTGCCAACGGTCGGAGGCGTTGCCGAAGATGTCGGCGAGGAAGTCTTGCCAGTTGGGGCCTTGGAGTTGGTCTTCGACTTCGCGGGCGAGGTCGATGACTTGGGTGGCGGTCCATTGGGGGAGGACGCCGGCGTGGACCAGGAGGAAGTTGTTTTCCAGTAGGGCGAGGGGGCGGTGGCGGAGCCAGGTGAGTAGATCCGCACAATCGGGGGCGGTGAGGATGTCGTCGAGGGTGTCGGATTTGCCTTTTTTGCGGACGCCGGCGGCGACGGCTAGGAGGTGGATGTCGTGGTTGCCGAGGACGGTTTCAGTGCGGCTGCCCATGGCACGGATGGCGCGGAGGGTTTGCAGGGAGGCTGGGCCGCGGTTGACCAGGTCGCCGACAAGGCGGAGGGCAGGCTGTGCCGGCAATTCGCCCAGTAGGGTGTCCAGCGAGGCCGCACAACCTTGTAGGTCGCCGACGGCATGAGATGTCGAAAGAGGCACTTTATTGTTGGGCATCAGAACCGGAGAAAACTATTTCGCTTCTATTTGTAGTTTTGTGACCGATATACCGTGGCATGGTTACATGAGGCTACAAAAAGAGGGGGAGGGGATGTAGGTTAGGGCATTCCGTCGGATAGAATACCGCCACTTCTGCAGGCACTTAACGCCCCGCCGTCCTAGAAGAGGACAAGGTGGGCGCTCGGCTTTTGTCGGGTCATCGAAACATATCGAGGCAAGGAGCAGTTTTGTCGCATATTTTGGTCACAGGGGGCGCTGGGTTTATTGGCGCCAATTTCGTTCTGGCTTGGTTGAGCGACAAGTCCGCCGACGGCATTGTCAATGTCGACAAACTGACGTATGCAGGCAACCGCAAAACGCTGGCAGCGGTGGAGGGCGATAGCCGCTACGTCTTCTCCCATACCGATATTTGTGACCAACCGGCCCTCGACGCACTTTTTGCTGCTTACAAGCCTCGTGCCGTCGTACATTTCGCCGCGGAAAGCCACGTCGACCGCTCCATTCACGGCCCTGCTGAGTTCATTCAAACCAATATCGTCGGGACTTTCACGCTACTCGAAGCGGCCCGCGCATATTGGGGTGTCTTGAGCGAGACAGACAAAGCCGCATTCCGATTTCTTCACGTGTCCACCGATGAGGTCTTTGGTTCGCTTGGGCCGACCGATCCCCAGTTTTCGGAATCCACCCCGTACGCTCCCAACAGCCCCTACTCAGCTTCAAAGGCCGCCTCGGACCATCTGGTTCGCTCCTATCACCATACCTACGGGCTGCCGGTCCTGACGACGAACTGTTCGAACAACTACGGACCCTACCACTTTCCCGAGAAGCTGATCCCGCTCATGATTGCTAACGCCTTGGGTGGCAAGGACTTGCCGATCTACGGTGATGGTCTCAATGTGCGTGATTGGCTGTACGTTGGGGACCATTGTTCGGCGATCCGCGAAGTGTTGGCACGAGGACGTCTAGGCGAAACCTATAACGTTGGCGGTTGGAACGAAAAGACCAATCTCGAAGTCGTGCACACACTGTGTGGCTTGCTTGACGAATTGCATCCCAAAGCCACCGGTTCGTACCGCGACCAGATCGCCTTTGTGAAAGACCGACCCGGCCACGACCGCCGCTATGCCATTGATGCACGCAAGCTTGAGCGTGAACTCGGTTGGAAGCCAGCAGAGACTTTCGAGACTGGGCTGCGCAAGACCGTGCAGTGGTACCTTAGCAACCAGGCGTGGGTGCGGGACGTCATGTCGGGTGAGTACCGGAACTGGGTGGCGAAGCAATATGTTGCATAAGGCGTCACGCATTCCCACCGTGCTCGTAACAGGAAGCAACGGCCAGGTTGGGTTCGAACTCCGTCGCAGCTTGGTGCCGCTCGGGCGGGTGGTGGCGCTTGATCGCAAGGCCTGTGATCTGACCAACATCGATGTCCTGCGCGATGTGGTGCGCAGTGTCCGCCCTGACGTGATCGTCAACCCGGCCGCCTATACCGCGGTGGACAAGGCGGAGACCGAGACCGAGCTAGCTTTCGCCATCAACGGCGCCGCTCCCGGCGTGCTGGCCGAAGAGGCGCGCGCGCTGGGCAGCCTGCTCGTGCACTATTCGACGGACTATGTGTTCGCCGGCACCGGCGATAAGCCCTACGTCGAAAGCGACGCGGTAGGGCCGCTTTCGGTCTACGGCAAGAGCAAGCTGGCCGGCGAGCAGGCCATCGCGGAAGCGGGGGGCGCCGCCATCGTCTTGCGGACCTGCTGGGTCGCGGGTGCGCATGGCGGCAATTTCGCCAAGACGATGCTCAAGCTGGGCCGCGAACGCGACAGCCTGCGCGTGATCGCGGACCAGTTCGGCGCGCCGACCACGGCTTCTCTGATAGCCGACGTGACCGCGCACATCATTGACCGTGCTTGGCTGCATGGCGACCGGATGGAGTTTCCGGGTGGCGTCTACCATCTGGCCGCAGCGGGCGAGGCATCGTGGCATGGCTATGCCACGGAAGTCCTGCGCTATGCGGCTAGCAAGGGCGTCGAGCTCAAGGTTGATCCGGAGGCCATCGAGGCCATTCCCGCCACGGCCTACCCACTACCTGCGCCGCGGCCGTCCAACTCGCGGTTGAGCACGCGCAAGCTGCGCGAGACCTTTGATATCAATCTGCCGGCGTGGCAGCAGGGCATGCACTACCTGCTGGACCAGCTGCTTCCCTGAACGACAATATGCGCAAAGGCATCATTCTGGCCGGAGGATCCGGCACGCGGCTATATCCGATTACGCGGTCGGTGTCGAAGCAGCTCATGCCCGTCTACGACAAGCCTATGATCTACTACCCGCTTTCGACGCTGATGCTGGCGGGGATTCGGGACATCCTGGTGATCTCTACGCCGGAAGACACTACGCGTTTTTCAGACATGCTGGGCGACGGCAGCAACTGGGGCATCAATTTGCAGTACGCGGTCCAGCCCTCGCCGGATGGGCTGGCTCAGGCGTTCATCATCGGACGCGAGTTCATCGGTAACGATCCCTCGACACTGATCCTGGGAGACAACATCTTCCACGGCCATGATCTTGTTGCACAACTCGCTCGCACGGCCACTGTCGACGATGGCGCCACGGTATTTGCATACCATGTGCACGATCCCGAACGTTACGGGGTTGTCGAGTTCAATGACCAGTTCCGCGCGATCTCCCTTGAGGAAAAGCCTGCGAGACCGCGCTCGAACTACGCCGTGACAGGGCTCTATTTCTACGACAAGCAGGTGTGCGATATCGCTTCCGCAGTCCGTCCGTCTCCTCGCGGCGAGCTTGAGATTACAGATGTCAACAAGCGGTATCTGGAAATGGGCAAGTTGAATGTCGAGATCATGGGTCGAGGCTATGCGTGGCTCGATACTGGCACGCACGATTCGCTTCTGGAGGCTGCGACTTTCATCGCCACCCTGCAGAACCGACAGGGCTTGATGGTGGCCTGTCCCGAAGAAATCGCATACAGGAACAAATGGATTGGTGCGGAGCAGGTCGCTGCGCTGGCGCGTCCATTGTCGAAGAGCGGTTATGGCAAGTACCTCATGCAAGTCATTTCAGAGTCCGTCAAATGAACCTGACCGTAACCCAAACGGCTTTGCCTGAGGTGCTCGTTCTAGAACCGAGAGTATTCGGAGACGATCGCGGCTTCTTCTTCGAAAGCTTCAATTCACGTGTCTTCGAGCAGGCTACCGGCGTGAAGCGGGAATTCGTGCAGGACAACCATTCGCGATCTGTGCGGAATGTGTTGCGCGGTCTGCACTATCAGATCCAGCACCCGCAGGGTAAGCTCGTGAGGGCATTGCGGGGTGAAATCTTCGACGTGGCGGTTGACTTGCGCCGTTCATCGCCGAATTTCGGCAAATGGGTCGGCGTTTTGCTCTCCTCGGAAAACAAGCGGCAGTTATGGGTGCCGGAGGGCTTCGCGCACGGCTTCCTCGTCGTCTCGGAAGAGGCAGAGGTTCTATATAAAGCGACCGACTACTGGTATCCCGAACACGAACGGGCGGTGGCATGGAATGACGCCGAGCTCGGTATCTCGTGGCCGTTGTCCGAGACACCCGTGCTAGCGGCTAAGGACGCTTTGGCAGAGTCGCTGTTGCACGCTGAGCTTCCGCTTTGAGTCATAGTACCGAACATGAATATCCGGAACGATTCTCCGTCCCGTCATCGCCCTTCACGGTTGGAGTGAATTGCATGGCAGCGCGTGAAAAGATCCTTTTTTGCGGGAACTCGGCATGGGCCATGTACCAGTTTCGCCGTGGTGTCATGGAAGCTTTGATTGCGGATGGCTATGAAGTGCACGTTGTCGCGCCAGCGGACGGCAATTCTTCTGCCTTGGAGGAACTCGGCTGTATTTTTCACGCTGTACCCATGTCACCGCAAGGCCACAATCCTCTGGAAGATTTGCGGCTTGTCCTGGTACTGAGTGCTCTGTACCGGCGCGTCGGTCCCAAAGTGATTTTTCATTACACGATCAAGCCCAATATCTACGGATCGGTCGCTGCGTGGCTGGCCAGCGCGAAATCCATTGCGATCACTACCGGGCTGGGCTATGTGTTTCTTAATGTCGGTCTGGTGTCACGGGTCAGTAAGCTCCTGTATCGGATAGCGTTGCGATTCCCGCAGGCGGTCTGGTTTCTCAATCATGAAGACCGGGGCGCTTTCGTTTCCAGGAAACTTGTGGACTCATCGAAGTGCGTCGTGTTGCCAGGGGAGGGCATAGACCTGACCTATTTCCGGCAGCTTTCGGATATCACGCCCGGGCCATCGGAGTGTTTCACTTTTCTGCTGATAGCACGAATGTTGTGGGACAAGGGTATCGGCGAGTACGTTGATGCGGCTCGACAACTCGGGGAGCGATATAGGAATGTGCGTTTCCTTCTGCTTGGGCCGGGCGGTTCCGCGAATCCTAGCGCCATACCCATCGAACAGATTCACCATTGGCAGGAGGATGGGGTAGTTGAATATCTGGGCGAGGCGGCTGATGTGCGGCCCGCCATAGCAGCCGCAGACTGCATTGTGCTGCCATCCTATCGTGAGGGCGTACCCCGTGTTCTGCTCGAGGCCGCAGCGATGGAGCGGCCGGTGATAGCGACCGATGTTCCCGGTTGCAAGGACATCGTTGATCACGGCGTAAATGGTTACCTGTGTGCGGAACGCAATGCGGATGACCTGACATCAAAAATGGAAGCGATGCTCCAGCTAGGCGCGTCGGCGCGACGAGAGATGGGGCGTGCCGGCCGAGCAAAGGTGCAGCGCGAGTTCGATGAGAAAAAGGTGGTGGCCCATTACCGTAGTGTGATTCAGGCATTTGCCTGAGTCGGGCGAGCTGGCGGAGAAGTGCTGCAGTTGACGGAAGTGCAGACATGGATGATGGGTGTCGGTGGAATTGGCGCGAATCGATGGGACTGCGAATGTTAAAATTGATGTTATCCGTCGTTATTCGGCAAGATTTTTGATTTATATACGGACTTGGTGATTTCAATGACGTTTATTCCCGTTATTCTTTCGGGTGGGGCTGGGACAAGGCTATGGCCAGTGTCTCGGGAGTTCCATCCCAAGCCGTTCATCCGTCTGCCGGATTCACAGAGTCTGCTGCAGAAGGCGTTTCTGCGTGCGGCTGCACTGCCCGATGTTGCCGAAATCCTTACGGTCACAAACAGGGAGTTGTTCTTCAAGACGGAAGATGAGTATCGTGAGATTAACCACTCCCGGATGGCCACATCTTTCATTCTCGAACCGTTCGGGCGTAATACATCGGCGGCTGTTGTAGCTGCTGCGCTGCATGTATCGAAGACTTACGGTAACGACGCGACCTTGCTGATTCTGGCTGCGGATCACCTGATATCCGATCATGCGGCCTTCGCGGACGCTGTGGGCAAGGCAAGGGATTTGGCTGAGAAGGGCTATCTCGTTACGCTGGGGATTCGTCCGGATGCGCCCGAAACGGGGTACGGATACATTGAGGCGAGCGGCACGCAAGTCAATCGGTTTGTCGAGAAGCCGTCGGCACAAAAGGCTACCGAATATCTTGCGGCGGGCAACTACCTTTGGAACTCGGGAATTTTCTGTTTTAAGGCAGGCACTGTTCTATCACAGTTCGAAGAGCATGCTGGCGATATTCTCAACGCTGTGAAGGAGTGCTTCGACGAGTCACGAGTTGTGACGGCCGATGGTTTTTCCCAGACCGATCTCGAGGCAAGTCGGTTCGAAGGCGTGCCGAGTATCTCGATCGACTACGCGCTGATGGAGAAGTCCAATCAGCTTGCCGTTGTGCCTTGTGATATCGGTTGGAGTGATGTGGGCTCCTGGAATGCTATCGGTGCGCTTGCTGGGGCCGATGGCAGTGGCAACTGTATTGAGGGTGAGGCACTGCTGCACGATAGCAAGAATTGCTACGTACGCGGTGAGGATCGCATGGTTGGTATGGTAGGTGTCAGCGATCTCGTCGTGATCGATACGGCCGATGCGCTTCTCGTCGCTCACAAGGAGCGAACCCAGGAGGTCAAGGAGATTGTTCGCCAACTGAGCGAGCGCGGGCACGAATCCAGCAAGATCCACCGAATGGTGCATAGGCCTTGGGGCACATATACCGTCCTAGGCGGCGGCGAACGATTCAAGATCAAACGCATCGAGGTCAAGCCGGGCGCATCGTTGTCGCTGCAGATGCATTACCACCGCAGCGAACACTGGATCGTGGTCAACGGCATGGCTAAGGTGATCAACGGCGAAACCGAAACGCTGGTGAACACCAATGAATCGACATATATCCCGGCCGGAAATCGTCACCGGCTGGAAAACCCCGGAAAGCTGCCTTTGGTCATGATCGAGGTGCAGTGCGGGGACTATCTCGCGGAAGACGATATCGTCCGCTTTGAAGACACTTACGGCCGGGTTTAAGAAAGGACACGTGGCATCTATGAGCAAAGTCGCACTCATTACGGGCATCACTGGACAGGATGGTGCCTATTTGGCCGAATTTCTGCTTGCCAAGGGCTACCAGGTCCATGGAATCAAACGCAGAACTTCTCTCTTTAACACCGATCGCATCGATCACCTCTTCCATGATCCGCATTCGGGCGGCCCTAACTTGGAACTGCACCATGGGGACCTGACGGACTCGAGCAGCTTGCTGCGGATCATCGCCAAGGTTCAACCGACGGAGATCTACAATCTGGCAGCCCAAAGCCATGTTCAGGTGTCGTTTGAAGAGCCCGAGTACACCGCAAATTCCGACGGCATCGGCGCTCTGCGCTTGCTGGAGGCGATTCGGATTCTCGGTCTTGAAAAGACCGCGCGCTTCTATCAGGCATCGACATCCGAACTGTACGGATTGGTGCAAGAAGTGCCACAAAAAGAAACGACGCCTTTCTATCCGCGCAGTCCTTATGCCGTAGCAAAGCTCTATGCATACTGGATCACGGTTAACTACCGTGAATCGTATGGGCTCTATGCTTGCAACGGGATTCTCTTCAATCATGAGAGTCCGATCCGCGGGGAGACGTTCGTTACTCGCAAGATCACCCGCGGTCTTGCGCGCATTGCGCTCGGCATGCAGGATTGCTTGTACCTCGGCAACATGAACGCTCTGCGCGACTGGGGTCATGCACGCGATTACGTGACGATGCAATGGCTCATGCTGCAGCAGGAGCGGCCCGAGGATTTCGTTATTGCCACAGGCGAACAGCACAGTGTCCGGGAGTTTGTTGATCTTTCGGCGCGTGAGCTTGGTATCACCCTGCGATGGCAAGGCGAAGGTGTCGATGAGGTGGCTATCGTGGACAAGGTCGAAAACGAAGAATACGCCAGTCACGTGGCTCCGGGATCCACGATCGTACGGGTGGATCCACGATATTTCCGTCCTGCTGAAGTGGAAACGCTGCTTGGCGATGCGACCAAGGCGCGCGAAAAGCTTGGCTGGACGCCGGAGACGTCATTTGCCGAGCTTGTAGCGGAAATGGCTCAGGCCGATGCGGCGCTTGCCGCGCGTGAGAAGGCCGTACTCGGTCGCGGGTTGAAGGTCTTCCGGCCGGACCTTGGGGAGAAGTAATCGTGCCTCAGGGTCCCATTCTTGTCACAGGTGGAACTGGCATGGTCGGGCGAAACCTGCTCGATTTGGCCAAGCTCCGTAATGTCGATATCGTGGCGCCGTCCAGTCGGGAATTGGATCTGCGGAATTTCGATGCGGTACGCGGCGTCCTGCGTGACCTTCGACCGGCGTGTATTGTGCACGCGGCCGGCCGGGTTGGCGGAATCCAGGCAAATATTCGTGAGCCGGTAGCGTTTCTCGTGGAGAACTGGGACATGGGCAAGAACCTGCTCATGGCCGCTCGCGATGCCGGGGTTGCACGTGTGCTTAATCTTGGCAGCTCTTGCATGTATCCACGGAACAGTCCCAATGCACTGCGCGAAGAGGAAGTTCTGACAGGACAGCTCGAGCCGACCAACGAAGGGTATGCACTGGCGAAATGTGCAGTGGCGCGCTTGTGCGATTACATCAGCCGGGAAAGTCGGGAGTGCCAGTACAAGACGCTGATTCCATGCAATTTGTACGGCAAGTACGACAAGTTTGATCCGCAGCATTCGCATCTGGTGCCAGCCATCATTCACAAACTGCACGAGGCGAAGTCTTCGGGCCGCGACGCAGTGGACGTCTGGGGCGATGGGACCGCTCGGCGAGAGTTTCTGTACGCGGGCGATCTGGCGGACGCCATCTTCACCTTTATCGACCGCTTCGACAGCCTTCCAGGAGTGCTGAATATCGGACTGGGTCGGGACTACGAAGTCAATGAGTACTACCAGGCCGCAGCAGAAGTGGTTGGCTATATGGGACGCTTCGAGCATGACTTGTCGAAGCCGGTTGGCATGAGCCGGAAGCTGGTTGACACCAGTCGTGCCAGCCAGCTGGGCTGGGCTGCCCAGACGTCGCTGGTTGAAGGGCTGCGCGCTACATATGACTATTATTTGAATCACTTGGGGTAATGGATGCCGTACTCGCTTGCTAGTACTACGTGGGACCAGGAAGAGCTCGATGCAATGCAACGCGTCATCGAGTCGGGCATGTTTACGATGGGTAAGCATGTTGCTGAGTTTGAGCGGGTGTTTGCCGAAAGCGTCGGCAGCCGCTATAGCGTAATGGTGAACTCCGGATCCTCCGCCAACCTCGTGATGGTCGGCGCGCTGCTATTCCGGAAAAGTAATCCGCTGCAGGCTGGCGATGAGGTCATTGTGCCGGCAGTGTCGTGGAGTACGACGTACCATCCGCTGCAGCAGTATGGATTGCGAGTCCGCTTCGTCGATATTGACCGCGAGACGCTTAACTATGACCTCGATGCGCTAGCCGGCGCGATCACCCCGCAAACGCGAGCGATCATGGTCGTCAACCTGCTGGGTAATCCGAACGACTTCGCTCGCATCCGTCAGATCGTCGGCGATCGCAATATTGATGTCATTGAAGACAATTGTGAGTCGCTGGGTGCAACGTTCGAAGGGCGCCAAACCGGGACGTTCGGACTGATGGGTACTTACTCATCGTTCTTCAGTCACCATATCTCGACCATGGAAGGTGGCGTGGTCGTGACCGACGACGAAGAGCTGTATCACATCCTCTTGGCACTGCGCGCCCATGGCTGGACGCGCAACCTGCCCAAGTACAATCACGTTTGCGGAACCAAGAGTGATAATCCGTTCGAGGAATCGTTCCGGTTCGTGCTGCCTGGGTACAACGTGCGTCCGCTGGAACTGAGCGGTGCCATCGGCATTCCTCAGATGCGCAAGCTGCCTGGCATGGTGGAACAGCGTCGCCGAAATGCATCGAAGTTTCAGGCGCTGATGTCGCGCGTGCAGCACTTGCGCACTCAGCGCGAGATTGGCAACAGCAGCTGGTTCGGCTTCAGCCTCATTGTCGAACCCGATGCGCCGTTCACACGCGCCGACCTGATCGCGGCGTTTGCGAAGCACCAGATCGATGTGCGTCCTATCGTTGCCGGCAATTTCGCTAAGAACGAAGTGCTGAAGTGGTATGACTATTCCATTCACGGTAGCCTAACCAACGCGGAAGAGATCGATGTCTCGGGTTGCTTCATCGGGAATCACCACTATCCGCTGGACGACGAATTCAAACTTCTCGAGCAAGCCCTGGCCGAACTGCCGGGCGCAATAGTGTGATGCAGAAAGCCCTGAACGTCGCCGAGCGTAAGGTGTCTGCGGAGCCGAAGCCAGAGACCCTGATTACGCCGCAACCTGATTCAAGTCACTACTGGCGCGACCTGTGGCGCTTTCGTGAGCTGCTGATGTTGCTCGTGTGGCGGGACGTGCTGGTGCGATACAAGCAGACCGCCATGGGAATGAGCTGGGCCGTCCTCCGCCCGCTCACGACCATGCTCGTCTTCACACTTGTCTTCGGCAAGCTTGCCAAGTTGCCGTCGAACGACGCACCGTATGCGTTGCTGGTGTTTGCGGGAATGCTGCCATGGCAGTTCTTCTCCGCGACCTTCTCTGATGCAGGCAACAGTGTTGTGGGCAATGGCCACATCATCTCGAAGGTGTATTTCCCACGGCTGATCGTTCCGCTCAGTGCACTGTTCGTTGGAGTCGTCGATTTCGTCATCGCTGGCGTCGTGTATCTCGGCCTGTCGCTGGTCTACCTTCATATTCCGAGCTGGCAGATCATTTTTTTGCCGCTCTTCGTCATCTTGCTGTGCTCGTTCGTACTTGCATGCAGCCTCTGGGTGGCGTCGCTCAACGTCTCGTACCGGGATTTTCGCTTTCTGGTTCCGGTTGCCATTCAGTTGGGTGCCTATCTGTCGCCTGTCGGCTTTGCAAGCTCGATCGTTCCAGAGAAGTGGCGGCTGCTTTATTCGCTAAATCCGATGGTAGGCATCATCGACGGTTTCCGCTGGTGTCTGCTAGGCGGACAGAATCCTTTGCACTGGGAAGCCCTCGCAATTTCCGTCGGCATCACGATCGTGCTTCTCATCCCGGGCATCCGGTTCTTCCGGCGTACTGAAAGCGGCTTCGCCGATCTGATGTAAATCATGAGCAAAGCAATAGTTGTAGAAAATCTTTCGAAGAGCTATTTGCTCAAGCATCGCACCGCGCAGGCCCAGGCGTCGACGCAGAAATCGTTGCGCGATGCGATCGGTTCCGGTCTGGGTGCCATGCTGCGTGGTGGCCGGAAGCGTAACGCTGCGGCCGGCGTTGAAGTCGAGACAGAAGAAGTCTTCTGGGCATTGCGCGACATTAACTTCGAGGTGGAAGAGGGCGAACGCGTTGCCATCATCGGTAGGAACGGTGCCGGCAAATCCACGCTGTTGAAGATTCTTTCGCGTGTGGTCAGCCCGACGTCCGGCAGTGTGCGGATTCGCGGGCGGTTGAGCAGCCTGCTCGAAGTTGGTACGGGTTTCCATCCAGAGTTGACCGGGCGTGAGAACGTCTTTCTCAATGGCGCGCTTCTGGGCATGAGCCAGGCCGAAGTGCGTCGCAAGTTCGATGAGATTATCAACTTCGCAGAGATCGAGCGATTCCTCGACACACCCGTCAAGCGCTATTCCAGCGGCATGTACGTGCGCCTCGCTTTTGCAGTATCGGCATTTCTGGAACCGGACATCATCGTCCTGGACGAAGTACTGGCCGTTGGCGACGCTGCATTCCAGAAGAAGTGTCAAGCCAAGATGCGCCAGTTAGCGGCAGAAGGGCGTACCGTGCTGTTCGTCAGCCACAGCATGGGGGCGGTCAAAGAGATGTGCGACACCGCGCTGATCCTTGAGGGAGGCCGCGTGAACAACGGGAAGGTGTCCGTTGATGAAGCGGTGCTGTCCTACATGCGGCGATCTGTGAATACCGAATGCGCGAACCTGCCGTTCCACACAGAGGATGTCGATTGCCTGAATGTCCTGATCCTTCAGGACGAAGTGCCGGTCACTGCGTGTGATGGCAGCAAGCCAATTGATGTGCAGATCGAGTTCCGTGTGCATCGGCCTCTTCAGGCGTTTCGGATGGGGTTCTATCTCAAGACGGTGCTTGGCGAAATGATTGCGCGCTCGCTCGCGGCAGACTGGAATCCGGACATGGAAACCGTCCTGCCCGGCGATTATGTCCTGCATGCGCGATTGCCCGCCGATTTCCTGGTGGCGGGCAGCTATGTCGTGGAAATCCACTCCAGCCAGTTTGGCGTTTGCGACTATTTTGACAGCATGCTCTCCTTTCCAATCACTGTTCGCCGTTCGCCGGGGTATAACGTGCAGCATGCCGCCGAACAGCCGTTCGGTTATGTGCATCTCAATCCGGGTTGGCGCTTGGAATCCTTGTCTCTCGCATGATCGACGTCAAACTGTCAACGTGCGCACCTGCCTGGCCATGGATGCGTCAGTTCCCAGGCCACGTGCCGACTTGGGGGCCCTTCCGATTCCACATCGACAGTAATATCTCGAACTGCGATGCCTGGGTGGTATTCGAATCGCTCGCCGCGCGGGAGCAAGTCAACTGCCCGCACGAACGAACCATATTCGTGACGGGCGAACCGGACTCCCTTGGCCACTATGACGCCGGTTTTCTGTCGCAGTTCCACACTGTCGTCAGCGGGCGCCATGACATTGATCATCCCCGCATCTTCCGGATGCAACAGGCACATCCCTGGTTCGTCGAACGATCCATGGACGAGTTGCTTGCAATGGCGCCGGTGGCAAAGCAGGAAGAGATCTGCGTTATCTCGTCGGACAAGGCGTTCAGCGAAGGCCATCGGAAGCGGCTGGATTTCGTTCAGGCGTTGTCCGGGGCATTGGGAGACCGCCTGCATGTATATGGGCGCGGCATTCGTAGTTTCGACTCGAAGTGGGATCTGCTGTCCCGCTACCGATATGCGGTGGTGTTGGAGAACCACGAAAGCGAAGATTTCCTGACCGAAAAGCTCCCCGATGCGTGGCTCGCATGGTGCTATCCGTTCTATGCAGGCTGTACGAATGTCGGACGTTATCACGCGGACGATACGTGGACGCGGATTGCGATGGAAGAACCACAACGCGCAGCTCGGACTATTGCCGGTTGTCTCGATGACCCGAAGCATTACCCTTCGCACCTCGAGGCCATTGCACGCGCACGGACGCAGTATCTGTGGAATACGCAGTTCTTTCCAAATCTCGCTATCGTCCTGCAGCACCTGATTGCCACCACGTCCCAGAGCGAGCGTGTGCAGAAGACCATGATCCCGATGAACGAGATGGTGGAACGCGCGGCCAGGGAAGCAGCAGAAATCGCCAACACCGCGGTACGTGGCGATTCGTCATCGCCGCAGCAATTGCCAGAAATCAAGAACGGAAAGTCTGTGAACAAGCTATTGGTACGGGTTCTCAGGTCCGCGGGCTACCGCCTGCAGTATGCAGCCGATGCGATGGATCCACCTCCGCCGCCTCCCCCGCCGCCACCGCCACCGCCTCCCCCGCCGCCGCCTTCATTGAAGGAGATTTCGTACCGGAAATGGGTGGCGGCCGATGGCGACCGTACTCTGCGCGTCGATTACCCATTGACGTCCCAATCGATCGTGTTCGATGTCGGTGGGTTCGAAGGACAATGGGCGAGCGACATCTACGCACGGTATCGCTGCCACATTCACATTTTCGAACCGGTACCATCGTATGTGGAGCAGATCGCGCGTCGTTTCGAGCAGAACGACGCGATCCGTCTCCATGCGGTGGGCCTTGGTGGCTGTGCGGGCACGTTCCAGATCTCGATTGCCGGTGATGCATCGTCCATGCAGTTGCAGGGCGAAGACATAGTGGAAATTGGCGTCGTCACGCCCGAGCAGGTGTTTTCAGCCGAGGATGTATCGCAAGTTGACTTGATGAAGGTGAATATCGAGGGCGCCGAGTACGACCTGCTCGATCACCTGATCGACACGGGCCTTATACGGAAAATCCGCCGACTTCAGGTTCAGTTTCACGATTTCGTGCCTGACGCGGAAGCACGGATGGCGGCGATCCAGCAACGGCTTGCTGTAACGCATCGCGTGACATATCAATTCCCTTTCATTTGGGAAAACTGGGTAAGCAAGGAGTTGGAGGAATGATCGTCACGCGAGTGATCGGTGGTCTTGGAAACCAGATGTTCCAGTACGCGGCGGGCCGGGCACTGGCGCGGCGGCTTGGGGTGCCGTTGAAGATCGACAGCAGTGGCTTCGCCGACTATCCCTTGCACAACTACGGGCTGCACCATTTTGCATTAAAGGCCGTGCAGGCCGGAGACCGCGAGATACCCAGCGGGCGCGCTGAGAATCGGTGGGCCAAGGCATTGCGACGCTTTGGCCTGGGTACCGAATTGCGCGTGTTTCGCGAACGCGGTTTCGCTGTGGATCCTGAGGTCATGAAGCTGCCTGACGGTACGTACCTTGACGGGTACTGGCAAAGCGAGAGCTATTTCGCGGAAATGACACAGGAATTGCGCCGCGATTTTCAGATTGCCACCCCGCCCACTTCGGAAAATGCCGAATGGCTGGCACGTATCGGCGGCGACGAGGGCGCAGTTTCCATTCACGTCCGCCGTGGTGATTATGTGACCAATGCATCGGCCAATGCCGTGCATGGAATATGTTCCCTGGACTACTACATGCGGGCTGCCAGGTATGTAGCGGAAAACATCGGTGTGAAACCGACGTTCTATGTTTTCTCCGACGACCCGGACTGGGTTGCGGGGAACCTTCATCTCGGACACGAGACGCGGTATGTCCGCCACAACGACTCCGCCCGGAACTATGAGGATTTGCGGCTGATGTCAGCCTGCCGTCACCACATCATTGCCAACAGCACTTTCAGCTGGTGGGGCGCGTGGCTGAATGCGTCAGAGAAGAAGGTAGTGATTGCGCCAGCGCAGTGGTTTCGCGATGAGAAGTACGATACGAGAGATCTGCTGCCGCCGACGTGGACAAAGCTCTGAAACGGACTCGATCGAACGCATCGGCAATGAGATGTATCGTTGCAGTGAAATTAGTCTTTAGAGATCAATCAATAAACAGTGACGCGTCACCGGTGGATGTGACAGTGTTCACTGAAAGGGCGGAAATTGAATGAAAGGCGAGCCTTTGATCAGCGTCGTAATGCCAGCGTACAACGCGCAACAGCATCTGGCCGAGGCTATGCAAAGCGTGCTGGCCCAGACCTACGAGAACTTAGAGGTCATACTCATTGACGACGGTTCATCGGACAATACGCTTGAGATTGCGCGGTCATTTGCGGATCCTCGCATCAGGATCGTGGAGAATGAAACGAACCTTGGTCTCGTCAACACGCTCAACAAGGCCTTGGGTTTCTGTAAAGGCGACTATATCGCGCGCATGGATGCCGATGACATCTGTGTGCCGGACCGCTTCAGACTGCAGGTGGAGTTTCTGCAGCAGCATGCCGACGTTGGTGTCGTAGGCGGTGCCATCCGCTTCTTCGACAGTATCGCGACGCCTTATACATTCCAGTTTCCGCCATCGCACGACGATATTCGTGTCGCGTTGATGTTCTATTGCCCGTTGGCACATCCGGCACTGATGTTTCGCCGCTCTGTTTACGATGAGCGCAAGCTGGTTTACACCAACGAATTTCCGCACGCGGAAGACTATTGGTTGTGGAGCCGCTTCACCCAGGAAGTGCGTAGCGCCAATCTGCCGGACCTGTTGCTGCACTACCGGTTGCATAAGAAGCAGGTCAGCACGAGCGAATCCAATCACCAGTATTTGGCGTCGCGTAAGGTGCGAGGCTGGATGTTCGCTCAGGCAGGTGTTGAGCTCGACACGCGGGATTCTGAATTGCATGAAAGTCTGATCCTCGAACGGTACGCTGCGACGCCTGAGTATCTCAATGATATTGCGCATTGGTTCGCCAAACTTGAGGCCGCCAACGCGGCGTCGGGTTTCTGGGACGGGCGGGCGTTGCACGATCTTCTAAAAGAGCGATTCCGCAAGGTGCTGACAGAGACAGGTCTGCAATCGTATCGCCGATCGGCAGTGGTGGAGGCGCAGTCATATCTGCCTCCGCCGTCGGCGGATCTGGCCAGGACGATGCGAGGCTCGGCCAGTGCAGTGCAGCGGAGATGCCGCAATGCCATCAAGCGGTTGTTGATGTGGGGGAATTGAAGATGCCAGTTCCGCAAGAGAATCGACTTGCAGGGCAGGAGATGGCAACGCTAGTGGTGCGGAGCGTTGGAGGTCGTCATCGCGAAATCGCGCGCGCGCTCGAAAGCGTTGGGCGCTCGAGCTATCGTCCGCTTGAGGTCGTATTGGTGTACCAAGGCACCGACGAGGGATATCTCGAGTACCTCCGCGGCCTCGGCACCTTGGTGCCCAGTATCGAATACCGTGTGGCGCACAATCCGACAAATGAAGACCAGCGCGCAAGAAATCTCAATCTTGGCATCGCTGTGGCGAAGGGTCGCTACGTCGGCTTCCTGGACGACGATGATGCATTGGAGCCGGATCACTTGGAGCGCCTTGTAACGGTCCTGCAAGACACTGGCCGCACATGGGCCTATGCTCAAACTGTATTGAAGAAGGAGAATGAGCAGTTCGAGGTCATTCAGGAAACCACTCCCTTCGTGCGCAAGAGCTTTTCCCTGAAGGCGTTGTGGACAGAGAACTTCATCCCGATCCATAGCTTTCTGATTGACCGCACGCGACTGCATGACGAACTGCGAGAAGAGCCTTTCAATGAAGCGTTGACGCGTTCCGAGGACTGGGATTTCCTAATCCGGCTGGGTTTCTATCATGAGCCGGCCGTGATCGAGGCGTTCACCTGCAGTTACTACGTAAGCACCGCGCCGCGCAATAGTAATTTGTCGTTGACGCGCCCCAAAACGCAGACCGAGCAGGACTTGCAGAATAAACGCATGTGGGACCGCTCAAAGGAAATTGTCGAAGGCACCAAGGAAGGACTCCTCAGTCGCTTCTATTGGGCGCGTGACTATTTTGTGACGGCAGTGGCCCCGCTTGCCGCGCCCTCGGCGGAAGCGCCTCGTGCAACGAAGAACCGTCTTTACCGTCGGGTCGTGCTCGGCATTATCCGCAGGTTGGAAAGAACGGTCTGATGGACGCTATGCGTAACGTTATCAAGGAAAGGGCTAGGCAAGGCGCTCGTGTGTTCCCGGTGGGTCCGGCAAGATGGTCATGGATGCGTGGATCATGTGTGACCGATATTATCAGAGGGGCCTATGCCTAAAGTTTCCATCTGTATTCCGGCCTATCAGCAGGTGGCCTTTCTGCGCCAGACGCTGCAGTCGGTAATGGATCAGCGTTTTACTGATTATGAAGTGATCGTTACCGACGATTCGCCCGATGATTCCGTGGAAGCATTGCTTTCTGAATTCGATTTCGGCGGGCGCTTGCGATATGTGCGAAATGCCAAGCAGCTGGGTTCACCGGAGAACTGGAACGCCGCGTTGCGTCTCGCTTCGGGCGACTACCTGAAGATCCTCCATCATGACGACAATTTTACCGATGCGGATGCGCTGGGCGATTTCGTGCAGCTACTCGATGACCATCCCGATGCTGGGTTTGCGTTCTGTGCGACGCTGATCATTGATGTCGCAACGGGTCATCAGCGTGTTCATCGAGCCACCGAGAGCCAAATGCAGGCGCTGCGTGCAATGCCGGAGGTGCTGTTTGCAGGCAATTTCGTCGGTGCGCCGAGTACCACGATCTATCGTCGCGCTTTCTCGCTCGAATACGATATACGGATGAAATGGTTGGTGGACCTGGATTTCTATATCCGTATCCTCCAGAGCGGTACGCCATTCGCCTTTAGCACCAGGCCGCTGATTTGCACGCCGACGAACGCGGCGCATCAGGTCACGGAGGTATGCCGGGACAGCGGGCAAATCGAGCTTTACGAGTATTCGATCCTGTTCGAAAAGATCGCGCACAAAGTAGCCGAAGAGCCCGAGATCTGGGAGCAATGGTACCGGCTGTTCGAGAAGTACCACATACGCTCGCGTCGTGGATTCCTGAAGTACGGGGTGGCGCAACCCGAGCCTGCCGTGTATTTCGACCAGCTTATCGCGAGCTATCGCCGTAAGCGACTCCTCACATTGCAAGGTCTCGCGCGCATCTTCTTTGCGATTTATCCGAAGGTTCCGGCTCCCGTTCGCGCGCCAATACGCTGGACCAAGAATGGAGTTCTTTTTGTACTGGGTCGACAACGCAAGCTGCCGCCCGCAGGCGAGTATGGCGGCGACAAGTAATGTCTGAGCAAATCCCATCGATCACCGTGCTGCTACCTGTGCGTAATGGCGAACGGACGATTATTCCGGCGGTACGTTCCATTCTGGCCCAGACTTTCGGGGATTTCGAACTCATAGTGCTTGACGATGGGTCCACGGATAGCACTGCCCAACTCGTGCTGGGGTTGCACGACGCACGTATCCGGCTTGTCTCGGATGGCTTTCAGCTCGGTTTGACTGCACGCCTCAATCAGGGTGTCGATCTGACCCGCGGTCGCTACCTTGCTCGGATGGATGCAGACGACCTGAGCTTTCCGGAGCGACTGAAGCGTCAGTACCAGTTTCTGGAGGAACACCCCGAAGTCGATCTGGTAGGGTGTCGGGCAGCGGTATTCCGGAATGATGGGTCCATTGTCGGATTCCTGCCGTTTCGCGAAACTCATGAGGCGATCTGCGCGCGTCCGTGGCGCGGTATCCCATTGCCGCATCCCACATGGATGGGCCGGGCGGACTGGTTCCGCAAGCATCGGTATCGCGTTCCGGAAGTCAGGCGTGCGGAAGACCAGGAACTGCTGTTGCGTAGCTGTACGGCGAGCAGGTTTGCATGCCTTGACGAGACCTTGCTGGCGTACCGACAGGGAAACTACAGTGTGACGTCGACGTTGGTCGCGCGAAGACATCTTCTTCGTGCACAACTGCGGATGTTCATCGACCGGCAGCAATGGACCAATGCCGTCCTGGCGGCACTGTCCAGTGCCGTAAAGGCAGCAGTGGACGTACTGGCTGCGCTGCCAGGCATGGACAAGGGGCTGGCTTTCCGCCGTGTGGAGGACCCAGTGCCTGCCAGCGTTGTTGAACGTATCCAGAAGCTCTTGGCAAGCGCTTCGCGATCGTAGGCGTCGTGACTGGCTACGACCGTCCGGAGAGTTTTCGCGAAAGACCGCTTGCTGCCCGCGCCAAGGCGGCGCTTACCCGCCCCCTTACGTACCAGCCCAGCATAAGCGCGACATTGCAGCGTCGGTCCGCCTGTTTCAAGGCTTGCTGATTCTTCAGCAAGAACCGAGCGGTGTTGTAAAGCGCATAACTCTCATACGACAACCTGCCACGTCCACGGGCACCACCGGTGGCCTGAGACGGAGGCAGGTTGATCTGCAATGCGCGGGGCTCATATGAAATCTTGAGTCCGCTTGCACGGCAACGCACTAGGTAATCGGTTTCTTCGCGATAGCAGTTGCCGACGTAGCCCGTGTCGAAGTCTATGGCCTTGGCCGCGTCCGCCCGAATCAGGAACGATGCGTGGCATACAGGCACCTCCACGGCTTGAGGCATTCTGGCCGCGAAATCGAATCGCAGCCTGCTCAGGTTCACCACATCGTCTGCCTTGCTCGCAAGCTTGCGGCGCTCGATGACGGCGGCTTCCGTGTCCTTGTCGTCGCGCAGGTATAGGGCGGAGGCGCCAACGATATCGCTGGCGGTGTCCTTTGCTGTTTGCAGCAGAATCCCCAAAGCGCCGGGATTCAGTATGGAATCGTCATCACCGAAGTAGATGAATTCCGTCTGCGCCAGTGCCTTGCCACGGTTCTTCGAAGTGGTCTGTTTCCCGTTTGCACTGTTGCGCAGATAGGTGACCTGCGGGTAGCGCTGCATGAGCGCCTTCGCGACCTCGGGCGTATTGTCGGGCGAGCAGTCGTCCACTAGTACCAGTTGTGCGACCTCTGGCTGCAGATAGGACGGAATCGTGTCCGCAAGCAGGTGAGCGCGCTTGTAGGTCGGAACGACGACGGTCACCTTAGGCTGGCTGTCTGACATGGAATTTTGCGATGACGTAAAAGATCGTAGCAAACAGCGATGCCTTCAGCATCGGAACCACGAAGAGCAACTGGTTTTCACGCGGCAGCAGGAGGAAAAAGGGCAGCGTGGCGGCGAAGACAAACAGGCCGAGCGGCGAGGCCCTGGCTACGCGGTGGAGCAGGCGCAAACACATGCCGGTGAAAAGGCCAGCGACGAGCGGCCCGAACAGCCGCGAATACAGCAGGGACTCCGCCACTGCAGAACCGCCCATGCCCTTGCCTTCGAGGTACATTTTCGGATCGACGATGAACGATATGCGATGCGCCAGGCTGGCTGTGTGCTTGACGAATTCCAGCGTCTGACCGGCAGCGAGATCACCTAGCATTCGATGATAGCCGTCGAGGAAGGTGGCGAAGGTCGCGCGCAATCCGTCGACAGGTGTGAACCTTACAAGGTGCGTAGCCGTGGACTCGATGAAGATCAGGCTGACACCCTGCCCGTAAGCGAATCCGAAGAGTGTTTCGAACGGATCGGACGAAATTGCTGTTGCAACAGGAATGCCCACTCTAACGCGCCCCACAATATCGGCAACGATGGCGAGGCCGATGGCGGCGCAAGCAGCTTTCCACCACGAAACCTTGAGTTCCTGGGTCATGACCAGCAGCCATGTCAGCGCGATGATCTGCGCCATTGGAATACCACGCGCCCCCTTGAGCATGTCCAGTACGCAAAGCACCAGCCCGAAGCCATATGCCATGAATGCCGAACGCTGCTTGGGACGCGACGCCAGGTACATAAAGACACAGAAAATCAGCCAGCCGCCGAGCGCATAGGGAATGCCGCTCGGACCACCGTACTTGTAGAGCGCGAGATAGTCGCCATTGCGCCACGTGTCAATATTGATATAGACGCGATAAAGCGCAAAGGGCAGCAGTGCCAGGCCGGAGCGTAATGCGAAGGTGCCAAGAGACTGGTCATTGCGCACCGGGACGTTGCCGAGCTTGCCTGCCGACAATGCAATGCCGCATAAAAACAGGCTGATGCCGCACAGCGACAGCGCCACCGTATGGTCGTTCATCGGCCCCATGCGGAACCAGTCGCCGTAGCGGTAGTCGGACCAGCCAAAGAAATAGGTGATCAGGAAACGGCTGAGCAGGAAGAGCGTCGTGGTCAGGCAAAGCAGCATTGCCGGATTGAACCGGCTGGAAGACGCCTTGCTGACCCGGTATATGCAAACAAAGAATGTCAGCGTAGTAATGGGTTCTTGCCAGGCGAGTACGCCGTAGGCACCGCTGATCAGGTTGGCAATTACCAGCGCCACTGTTGCCAGAAAGAAAAAATTAGGCATCCTGGGCTCCAAAAAACAATACAAAAGCAACAATCAGCAGGGCGAGGTTCGCACAGGCGTACGCGACCGCTGCCCCTGCCAGGCCAGCCAAACCGGTCAGTATGTAGGTGGCCAGTACGAAGCAGACCGAAAACGTCAACTCGAGCGCCCAGGAAAACCGAAGATTCCTTTGATAAATGAAAAACGCGACGAACGGCATTGCCAGGGCCTTGAAGGCATCGCCGAGCAGTTCGATCCAGAGCAGGGGTGAGATGCCCGCGTACTGCTCGGAGTAGAGCACCTTGACCACGAGGTCGGCGCCGCGCCACAGGATTGCTACGCCAACGATGAAGCCGAGCACAACGAGAAGAGCATAGCCGGCCAGACGTTTTTTTAGCGTTTGGCGCGGCGCATCGCTCCGGAACACTTCGGGCAGCAGCACGAAGCTGACCACCGCTTGCGCCATGGCGACGACGGCGTCGGAGATGCGAAACATGCCTTGCCAGAGGCCGGCCGCTTCCGGGCTGACCTGCGTCGACACGACTTCGCGGACGGCGATCACGGCCGCGGTGCCGACGACGGCCGGTGCGAGCGCGATAGCGACATAGGGTGCCAGCGATCGGGCTGCCGGCCAACCGTCGCGCAAGGCGGTGATGCCGGCATGCCAGTGCGTTCGGGTGGAGGCGGCCACCACCAGCCAGATCGCGAGCGTTGTGGCAAAGCTGATGACCAGTGCGCGGACCGCGCTCGGGATCGAACCAGGCAGGACGAACAGCCAGTAGCTCAGCAGTGCGGTGACACCCGATAGCGCAACTACGATGGCATTCAGCCGCGACCGCCCTTGTGCCAGCACGGTGGCCTGGATCTGCAACGCCAGTGCAGCGAGCAGACCGAGCGCCAGTGCGGCGAGCGGGCCGAGCGCCTTGGCGCCGCTGACCACGCCGAGTTGCCGGAATCCGGCATGCCAGGCGGCGATCAGCACGGGCACACCAAGCACAAACAGCAACCCGCCGGCCAGCCACCGTGCGCGCGCCGCATCGTCCTGTGTCGGTGAGGACAACCGCGCGATCAGCCCTTGCGAGATGCCGCCATTCGAGAACGTCGTGTAGAGCGTGGCCAGGCTGAAGACATTTCCCCATGTCCCAAAGGCTGCCGGTCCCAACTGCGTGGACAGGATCTTGTTCGCGGCCAGGCCGCAGAGCAACTTCAGGAGAACGCCCAGACCAGAGATCAGTGCGTTCAATGCCATGGAGGCGCGGCCAGTGTCTGGTAAGGGCTGGAAACACGGGCCACCATCCGTGAGGTCATCGCTGTGAACAGGAAGCTCGCAAGGAAGAACGCCGACGTGACCTTGCCGAAGCCCTCCATCGTGCGCATGATGAACCAGACTGAATGCGCCGAGCGGAACTTGTTCGACGAGAACGACCGCTTGCGCACGCGGTACCATGCCAGCGTCTTCGGCAGGCGCTCGCCGCGCAGGCCACCCTTGATGAGGATCGCCCAAGCCGCAAAATCCTCCGCGACCAGGCCAGGCGGCATGGCCGGAAACACCCCGTCGCCGGCGATCTTCCGCTTGAGCATTACTGCCAGGCATCCCACGCCGCGCCGTGCGTTATGGGAAAACAGCGTCAGCCGGTTCGGCCCGCAAATCTTCGATAATGGGCGGCCACTGCCGTCCTCAAACGGAATATAGTCGTGATAGCTGAAATCCACGTCATGGTTGCGCATAAACGTGACCTGCTGTTCAAGTTTATTTGCATCCCAGATGTCATCAGCATCGAGAAATGCGACATATTCTCCAGATGCGGCCGCGATACCGATATTGCGCGCGCGTGCGGGACCGTATGCCACCGGATTTGTAATGATTCGAATGCGCGCGTCAGATGCGGCAAGACGGGCGAGCACGACTGCCGTTTCGCCATTCGAGCCATCATCGACCAAAATCCATTCGAAGTCGGTGAGGCTCTGCTGCAGAATCGAAATGGCGGTCGCGCCAATATACTTCCCATCGTTATGCACGGGAGTAATGATGCTAACCAGTCTTTTCGCGCTCGATTTGATCATTTTGCAAGGAGTAGCAGTTCCAGCCGCCGAGTCTGCGACGCCTGCGAGTATAAGGCATCGAATGCTGCAGATGCAGCATTCCGGAGGGAGCCCTGATCGGGGGTTTGTAAAATTCTGTGAAGTGTGCGTGCCATCTGTGGCACATTTTCAACGACGCTAATGGCTTCGCGATATCGCTCGTCGGAGAGCATGGCTTCATAGCCTACCGCAGCGTTTGGCATGCAGATCACCGGGATGCCATACGACAACGCCTCGGCGACCTTGGTCTTCATGCCGCTGCCCCAACTGACCGGCGCCAGGTAGACCGCGGCGGAGGCAAAGGCGGCGGACATCCGGTCGGGATCGGGATTGTCGATGACCTGCAGGCAGGGGTAGGGTGCGGCCATTTCCGCCGCACGGGCGCCCGCAACGACGAACTGCACGGGCGTATCGGCGCTTTCCTTGAACGCATTTGCCACTTCGGCGAAGTGATGCAAGGCGGTCTGATTTGGTGCAAAGCCGAAATGGGCGGTGAACAGAATCTGGGGATGGGCGGCGGAATCCACCAGGCGTTGCGCGTCGGGCTCGCCACGAGACAGCGAGATGGGCAATATGCCTGTGCGCGCGGGCATGCCGTAATGGCTGTCGAACAGCGTGCGGTCGGCCTCAGTGATAAAGGTCATGAAGTCCGCGGAGCGGCACGGGGCCTCCGCGTGGCGAATAAGCCGCGTGTCCAACGCATTACTTACTTGCCGTAACATATTTCCCCCAATGTGCTGGCGCTTCAGTTCGGCTTCCACGTTGTCGCTCAGTATCCCGTATGTCCTCCCGGGCACTTTTTTGCGAATGTCGGACATGAGCCTTCCGAGGCGGGAATTGTGGAACAGCGTGACGTCCGCGGCGCGCGCTTCGCGCATCAGCAGGGAGCGGTAAGTCATCAAGTAGGTGGGGCACAGTCGCACGCGTGCCGCCACATCCCGGAGCGTGTTCTTCTTCAGGTAAATGCGTTTGCAGTGGGCAGGGAACTCGAATATTTCCCCATTGCCCATGTCCTTGCAGATGACTGTCAGCTGGTCGACGCCTTGGGCGGCGCAAAGCGCCTGGGCCAGCGAGCGGAGATAGAGGCCGCCTCCGGAAAGCTCCTGAAGCCCATTGGGTGATATCAGCAGAACGTTCACGAATCTCGTAATTGCAGTTGTGCGCGAATCTGCTTGCAGAAGCGCTCGGTGGAGAAGGATTCTTCAATGAATGCGTGCATGCGAGCGGGGTCGCTATTGCGTCGCAGACGCTCAAAAATCGACGCAGCTTGCCTGACGAAATCACTGGTGTCTGTCGGCAGTTCGCTGACCCAGGGCACGCCTTGCCGCAGGAACACATCGCAGGCGCCCACCCGCGTGCCTAGTACACTGACGCCCGAAGCCAGTGCCTCGAGTGTGACAAGCTCGAACCCTTCGAAGAGGGAGGGCAACAGCATGATGTCGATCATGTCGTAGAACGTCGACATCTGGTCCGGCGCCAAGCCGGGGACAATTGTGACGCCGGGGAGATTCTTCAGGGTAGTCGGCACGTCGCTCGTCGTTGCGATGACCAGCCGCATGGTGGGTTGCGTGCCGATCCAGCGCGCTATCTCGATCAGATAAGGCAACCCCTTGCCATATTCCAGGCGTCCCGCAAAGCCCAGCCGCACGAGGCCGTTCGTGAATTTCTGCCCGGCATGAAACACGCTCGCGTCAATGCCATTGTGGACCACGCGGCATTTCCTTGCGGGTATCCCATGGTGGCCAATGCACAGGTCGAGGACGGCTTCCGAGACGCAGATCACGTGCTGCGCGCAGCGCATTGTCAGGCCTTCGAGGCGGGCCAGAAGCCTCATCCCCAGAAACCGGTTGCCCGACTTAGTCAAGGCCCGGATATAACCAGCCGCGGAACCGTGAACGATTACTGCTTCAGCAGGATAGAGCGGTGTGTACGAGGAGTTGGAAATGGTCACGAACTTGCCACCAGATAATCTTCTGGCCCATAGCCACAGCGATGCCGCGATTGGAAAGGCAAACTGCGCAAGGCGCTTGCCACACAGAAACTGTGGTAAAACCATGGCTTCGTCGACCAGGGTTACTTCGGCGCCATGCCGTTTGAGGTCACTCTGGAGAAGATGTACGACGCGCTCGACGCCGCCCGTGTTCTTTACCCCATTACGCGATACGAGAAAAATAGGCAAGAGCATGACAATACTGTGGTTGTGCGGTTGCACAACGCGGAGGGCAGGCCCTACTATCGGGGCGGCACGATGTGAAGTCAAATGACCGCTCGCCGCCGCACGTTCGCCTGCGATCTGCAATGCTGAACGTGGACACGGGCGGGAAGCCGACATTCTACGCGAATGCCGGCCCGACCTTGGCGCTACGATTTCTCTTGAGTTTTCATGTTTGAACTATTCTGGCTCCCTGCAATCGCGGCCTTGTTGAGTGCAGGCGCTGTGCTGATCCTGCGCCCACTGGCCACCCGCGGAGGTTTGCTTGACCACCCTGGCGGAAGAAAGCGGCACGAAGGCTCGACGCCGCTGGTCGGAGGTATCGCGATCCTTATCGCGGTCTGGGTGTCCACGGCGATGTTCGTGCGCGGCTATGATCAGTACACGCCGCTGTACATTGGCCTGACGCTGCTTGCGCTGGTTGGCCTGTTCGACGATCTGAATGGCATTCCGCCACTAAGCAAGCTGGCATTCCAGTTCACAGCCGCAATCCTGATGACTTCGTGGGGCGAGGTGTATCTACACTCGCTGGGCGATCTCCTCAACAAGCGCGACGTCATTCTTCATGCGTGGGGCATTCCGCTGACCCTTCTTGCTGTCCTCGCGGTGGTCAATGCCATCAACATGACCGATGGCATGGATGGCCTGGCAGGGGGACTTTCCTTTATCGTGTTCGGCTGGTTCGCATGGCTGGCAAACGACATTGGCAATCCGGGGGCATACCGGATCTGCCTTCTGGTGTGTGGCGCCATTGCAGGTTTCCTGCTGTTCAACATGCCCAGCCCCCTGCGCCGCCGGTTGGTTTTCCTGGGCGATGCGGGAAGTTTGTTGCTGGGCTACGGGATCAGCTGGTTCTCGGTGGAGCTGTCGCAGAAGGAGTACAACCCGGGTGGCGGTTACGTGCCCCCGGCCGTTATGCTCTGGGTGGTCGGGCTGATCTTGATTGATCTGCTGGCAGTGGTTTTGCGTCGAGCAATCCAGGGCAAGAATCCGCTGGCGGCCGATCGCACCCACCTGCATCACCTGCTGTTGCGGGCGGGACTGGATAGCAAGCAGGCAGTCTGGTTCCTCCTGGTGGGCAACTTCCTCCTCGGTCTGATTGGCGTGATTGCATGGAAGCAAGGCGTGCCGGAGTCCATCCTGTTCGTCGCATTCCTGCTACTTACGGGCATTCACTTGCTGATCATGCAGCGAGCGTGGGTCGTGATCCGATGGATACGGAGACTTCGCTCGCGATAGTGCCAATGCGAGCCACATGGAAGCTGAATTCCCCCTCTCTCCAACGCCGTGGGCGGTCTCTGCGCCGGTGCCTGCCTCAGGGCCTGCAATATTTTGCGTTTCAGGAATTCTTCGAGAATTGGAGGGCGATGGGCAGGCGCCTGGTTGAGTTCAAATTGGCAGGTGCGCAGATCATGCCTGCGCCTTTCGCGCGTGGAGCCACATGTAGACGCCCGCAAGCGTGGCCAGGACATTGGCAACTGTGTAGCCTAGAATGGCCCCTTTCGCGCCAAATCGGGGAATAGCAGTCAGATCGACAGCAACTGTTGCCAGAAGCGCAAGGCCCCATTTGATGGCGATCCATCGGGGCTTGCGCAGGTAAGCTGCCAGGATAGTAAAGCCAACATCGGCAAACACCAACGGCGAGGCAAGGGTGGCCAGGCGCAATAGCGAGCTTGCCTCCGCAAAAGCGGCGCCATACAGCAGATGCACGATCCATGGTGCCAGGAGGGTAAGGGGCACGGTGCCGGCAGCCCCCACGATGGTGATGAGGGCCGCCAGCTTCAGTACATTGCGAATGCCCGTGGACGCATCCCGTGCATAGACGTAGAGCGGAGCGATGCCAGTCGCGAGAATGGTGGCCAACGTGGTGTAGTTGTCCACGATCTGCATTGCGGCCGCATAGGCAGCGAACTCTTCAGAAGGTACGTGCGGTCTGAGTATCAGCTGATCAGCCCTGCGTGCCGCCATCATCAGCATAAAGCTGATCCAGAAAAGAGATCCATCGCGGAACAGCTGACGCGTCAGTTGGCCATCGTAATCGACAGCCTCCTGTGGCATGTATTTGCGATAGAAGGTGCCGAGTAAGACAGCGGCCATCAGGGCCTCAAGTACGAACGCGGCGGCGTAGGCGCCGACGGCATGAATTCCCATCACGGCAAGCGTGGCAACAGAGCCGGCTTTCAAAGCGAGGGAAGCAAGATTGATCAGCACACTTGGCCGGGTTCGCGTATGGGCCTGCGTCCACGCGATCACGACGCCAGAGGGTTCGCGAAGCAGGATTGTGATAGCCAAGATCAAAGCCGGCTGCCAACTGGCATCCCCTTGCCGGGATACCCATAGAAAGCCGCAGACCAGCAGGTAGGCGCAGCACGCGGCCAGAAGGCGCAGGCGGAATACGTGCTTGAGGAGCCGATGTTGTGCGGCTAGATCGCCAAGCGCCACAAGCCGCGGAACCACGACTTCGCTACCGCAAATCAGCGCGACGGACGCCCCGATCAGTACCAGGGACTGGGCGTATTGAAACGCCGCAAAGCCGTCGGTGCCGAGGGTACGTGCGAGTATCGCGACGATGCCGATGCCCACCAGCACTTGCGAGCAGCGATCGAGCAACATCCAGCCGACGTTGCCAGCTATGCGTCGCCGCATGACCTTGTGCAGCGTGCGTGTTCGGAGGCTTCGCAGTGCATCTCGCGATAGAGCGATAGCCAGCGATCGGCGGCAGCGGCAATACCGAAGTGCGTGACGATTCGTTGGCGGCGCATGTCGCGCTGGCCATCGGTTCCGGCCTCGGCGGCAAACGATTGCGTCATGGCAAGCGCCAGTGCATCGGTATCATCAATGGGCACCATGGTGCCAATGTCACCCATTAGTTCCTTGACGCCGGGCGCCGAAGTGGCTACGACAGGGCGCCCGCAAGCCAGCGCTTCGCCAATCGCTAGAGGCATGCCCTCGACGCGTGAAGAGAGTACGAAAAGATCAGCTGCATTTAACAGGGCGGGAATATCGTGCCTTGTCCCCAGCAGCGAGACGGCATCGTGCAGTCCATATTTTGATATCCGCTCCTGCAACGCTGCGCGCTGCGGCCCGTCGCCTGCAACGAAAAGGCGAGTAGTTTGTGAACGGTTCATCCGTTGGAACGCATCGATCAGCCTATCTTGCGCTTTCTCTACGGCCAGGCGTCCTATGGTCAGGATCAAATGTGCGCGGGAATCAATGCCAAGCTGCGCGCGCGTGCGCTCGCGTAGTGCCACGTCTGGCTTGAATTTCTCCGTATCGATCCCGTTGTACATCACGCGAACACGGTCAGGCCTGACGGCTCCCGCCCGGATCATCTCTGCGCGACTGGCCTGGCTGACCTGCGTCGTCAGCGTACACCAGCGATCGGTGAGCCGATAACAGAGCATGCGCAGCCGGCCGCCCTCTGAAAAGCTGTGTGCCGCGCAGATCAGCGGAGGCAGACGGCAAATGCGCGACAGTGACCGCGCAAACAGATTCGCATGGAACATATGCGAATTCACGATGTCCGGGCGCCATTCCAGTGCAAAGCGTCGTGCTTTCAATAGCGCATGAACCATCGACAGAGGTGTCTTGCGCAAATCGAGCATCAAGCACTCTACCGCGTCGGGCATGGGGACTTCGCAATCCGGAGTCAGGCTGATCAGCGCGACGCTGTTGCCTCGTGCGATGAACTCTTTCGCGAGGGCAGCAACCTGCTGTTCAGCACCGCCCATGCGTAGGCCGGTTGTCACCAGCAGGATACGCAAGGACTCCGGCTGAGCGGATGGCTCGGACTGGTTCAACGCGCGCCGTATCCGGTAAGTAAGGTTCGCAGTGTCTTGACTGCAATAAGCAGATCCAAGGCAAACGAACAGTGTTTCACGTAGTACAGGTCGTAACTTAGCTTTGTGACCGTCTCCTCGTGGGTGCCTACATAGCCCTGCTGTACCTGCGCCCAGCCCGAGAGGCCGGGGCGAACCAGATGGCGATAGGGATAGTAGGGAATGCTCTGCGAGAACTGCTCGACCATGGGCACTTGTTCCGGCCGAGGCCCGATCAGGCTCATGTCACCGGTCAACACATTCCAGAGCTGCGGAATCTCGTCGAGCCGATACTTGCGGATGATCCGGCCAACGCGGGTGACACGAGGATCTTGCTTCGACGCGAACTGCGCAGGAGCATCTTCCTCAGTGGTCATGCTGCGGAACTTCAACATGACAAAGGGGCGACCGAATAGACCGACACGCACTTGACGGAATACAGCCGGGCCCTTTGACTCAAGGCGGACGGCAAGTGCCACTAGCGCGCCTACCGGAACTGCAAGCGGTGCCATTGCCACCACGGAAACGATGTCGATGAGTCGCTTCAGGAAGCCGTAAAAATAGTGCTTGGCGTAGTCGTCAAGGAAATTCTCATCGATGTGCGCGAGTCCCACTCGCCCAGTCAGCATCTCGCCGATTCGTTCGACGGAATACATGCGGACATGTGTTAGCTTCAGCCGCGACAGCGTGCGAGTGCGTTCCGGATCGGCCATGGCGTGCCGATCGACCATCAATGCGTCACACCCGGTGGCTTCCTGCAGGGACCGGATATGTTCGAACCGGTGCGGACTCGGCAGGGCAGCACCGGGCATGTTCACGATCTGTTCGAGTTGCGCGAGTGTCGTGGGATCGGAGTATCCAAACACGGGTACATAGTTCCTGACAAACAAGCGGTACCCAAACCAAGTCCACACCAGTGTGCCAAAATAGGTGAGCAACAACGCCACGCGTGAATACTCTAGTCGCAGAACGGCGAAACATAGGAGCAGGGCTACAAAAGCCAATGTCACGGACAGCCCGACAAGGCTGTTGCCCTCGACGGGTGGCAAATGCAGTGACCTGAGCATCAGCGCGAACGCGCCGAGATACGCGGCTGCAGACCAGCCTAGTGTGCGCGTGAACAGCCCGGTGACAATTCCAGTCTGGCGCAGTTCCTCAACTGCAAACATGCCGAGGCCGAGAAACATTAGGCCTAACAGCGCCCAGCCCACCATCCGGCTGGCGCGCCGAATGATCTCGGATCCTCGTGCACGAACGGTCGGGGCGGAGCGGGACATACTGTTGGTTTTCGTCATTAGTGAATCTAGCCACACGTCAACCCGTTACGTGAGTTCGCCACTTCAAAGATTTACAAAGTTTTGCAACTGCAACCAGTTTTTCCTGCGCCACCGGCTTGTCAGGCAAACAGGTATGATGGCTAGGCCGAGTGGATGAGTGCGCACAATTGTAGTGCTTTCAGCGCTCTTGCGACGCATAGTGGTTTCAATCAGCGGCGGGATTTCTGCAATCGGGGCGCATGATTATAACTGCGTGCCTAGCCGCAGCCCGCGATGTGCACTCTAGTGCATTAGGTGCCACGGCGTCTTGGTCCGGAGCACTTCCTGAGTCGCTATCGGTCACCGCGGTTGCACAATCCGGCACAATGCTCCCCTGCGCCGATTTGGCGGTTCGACGCTTTCATGACACGTATCCAACTTTCGTAATGCTCATGCAAATTGACTCTTCGATCTTTAAGGCCTATGACATTCGTGGCGTCGTTGGCAAGACGCTGACGCGTGAGGTTGCCCGCTTCATCGGCCTTTCCTTCGGCACCGCCGCCGCAGACCTGGGCGAAAAATCCATCGCCGTAGGCCGCGACGGCCGCCTCTCCGGCCCCGACCTAATCTCCGGCCTGGTAGAAGGCCTGCGCGCCGCCGGCCTGGACGTGATCGACATCGGCATGGTCGCCACCCCGATGGTCTACTTCGCCACCAACATCGAGATCGACGGCGTCCGCCCGACCTCCGGCATCATGGTCACCGGCAGCCACAACCCGCCGGACTACAACGGTTTCAAGATGGTGCTGGCCGGCAAGGCGATCTATGGCGAGCAGATCCAGGCGCTGCGCCAGCGGATCGAAGCCGGCCAGTTCAGCAGCGGTGCCGGCACCTACAAGCAAGTCGATGTGCGCCAAAAGTACCTCGACCGCATCATCGGCGACGTCAAGCTGGCCCGTCCGATGAAGATTGCCCTGGATGCCGGCAACGGCGTGGCCGGCGCCTTCGTGGGTGACCTGTTCCGTGGCCTGGGCTGCGAGGTGACTGAGCTGTTCTGCGACGTGGACGGCAATTTCCCGAACCACCACCCTGATCCCGCACATATCGAGAATCTGCAGGATCTGATGAAGGCCCTGCGCGAGACGGACTGCGAGCTTGGCCTGGCCTTCGACGGTGACGGCGACCGCCTTGGCGTGGTGACCAAGGACGGTCAGGTGATTTTCCCGGACAGGCAACTGATGCTGTTCGCTGAAGAGATCCTGTCGCGTAATCCGGGCGCGCAGGTTATTTACGACGTGAAATGCACCGGCAAACTGGCCCCCTGGATCCGCGAGCACGGCGGTGAGCCGCTGATGTGGAAGACCGGCCATTCGCTGGTCAAGGCCAAGCTGAAGGAAACGGGCGCGCCGATCGCGGGCGAGATGAGCGGCCACGTGTTTTTCAAGGATCGCTGGTACGGTTTTGACGATGGCCTGTACACGGGCGCGCGCCTGCTGGAGATCCTGTCGCGCCACGCGGATCCGAGCGCGGTGCTGAACGCGCTGCCGAATGCCAACAACACGCCGGAACTGCAGCTCAAGTGTGCCGAGGGTGAGCCGTTCACGCTGCTGGACCAGATCAAGGCGAACGCGAAGTTCGAAGGGGCGCGTGAGGTGATCACCATCGATGGCGTGCGCGTGGAGTATGCCGATGGCTTTGGCCTGGCACGCCCGTCCAACACCACCCCGGTGGTGGTGATGCGTTTCGAGGCGGATAACGACGCCGCGCTGGCGCGTATCCAGGCGGAGTTCAAGCGCGTGATCCTGGCAGAGAAGCCGGATGCTCAGCTCCCGTTCTGAGCGCGCGACGGTGCCGGCGGCATCATCGGACGCGGCCGGTGTGGCGCAGCCCACGCCGGCCGCGGTGCCTTTCATACTGCCGGAACGGCCGCGCATCCTGCTGGTCAAGGTGTCGTCGCTCGGTGACGTGGTGCACAACATGCCGCTGGTGCATGATCTGCGCGCGCGCTGGCCGGGCGCCGAGATCGACTGGGTGGTGGAAGAGGGCTATGTCGAGCTTGTCCGTCTGTTGCCGGAGGTGCGCCGGGTAATTCCGTTTGCGCTGCGGCGCTGGCGCAAGCGCATCCTGCAGGGCGGCACCTGGCGCGAGGTGGGCGAGGTGCGTGACGCGCTGCGCCAGGAGCGCTATGACGCGGTGATCGAGAGCCAGGGTTTGCTCAAGACCGCGGTGGTTGCGCGCGTGGCCGCGCGGGCGCCCGGTGCGCCGATTATCGGGCTGGGCAATGCCACGCAGGGCTCCGGCTATGAGCCGGCGGCGCGGCTGCTATACACCGATCCGGTGCGTGTGCCGCGCCAGACGCATTCGGTGCGGCGCTCGCGCTTGCTGGGCGCTGCGCTGACTGGGCTTGTGCCGGCGGAGCCGCCGCAGTTTTTCGGGCCTGCCGCGCAGTCGCTGCATGTGGACGATCCGCTGTGGGGCGATCTGCCTGCGCGCTATGCCGTGTGCTTCCATGCGACCGCTGGCGCGCGCAAGAAATGGGCGGTGCAGAACTGGCATGCGCTGGGCAGGCGGCTGGCGGATGAGGGGCTGGTGATGTTGCTGCCGTGGGGCAATGACAAGGAACGCCAGGCTGCCGAAGAGATCGCTGCCGGTGTGCCTCAGGCGAGGGTGTTGCCGCGATTCTCGGTGATGCAGGGTTTCGGGCTGATCAACCGGGCCGAGGTGGTGATCGGGGTCGATACGGGCCTGGTCCATATCGCCGCGGCATTGTGCCGGCCGACGGTAGAGATCTATACGGCCACGTGGCGCTGGAAGACTGAGGGCTACTGGTCCGGGCGCATCGCCAATGTCGGTGACGACGGCGTGGTGCCATCGGTCGATGAGGTCTACGACGCGGCTTGCCGCGTGCGCGGAGTGGCTGCCTGATGCTGCGTTTGCTCTATAGCATGTTGTGGGTGGTGGTGCTGCCGCTGGCGCTGCTGCGCCTGGCCTGGCGTGCGCGCAAGGAGCCGGGCTACTTGCAGCATGTCGGCGAACGCCTGGGTATATATGGCAGCCTGCCCCGGAAAGGTCCATGGCTATGGGTCCACGCCGTGTCGGTGGGCGAGACCCGCGCCGCGCAGCCGCTGATCGAGGCGCTGCTCGGCGCCTATCCGCACCACCGCCTGCTGCTGACGCACATGACGCCGACCGGCCGCCAGACCGGTGCGCAGCTGTTCGGCAAGGAGCCGCGCATCCTGCAGTGCTACCTGCCGTATGACCTGCCATGGCTGGTGGGGTGTTTCATGCGGTACTTCCGGCCGCAGGCGGGCATGCTGATGGAGACGGAGGTGTGGCCCAACCTGGTGCGCGGCGCGCGCAAGGCCGGAGTGCCGTTGTTCCTGGTCAATGCGCGCCTGTCGCCGCGCAGCTTCCGGCGCACGGCGCGGTTTGGGCGTGCTGCGGCGGTCATGTATGGGGATTTTGCGGGCGTGCTGGCGCAGACGGCGGGTGATGCCGAGCGCTTTCAGGCGTTGGGCGTGCCGGCGGTGCAGATAACCGGCAACCTGAAGTTCGATATGCAGCCGGCGCCGGCAGGCGTTGCGCTGGGCGAGCAGTTGCGCAAGGTCATTGGCACGCGTGCGGTGCTGGCAGCCGCCAGCACGCGCGAGGGAGAGGAGCCGATGTTGCTCGACGCGTTCTCCCGTTGGCAATCACTGGCGGGCGATGTCCCGCGTCCCGCTCTGCTGCTGATCCCCCGTCACCCGCAACGCTTCGATGAAGTCGCCGCGATGGCGGCGCGTGCGGGGTTCTCGGTCGAGCGCCGGAGTGCACTGGATCTTGACGGCATCCAGTCGCCGCTGACTGCCGATATCGTGCTGGGCGATTCGATGGGCGAGATGGCGATGTACTTTGCTGCGTCGGATCTTGCCTTTATCGGTGGCAGCCTGTTGCCGTTGGGGGGACAGAACCTGATCGAGGCCTGCGCGGTCGGCACGCCGGTGCTGGTCGGTCCGCATACCTTCAACTTTGCGCAGGCGACGGAAGACGCGATTGCCGCGGGCGCTTGCCTGCGCGTCGACAATGCCGATGCGCTGATGCGCACCGCAGCAATCGTGCTGGCCGATCCGGCCCGTCTGGCCGATATGCGCGCGCATGCGCAGACCTTTGCGGGTCTGCATCGGGGCGCCACCGTGCGCACCCTCGCTGCGCTGGCCCCGGCGCTGGAAGGCTGATCCGGCGCTTACCCTGGTGCCTTGACCAGGGCATCCCACTGCAAGGCAAGCCGTTCCAGCGTGAAATGGCTTGCCTTGTGGCGGCCACTGGCGCCAAGGCGGCTCGCCAGTTCCGGTTGGCGGATCACCGCCAGCAGCGCCTTGGCCAGCGCATCGGCGTCATCCGCGGCAACCACCAGCGCATCCTGCCCCGGGGTGAGCAGTTCGCGGGGTCCGGTCTCGCAATCGGTTGATACGATCGGCAGGCCAAAGGCCATCGCTTCGATCAGCACCAGCCCGAATCCCTCATAGCGCGAACTCAGGCAGAAGACCGATGCACGCCCGTAGGCCTGCGCCGGATCCTGGCAGATGCCCGGCAGGCTGGCCCGGCCTTGCAGTTGCAACTGGCCGACCAGTGCAGTGAGGGCAGCGCGCGCTTCGCCTTCGCCGTGGATGACCAGTTGCCATTCCGGTTCCGCTTCCACCACCTTCTGCCAGGCGCGCAGCAAGACATCGAAACCTTTCGCCGGGACCAGCCGGCCCATGGCCAGCACGGTCTTCTGCATGCGTGGCGCGGGTTCGGCCGGCATCGGAAATGGCAACGGATTCGGCAGGCAGACTACCTCGCTGCGCGGCCGCAGTGCCTCAAGCCAGCGGCGGCGGTCCCGTTCTGTCAGCACGACCACCTGCCGGCAGAACTGCGCGGCCAGCCGACGTGCCACCTTGCGCGCCGGTTTGCCGAGATCCTCGTCGAAGTGGCAATGCTCCCACGCGATATGGTGCAGGCCCAGGCCGAGGGTGGCAGGCAGCACGAAGAGTTCGAGCATGGTGTCGACCTGTACCAGCACATCGATGCGATGCGCGGTGCAGTGCCTGCGGATGCCGGCGACCGTGGCGAAATAGGCGCGTTTGAAGGAGGGCCGTTGCGCGAACAGCGCTTCATGGCGCACGCGTGGATGCAGAGGGAACCGGCTGGCAGCATCCCAGAGGCTCAGGATCGTGACACGATGGCCAAGATCGGCCAGCGCATTGGCGATCGTTGCGGTCATCCGCTCCGCGCCGGCCATCGCATTCAAGGTACCGGTCAGGAAGCAGATGTTGCGTCGTGAGTCCTGGCTCAACTGGCCGCCCGCGCGGGCAATGCGTCCTTGCGCGCAACCACATAGGCAAAGCAAACGGCCATGATCAGGCTGTAGAAGGCATTGACCAGGGTCGTGGCGAACATGACCTCGGTCAGGCCGAACACCATGAAGCCGCAGCACAGGGCCAGGCCCATGGCGCTGGCAACCTGCGTGCCCCGGTCGGCATTGCCAAGATGGCGCAGGAAGAAGGCGGCCGGTACCAGATACAGAGCAAGGATTGCCAATAGGCCCGGGATGCCGAGTGTGGCCGTAGCATGCAGGAGTTCGTTGTGTGAATGCGGCATGCTGGCAGCGAGTGGGGAGATCTCATGCTGCGCCGCAAGCGTCTGCAGGGTCCGCTCGAAGTTCTCCGGCCCCACGCCGGTCCAGGGATGGGCCTGCACCATCTGGAGCGATTCTCGCCACAGCTGTAGCCGTATACCGATCGACGTGTCCAGTGTTACATGGTGATCAAATTGAGACAGTTCGGATACAACCTCTGTCGTGCGCTGCTGCACCCAGGCGCTGCCGAACCAGGTGAGGGTCATAAGACCGGCCAGTCCTGCGAGGGCGGCGGCCTTGTGTAGGCGAGTCAATCTGCGAGATGCTGCCAACGCAATGATCGCCAGCACCGGGATGGCGAGCCAGCCGCCACGCGTGCCACTCATGTATGAGGCGTACAGGCCGGCAAAGCCGGCCAGCAGCTTCAGGCCCGATTGCAAATAGTCCCTGCGCCGATCCCATCCAATTGAAATCAGGGCGAGTATTCCCATCAGCATGGAAAGATTGCTAAGGGGAATGATATTGGAAGACCCTACGTGAACTGGGCGACCGGCAGCTGTCGCCTCGTGGATCCAGGCCGCGGAAAGGAGTGCACAGACCACGAAACCCCACTGCACGCTCCGCATCCCACCCCTGCCAAGCCGTACCATCCCAAAAACCAACGGAATGAACAAGGCAAAGCGCAGGTAAAGGTAAGAAACATGCGGCTCCTCCGCCCCCGACAGCAGTTGCTGCAACAGCACTGCCAGCGGTAACGCCGCCATGGCCAGCATGAAGAACCAGTACCTGCGCAGCAGCTCCCCACATTCCGCCCGGCCCGCGCGCCCGCCGGCAACGAGAGTGATGGCGCTCCAGCCGAGCAGGAGTCCGTAGCAGAGGTTGCTAACCGTCGGCTTGACAAACATCAGCGCAGGGAACGCTGCCAGAACGGCACAGGCGGCCAGGTACAGAGCTTTGTCGACCCCATACGATTGGGATCTCTGCAATCTCGTCATCAAGTGCATGGAGAGAGGTTTCCGGAGGAAGGGTTGTGCACTCGGGATGCGGGCCGATCCATCCTTCTTATTATTTTGTTGCCGCCTGCTGAGCAGCGGAGCCTGTCGGTCACATTGCTGCGCCGGGCGAGGCAATTATATCGGATGGTCAGGGTGGGATTTCTTGATGTTCCGCATCCTAGCCCGCCGAACCGGTTGGGACGTTACAGAATGTATGTGATTCAATCGATGCTTCACCGGCGCTTTGGCGCAACCGCCTTGCTAAACTGATGTATCAGTAGGGTGCACTTTTCGGCATGCCCTTTGTCAGATCTGTCGATTGCATCCATGCGGCCGTCTTGAGCGGCCTGTTACAGGAGTTCTTCATGCACAGCCGTACCAGCCTGTTCCCCTTCTCCCTGGCTGCCCGCAGCGCGGCCGCCTTGCTGGTGGCAGTCATGCTCGGGGCCTGCACGACCGCGCCGGCGCCTGACCTCCCCTCCGCCGGCACCAACCTCAACCAGACCCAACCCTCCGGCCCCAGCCGCTGGGAACTGGTGCGCTGGCAGCAGCCCGACGGCGCGCAGCGCGATATCCCGCACGGCGACAACGGCCAGCCCATCATTTTTGAGTTCAATGAGGGCATCGATGCCGCGCAGGGCACGGTCAGCGGTACCAGTGGCTGCAACCGCTTTACCGGCAGCTATGGCAAGACCGATACCGGCATCCGCTTCGACCGCATCGCCGGCACGCGCATGGCTTGCCCGCCGCCGCGCATGGAACTGGAATCGGCGTTGCTCAAGGCGATGCAGACGCCGTTTGCCACGGTCGGCACGCAGCCGTCGGCGGGCAGCACGGGCCGGCAGATCATCTGGAAGACCGCCGGCGGCGACCTGCTGCAGTTTGTCGAGCGCGAAGGCGTGGGCAGGCGCGGTGCGAGCGTGGAGGCCGGCGGCGTGGAGAAGGTGGTCTATATCGATTCGCAGCGCGTGGAGTGCTCGGGGGTGGGCAAGATGACGTGCTACCGCTGGCGCGAATCGCCGGAGGCGCCGTGGCAGCTCTGGTATGGCCCGATCGAGGGGCTGGATTTTGAGCCGGGCGTGGCCTACACGCTGCGAGTGCGCGAGTACCAGGTGCCGAACCCGCCGGCCGATGCGTCGTCGATCCGCTGGCAGCTGCTGAAGGTGGAGTCGCGTACGCGGGCGAAGTAGTGCGACGCCGTTCACGCAAACGGGCCGCAGTTGCGGCCCGTTTTGCTTTGCGGCGTGCTGCGGAGGATCAGGAGCGCGGTGCGCCGGCGGGCGTGGCTTCGCGCCGCGTGCCGCGGCGCTCGACCGAGGCGCGCGGGTTTGCCGGGGCCCTGGCGCCGGCCTGGGCGGGCGCGGGCAGCTTGTACAGCGCGCCCGGCGAAGAGGTCAGCAGGGTGTTGATCTGCACCACATCGGCTTCCTGCAGCACGCCAGTGGAGGCCTTCAGCCTCAGGCCGTTCATGATGGTGTCGTAGCGGGCCTTGGCCAGGTCGCGCCGGGTCGAAAACAGTTGCGCTTCGGCGTTGAGCACGTCGATATTGATGCGCACGCCCACTTCATAGCCGAGCTGGTTGGATTCCACCGCACTGGTGGCCGAGCGTTCGGCGGCTTCCAGGGCCTTGACCTGGGCCAGGCCGTTGGACACGCCGGAGTAGGTCTGGCGGGCCGTCTGCGCGGCGCTGCGGCGCGCGAATTCCAGGTCGCTGGCGGCCTTGTCGGCCAGGGCCAGGGTCTCGCGCACGCGCGACTGGATCTGGCCGCCGGCGAAGATCGGCATGGTCAGCTGCACGCCGATCTGCGAGGCGTTGTAATGGGTGGAGATCGCCTGCGTGGCGCTGCCGGTCTGATTGGTGAAGCCGTACGAGGCCACCAGGTCGACCGAGGGCAGGTGGCCGGCCTTGGCCTTGTTGGTTTCGCGCTGGGCGGTTTCCAGGTTGTAGCTGGCCAGGTTCACCTGCAGGTTGCTGGTCTCTGCCTGCGCGGCCCAGGCGTTGACGTCGGGCGGCTGCGGGCCGGGGATGGGTGCCTCGGGGCGCAGGCCCAGCACTTCGTCGACCGGCTTGCCGGTGATCTGCTGCAGCGTGGCGCGCTTGATCTCAAGGTCGCTCTGCGCGGCGATTTCGGTCGAAGTGGCCAGGTCATAGCGGGCCTGGGCGTCGTTGGTGTCGGTGATGGTGGCGGTGCCGACTTCGAAATTGCGCTTGGCCTGCTCCAGCTGCTCGGAGATGGCCTTCTTCTGCGCGCGTGCCAGGTAGAGGTTGTCCTGTGCCGCCAGCACGTCGAAGTAGGCCTGCGCGCTGCGCGTGATCAGGTCGAGCTCGGCCTGGTGGAAGCTGACTTCACCGGCCAGCGACGCCAGTTCGCCCTGCTTGTAGGTTTCCCAGCGGTCCCAGCGGAACAGCGGCTGGCTCAGTTGCAGCTGCCAGTTGTTGTTGTTGAAGAAGCGCGTGCCGGAGGCGCTGGCCCCGGCGCCGACCGGCAGCGAAGCGGTCTGGTCGAGCTTGGTGCGGTTGGCGCCCGCGGTGCCGACCACCTGCGGCAGCAGCCCGGCGCGGCCCTGGGGCAGCCGCTCGCGCGTGGCCAGCAGCTGCGAGCGCGCGCTGGCAAACTGCGCGTCATTGGCTTGCGCATCGCGATAGACCTGCAGCAGGTCGGCCGCGCTTGCCGGTGCCGCCGGCATCATGGCCAGCAGCGGGGCAAGCAGGGAAACCGCGATCGCCAGGCGTGTCCGGATCACTCCGGGCAGGGCGTTGGGCGCAAACGTCATGAAAGCTCCAGGTTGCCGGGCGCGGGCCGCGGCTACAGTCGATTCTTCTTGGTGTTGCTGTGCTGGACTGCCGCTTCAGTACTTCGGCATGGCCGGGTCGACATCGCTGGCCCAGGCGTCGACGCCGCCGGTCAGGTTGTAGACCTTGCCGTAGCCCTGGCGCTCCAGGTAGGCCGCCACCTGCATGCTGCGTGCGCCGTGGTGGCAGATGCAGACGATGTCGGCGTCTTCGTCGAGTTCGGCCGCGCGCGCGGGGATGTCCCGCATCGGGATGTGGGTGATGCCGGGTATGGCGCAGGTCTGCACCTCCCAGCCTTCACGCACGTCGAGCAGGACCGGCTTGGCGCGGCTGGCATCGGCCAGCCACTGGGCCAGTTCGGTCGCTTTGATGACCTGCATGGTGGATCCGTCCTCAGAACTGGAATTGCGACGGCCGGGCCGCGCCCTGCAGGGGCTTGACCGCGGTTTCGAACAGGTTGACGACCTGGTATTCGGTCTCGGACACGCGTGTGACCAGGCGCGCTTCCATTACCGGCAGTTCGCCGATGAAGGCGGCGATGCGGCCGCCCACCTTGACCTGCGACAGGATCGACTGCGGAATCGCCGGCAGCGAGCCCGAGATGCAGATCACGTCGTAGGGCGCGGCGGCGCTCCAGCCGTCGGCGGCGTTGCCTTCGGCCACGTCGACGTTGGTGACGCCCGCGTTGGCCAGGTTGGTGCGGGCCAGCTCGACCAGCTCGGGCACGATGTCCACGGTCAGCACGTGGCGCGCGCGGTTGGCCAGCAGGGCGGCCATGTAGCCGGAGCCGGCGCCGATTTCCAGCACGTTCTCATGCTTGCGCACGGCCAGGTCCTGCAGGATGCGGGCTTCCACGCGCGGCGCCAGCATGTTCTGCCCGGCGGGCAGCGGAATCTCCATGTCGACGAACGCCAGCGAGGCGTACGCGGCCGGGACGAACTGCTCCCGCTTGACTACCGCCAGCAGGTCCAGGATTTCCTGGTCCAGCACGTCCCACGGGCGGATTTGCTGTTCGATCATGTTGAATCGGGCTTTTTCGAGATCCATCTTGCCATTCCTTACCAATGCCAACCGCTGTCGGTCTGTGCGCCGGCCGCGCGGTGCCACGGCCGGACAGTCTTATCAAACCCTTTATTTTAACCTTGCAGACGCCGCCAGGCTCATTCCGCGCTGGCCTCCGCCGGGGCCGGGCGATCCGGTGCCGCTTGCCGGCCGGGCGCGGGCTGCGCGTGCGCTGCGGGCTCGCTGGCGGGCTTGCCTTGCCACAGCCGGCGCAGCCAGGCGCCGAAATCATCAAGATACGTATAGATCACCGGCACCACCACCAGCGTCAGGATCGACGAGGTAATGATCCCGCCGATCACGGTCTGGCCCATCGGCGCGCGCTGCTCGGCGCCTTCGCCCAGGCTGAAGGCCAGCGGCACCATGCCGAAGATCATCGCCAGCGTGGTCATCAGGATGGGGCGCAGCCGCACGCGCGCGGCCTCCACCAGCGCCGCCTCGCGCGACAGCGGCTGGCGGCCGTCGCCAACTCCACCCTGGTCCACATGGCCCTGGCGCGCCTGGTTGGCGAAGTCCACCAGCAGGATCGCGTTCTTGGTCACCAGCCCCATCAGCATGATGAAGCCGATGATCGAGAACATGTTCAGCGTCGAGCGGAACAGCAGCAGCGCCGCGAACACGCCGACCAGCGTCAGCGGCAGCGAGGTCATGATGGCGATCGGCTGGAAGAAGCTGGCGAACTGCGAGGCCAGGATCATGTAGATGAAGATCACCGCCAGCGCCAGCGCGGACACGGCGTAGCCGAAGGACTCGTTCATCGACTTGGTCGACCCGCCAAAGCGGTACTTGTAGCCGGCCGGCCAGTTCATGCCGTCCAGCGCGGCCTTGACGTCGCGCGCGACTTCGCCGGCCGAGCGCCCGGCCACGTTGGCGGTCAGCTCGACCTCGCGGTTCAGGTCGCGCCGGCTGATCTGGTTGGCGCCGGTGGTCGGCACCAGCTCGGCGATCTGGCGCAGCGGCACCATCCTGGGCGAGCCGTCGGCGTTGGTCTGGCTGCTGGCGATCATCAGCGCGCTCAGGTCGGCCATGCCGGTGCGCGCGTCCCTGGGCAGGCGCACGCGCACGTCGTAGTTCTCGTCATCGGGCGCGCGCCATGAGCTGATGGCGTCGCCGGCCAGCAGCGGGCGCAGGGCATTGCCGATCTGCGCCACGCCCACGCCCAGGTCAGAGGCCAGCTCGCGCCGGATGCGCACCTCGATGGTGGGGCGGTCGTCCTTCATGCTCGAATCCAGGTCGGCCAGGCCGCGGATCGCCTTCATGCGCGTGCCGGCTTCCCTGGACAGGCGCCGCAGTTCGTCCAGGTCATCGCCCTGGATCGATACCTGGATCGCCTTCTGGCCGCCGGCGCCGTCGGGCATGCCCACCATCGTCAGCGTGATGCCGGCAATGCCCGCCAGGCGCTGCCGGATCAGCGGGTTGAGCTGCGCGGTGGACAGCTGGCGCGAGCGCCGCTCGGTCAGGCGCACCGACACCAGCGCATTGTTGCGGCCCGAGGCATTGCCCGAGTTGATGGTGGCGTAGGTGTAGGCCACTTCGGGGAACGATTTGAGCGCGGCTTCCACCTGCCGCACCTTGGCTTCGGTGACTTCGATCGAGGTGCCGACCGGCGTGGTGAATCCCACCTGGGTCTCGCCCAGGTCGGCATTGGGCACGAATTCCGTGCCGATCAGCGGCACCAGCGCAAAGCTGCCGAAGAAGGTTACCGCGGCGATGATGGCGGTGGCCAGCCGGTGCTTCAGCGCCCAGCCCAGCATGCCGGCGTAGCCGTTGCCAAGCTTGTCCATCTTTGCCGAGAACCAGTCCAGCAACCGCCCCACCGTGCGCCCGTACCAGCTCTTCTTGTTGCCGGTGCCGTGCAGGTCCGGGTCATGCCAGACCGACGACAGCATCGGGTCCAGCGTGAACGAGACGAACATCGAGATCAGCACCGCCGCCACCACGGTGATGCCGAACTGGTGGAAGAAGCGCCCGATGATGCCGCCCATGAAGCCCACCGGCAGGAACACCGCCACGATCGAGAAGGTGGTGGCCAGCACCGCCAGCCCAATCTCGTTGGTGCCGTCCAGCGCCGCGCTGCGGTGGTCCTTGCCCATCAGGTTGTGGCGCACGATGTTCTCGCGCACCACGATGGCATCGTCGATCAGCAGGCCCACGCACAGCGACAGCGCCATCAGCGTGATCACGTTGAGCGTGAAGCCGCACATATACATCACGCCGAAGGTGCCGATCAGCGCGATCGGCAGCGTCAGGCCGGTGATCACCGTGCTGCGCCAGGAGCCCAGGAACAGGAATACGATCGCCACCGTCAGGAAGGCGCCTTCCAGCAGCGTCGATCGCACCTCCTTGACGCTGCTGCGGATGCCGCGCGCGGTGTCGTTGACCACATTCAGCTGCACCCCGGCCGGCACCAGCTTGCGTGTTTCCTCGGTCATGCGCACCAGGCCGTCGACGGTATCGACCGTGTTCTGTCCCTGCGCCTTCACCACCGACAGGAACAGGGCGCGCTTGCCGTCCAGCAGCGCCAGGCTTTCCTGCTCTTCCTGGCCGTCGCGCACATCGGCAATCTCGCCCAGCGTGACCGGCTGTCCGGCGCGGCGCGCGACGATGATCTGGCGGAACGCGTCGGGGGTGGGCACGCGGCCCTTGATCTGCACCACCGTTTCCGTGGCCGAGGAACGCAGCTCGCCCGCGGGCAGTTCCTGGTTCTCGTTGCGGATGGCGTTCATGACCTGGTCCACGCCGATCCCCAGCGCCTCGAGCTGCGCCGGCCGGATGCGGATCTCGACCTCGCGCTTGGTGCCGCCCACGATATTGATGGCGCCCACGCCGCGCACCGTCTCCAGCCGCTTGCGCACGATCTGGTCGGCGATGGTGGTCAGCTCGCGCTGGCTGCGGGTGGCGCCCGGTGCGTTGGAGACCGAGAGATAGAAGATCGGCGCATCGGACGGGTCATAGCGCAGCACGCGCGGCTCTTTCACCTCGTCGCGGAACTGCGGGCGGATCAGCGCGATCTTGTCGCGTACGTCCTGCGCGGCCTGGCCGACGTCGACGCTCAGGTCGAACTTGATGACGACGACCGAAGTGCCCTGGTACGAATGCGAGAAGATCTCGTCGATGCCGGAGATGGTGTTGACGATCTCCTCGACCTTGCGCGTGACGTCGGACTCCACCGACTCCGGCGCGGCGCCGGGATATTCCGTCTGCACCACCACCACCGGGAAGGTGATGTCGGGGAACTGGTCGACCGGCAGCCGCTGGTAAGAGAACAGCCCCACCACGATGAAGGCCATCATCATCATGGTGGCCAGCACCGGGTTGCGGATCGACAGGCGCGTGAACCACATGGCGCGGGCCCTTATGCCTTGACGCGCTTGACCTGGCTGCCGCTGCGCAGCGTGCCGAGGTTGTTGCGGACGATCTCGGTGCCCGCGTCCAGCCCCGAGACGATCTCCACCATGCCGCTGGCCTCGTCGCGGATGCCAAGCTGCACCGGGCGCTCGGCCAGGGTGTCCTTGTCGATGGCATAGACAAAGGCGCGCTCGCCTTCCGTGCGCACCGCCGAGGACGGCACCGCCACTACGCCGGCACGCTCGCCCAGCACCAGCGCGCCGCGCGCGAACATGCCGGCGCGCAGCGTCTGGTCTGCATTCTCGACGCGGATATAGACCATGATGCTGCGCGTGCCCTGGCTGACTGCCGGGTTGATGCGCACCAGCTTGCCGGTGAAGCGGCCGGCGCCTTCCACGTCCAGCGCCACCGGCTGGCCGACCGCGGCGCGCGCCACGTCCGCCATCGGAATCGGCGCTTCCAGTTCCAGCACGCGCAGGTCGACCACGTCGACCAGGCGCGTATCCGGCGAGACCTTCTCGCCCGGCTGCACCGTGCGCGCGGCCACCATGCCGTCGAGCGGGGCCTTGACCACGGTGTCGGCCAGCGCCTTCTGCGCCACCGCCAGGCCGCCCTGGGCCGCGTCAAGGTTGGCGCGGGCAACGTCCAGGTCGGCCTGGTACTTGTCGAACGCGGTCCTGGAGATAAAGCCCTTGCCGACCAGCTCGCGGTTGCGCTCCCAGGTCTGGCGCGAGTTCTCGAACTGCCCGCGCGTGGCCAGCATCTGGCCGCGCGCCTGCGCTACCCTGGCCTCGTACTCGGTGGGATCGATGCGCACGATCACCTGGCCGGCGCGCACCGGCTCGCCCTCACGTACCAGCACCGCCTTGACCTCGCCGGAGACCTTGGCCTTGACCGAGGCCTGGTTCAGCGCACGCAGGCTGCCCGACAGCGGCAGCGACACCCGCAGGTCCTGGCGCGCCACGCTGACCAGGTCGGTCTGCAGGAATTCCACCACGTTGACGGCGGCCTGGGCCGGCGCCTGCGGCTGACGCGCGCTGCCGGCCTTGCGCACGGCGACCGTGGCGGTCAGCGCGATGGCGATGCAGGCGGCGGTGATCAGCAGGGTCTTGCGCTTCATGTTCAGGGGCCGGGTCGCGGCGCAGGGGGATCGGGCTCGGCGTCGGCTTCCATGGCGGCGGCGCGTTGCGCCAGCATGTCGTCGCGGATGCGTTCCCAGATATAGGGGCCGGTCTGCGGCGGCAGCGGGCGATTGCGGGCATCGCCGGTGGTGAGCCCGAACAGCAGCGTGTCCAGCAGGCCGTCCAGGAAGGCCTCGGGGTCGATGTCCTTCTCGGCGGTGGCGCGCAGCGCGCGCTGCCACAGCATCAGGAACACCAGCGGCGCACAGACCAGCGTCGTGGTGGGGTTGGCCGGCATCGCGCGGAATTCGCCGCGCGCCACGCCGCGGGCCAGCACCTTGGCGAACAACTCGTCGCCCGGCATCATCACTTCCTGGTTATAGAAACGGGCGATGTCCGGGAAGTTGGCCGACTCGGCCATGATCAGCTTGGTCAGCCCCGCCACCGGCGTGGCGCCGATCAGGCCCCACCAGCCGCGCAGCAGCTCGCGCAACAGCTCGGGCGTGCTGCCGTCGTAGGCGTCGACCAGGTCCGAGCCGCGCGCCAGTGCCGGCACCAGGTTCTCGCGCACCACCGACTTGAACAGCTCTTCCTTGTTGGCAAAGTAAAGATAGACCGTGCCCTTGGACACGCCGGCCGCCGCGGCCACGTCTTCCAGCCGCGTGGCCGCATACCCGCGCTCAACGAAGAGGTCGAGCGCGGCCGCCACCAGCTCTTGCGGGCGGGCGGCCTTGCGCCGGCTCCAGCGCGGGGTGTCGGCGTCCTTGTGCGGATCGGCGGGCGTTTTCACGGATGTCTTGCGGGTGCTGCGGGGCACGTGGGGGCGGCTCAGAAAGTTAATAACTTGTGGGTCAGTAATGTAGATGAGCGCCATGAGGGGGTCAAGCGCAGGCCGGCGACCCTCGGGAACACACCGAGGCGGCACTGAGGCTGATTTGCCGCGTGTGGCTTGTTGTCCGCTTTTTCCGGCGGCGCCCGGGCGCGGTTTACGGCGTTTTCCTTTTCTTACAGGACGACAGCGGCCCTTCGGGCACAATGTCCGTTTTGTGCCGGCCGCTTTGCGGCTGTCCATTGCACATCCTGAACCATCGTCATGAGCTGCCGGTCAGACCTTTCCTGCCGCGCGGGCTGCGGCGCCTGCTGCATCGCCCCGTCGATTGCCTCGCCGCTACCCGGCATGCCCGCCGGCAAGCCGGCGGGCGAGCCGTGCGCGCAGCTGCTGCCGGATATGCGCTGCGCGGTATTCGGCAGCCCGGACCGGCCTGCGTTCTGCGGCGGCCTGAAGCCGTCGGCCGAGATGTGCGGCGATTCGCGCGAAGCCGCGCTGCACTGGCTGACCCGGCTGGAAATCCTGACCGCGCCGCAGGCCGGGCCCGGGCGGCCCGGTCCGCTCGCATGACGCCTGGTACGCCACCTGACTATCCCGCAATCGGAGGCAATATGATCCGGACTTCCCGACGGCGCTGGCTTGCCGCGGCAGCCGCGGCCACGCTGGCCGTGGGCCTGGCCGCCTGCGGCGCCTTCCGCAACGAATACACCTTCTCGCAAAGCCAGCTGCAGGCGGCGCTGGAGCGCAAGTTTCCGTTCAACAAGCGCTATATGGAGTTGTTCGACATCCAGCTGACCAACCCGCAGCTGACGCTGGACCCGGCGCGCAACCGCGTCAACGTGCAGTTTGACGCCATGATCGACAACAAGCTGTTCTTCAGCCGGGCCCTGTCAGGGCGTTTTGCGCTGGACAGCGGCCTGCGCTATGACGAACCCACGCGCTCGGTGGTGCTGCAGGACCCCGAGGTGCAGCGCTTCGACGTGCAGGGCATGCCCGCGCAGTTTTCGCGCCAGCTCAACGCGCTGGGCGGCATCCTGGCCGAGCAGCTGCTGCAGGACTATCCGCTCTATACCTTCCGCGAAGACCAGCTGCGGGTTGCCGGCACGAATGTGGCACCCGGTACAATCACCGTTTTGCCAGACGGCATCAACGTCAAGATCAACCGCCCGTGACCGGGGCGCTCATACAACAATCCAGGCGGTCCGGCGCGCATGCCGGGCAACGCCCATGACCACGTTTCTCCGTTCCGCATGGAAATCGCACTTGCCCTGAAAGCCGTGATACTCGGCATCGTCGAAGGACTGACCGAGTTTCTCCCCATCTCCAGCACCGGCCACCTGATCCTGGCCGGCCAGCTGCTCGACTTCAACGACGAGAAGGGCAAGATCTTCGAAATCGTGATCCAGTTCGGCGCGATCCTGGCGGTATGCTGGGAATTCCGCGCGCGCATCGGCAACGTGGTGCGCGGCCTGCGCGCCGAGCCGCTCGCGCAACGCTTTGCCGCCAACGTGGTGATCGCCTCGGTGCCGGCCATCGTGCTGGCCTTTATCTTCGGCAAATGGATCAAGGCCCACCTGTTCAACCCGATCTCGGTGGCGCTGGCCTTTATCGTCGGCGGCGTGGTGATCCTGCTGGCCGAATGGCGCGACGCGCGCCGCGGCACGGTCTCGCATCCGCAGGGCAATGCGCTGCTGGAGGCCGCCAAGGCCGGCGCGCCGCGGATTGAATCGGTCGATGACCTGAACTGGCGCGATGCCCTCAAGGTCGGCCTGGCGCAATGCTTCGCGCTGGTGCCGGGCACCTCGCGCTCGGGCGCCACCATCATCGGCGGCATGCTGTTCGGGCTGTCGCGGCAGGTGGCCACCGAGTTCTCGTTCTTCCTGGCGATCCCGGTGATCTTCGGCGCCACCGTCTACGAGCTGTACAAGGCGCGCGCGCTGCTGAACGGGGACGACCTCGGCATCTTCGCGGTGGGCTTCGTCTTTGCCTTCCTGTCCGCCTTCCTGTGCGTGCGCTGGCTGCTGCGTTTCGTCGCCACGCATGATTTCAAGCCGTTTGCCTGGTACCGTATCGCCTTCGGCATCGTGGTGCTGTTGACCGCGTACTCCGGCCTGGTGTCCTGGCACGCCTGAGCGGGATTGCAGCAGGCAACAAAAAAGCGTGGCAGGTGCCACGCTTTTTTGTTTCTCCGTCGCCAGCGCTCAGGCGCGCTTGCGGAAGACCACGTCCCACACGCCATGCCCGAGGCGCACGCCGCGCCGCTCGAACTTGGTCACGGGCCGGTAATCGGGCCGCTCGGCAAATCCGTCCGCAGCGGTCGAGGTGTTCTCCAGCAACGGCTCGCCCGACAGCACTTCCAGCATCTGGTGCGCATACTCTTCCCAGTCGGTCGCGCAATGGATATAGCCGCCCGGCTTCAGCCGCGCGGCCAGCACCTTCACCAGCGGCGGCTGCACCAGCCGGCGCTTGTTGTGGCGCTTCTTGTGCCAGGGGTCCGGGAAGTAGATATGCACGCCGTCCAGGCAGTCATCGGTCAGCATATGCGCGATCACCTCCACCGCATCGTGCTGGAGGATCCGCACATTGCCCAGGCCGCGCTCGTCGATCAGCTTGAGCAGCGCGCCCACGCCGGGCTCATGCACCTCGCAGCCCAGGAAGTTGTCTTGCGGCCGCAGGCCGGCGATATGCGCGGTGGTCTCGCCCATGCCGAAGCCGATCTCAAGGATCGACGGCGCCTTGCGGCCAAATGTTGCCTCCCAGTCCAGTGGCTGCGGTGCGTACGGCACCATCATGCGCGGCCCGACTTCGTCGATGGCACGCTGCTGCCCGGTCGAGGTCCGCCCCGCGCGGCGCACGAACGAACGGATCCGGCGCGGATGCGCAACGCCTTCAGGATCGGCAGGAGAGGGGGCGGACGCTTGTCCGGCGCTGTCTACCGGCGCGGCGTCGTCAGCCGGCGTCGGTTCGGTGCTGGGGTCTTGGGGAAGCATGGCAACAAAAAAGCCGCCGGGCAGATCACCGTAATGGTGGCAAAGGCGGCTTGTCTCGACTGGAAGTGGAGCGGGCGATGGGAATCGAACCCACGTCTTTAGCTTGGGAAGCTAAGGTAATAGCCATTATACGACGCCCGCGAACCCGCGATTCTATGCGGATTTCTGGCGAGGACGCAAGCTGCCAGCTGCGGTACGGGCAAAATAAGTGCCTGTGCGAGCACTAACGTCCGGATCCGCTACCACGTAGAAATCGCCTGCGGCGTAAACACCGGCATCCCGATGCCAGCCGCCGCATCCGTCAACGGCTCGATTTCCACCGCGGGCCGCTCCGACCTTACCTGGCCGAAGATGGCCGCAAACGGTATGTCCGCGGCATCCCGGCCGGTGCCGATGCGAAGCAGGCCGGTGGGGATCGAGATGCCCGAAGGATCCAGCAGGTACCAGCGGTGCGACAGGTAGACCTCCACCACCGCGTGGAAATCCGGCCCGCCCATGTCTGCGTCCGCGCCGTAGTCGAGGCTGCTGGACATGCGTGCCGGGATGCTCAGCGCGCGGCACAGGGCGATCATCAGGTGGGCGAAATCCCTGCAGACGCCGGTGCGTTCCACGATTGTGTCGGCAGCCGAGGTGCGTTCGTTGGTGGACCGCGACAGGAAGCGCACATGATTGCGCACCCACTCGCGGATGGCGTAGACGCGCACATAGCCCCGCAGCATGCCGCCGAACTCGCGGCTGGCGAATTCCATCAGGCGGTCGGATTCGCAGTAGCGGCTTGGTGCCAGGTAGGGCAGGACATCGAAGGGCAACTCGGCAACGGGCACTTCTGACAACCTGTCGCCGTCTTCCAGGTAGTGATCGATGTCGATGATCGCCTCATAGCGGATGCCGAGGGGGCCCTGGGGTGCGCGCAGCCTGAGCAGCCGGTTGGCCAGCACGGGATCGGTGTAGCGGGCGGTCTCGAGGCCGGGCGGCAGCGTCAGCTGCTCCGAGACGACGGACTGCCGGGGCGTGCGGGCGGCTTCGATATTGAGCAGGAAGTCCGCCATGGGATCCATGACTTCATAGGACAGGCTTACTGCGTACCTGAGGCGGTTCATCGGGTGGTCAGCACTGGCTGGGGCCGTGGAAAGGCGGCCGGTTCCCTGGGGCCGGAAATGGCGGTGCATCCATTGCCAGTGTAGTGCGGCAGCCAGACCGTGACCTGTCAGCGGCGCCGCGCGCGTGCCGGCGGCGCGCCGGTGTCCTGCCTTGTCACCGCTTCGAGGGCTTCGCGCAACCGGATCACGGCGGGCGGCGCCTCGATCTGCGCCGGGGTGATGAAGACCAGCCGGCCCGATGCAAACGGGGTGCGCAGCCGCACTTCCCGCACCATCGACATGGCCTGGTAGTGGGCCAGCGCCGTGGCCGGCGCCACCGTCAGGAAGCCGCCCGCGGCGGTCATGGCCAGGTTGCTGTGGAACGAGGCCGATTCGATATGCGGAACGGGCGGCAGCTGGCCGGCGTCGAGGAATGGCTGCTCGAACACGTCGCGCGTGTGGGTGCCGCGCGGCGGCAGGATCCAGGGACCTTCATGCAGGTCCGCCAGCGCGACCTCGCGGCGCCGCGCCAGCGCGTGGGCGGGGGCGCAGACCACGGCCAGGTATTCATCGCGCAGCGGGGTGATGTGGACCCTGGCCTTGAGCTGGTCGGTGTCGTCTTTCTGCAGCCGGCCCACGATGCAGTCGAGTTCGCCTTCGCAGAGCATTGCGGTCAGGCCGCCGACGCTATGTTCGCGCACTGCCAGCCGCGGCAGCGCGTCCTGGGCCCGCAGCAGCGCGACCGCCTGCGGCAGCACGTCCACGCCCACCAGCGGCAGCATGCCCAGCCGGACCAGCGGCACTTCCGGGCGCGCCTGCAGCGCCTCGCCGGCGGCGTCGATCACGCCCAGCACCACGCGCAGCCGCTCCAGCGCGCGTTCGCCCGCGGCACTCAGCCGTCCGCCGCGCGTGGTGCGTTCGATCAGCCTGCAGCCGAAGGCGTACTCCAGTTCCTGCAGCATCTTGGTGACGGCGGGCTGGCTGATATGCAGCGCTTCGCCGGCCGCGGTCAGCGAGCCGCTGCGCGCCACCAGGTCGAGCAGGCGCAGGTGCCGGATGCGCAGCCGGTCAATCCGGTTGGGAGACGGCGTGGCGGCGCTGGCGCGCGTAGGGGAGGCGGGACTCATAACAAAACGTGATGGTTCCATCAAGACTGGATAATTGTTTCGAATGGCCCGGCGCCGGACAATCGGGGCAAACCATGGAGGAGACATGCGATGCATGCCAACGTCGGGCGCCGCCTGCTGCTGAAGTCCCTGCTGGCGCTGCCGGCCGCTGCCGCGCTGGGCAGGGCCGGTGCGGCCAGTCCCTATCCCAACCGCCCGATCCGGCTGGTGGTGCCCTACGCCGCCGGCGGCGGTCCGGATATCCAGACCCGCAAGCTGGCTGAGTTGCTGGCGCGAGAGCTTGGCCAGCCGGTGGTGGTCGAGAACAAGGTCGGTGCAGGCGGCATCCTGGCCGCGGAATTTGTCGCGCAGCAGCCGGCGGATGGCTACACGCTGATGCTGGGTGCCTCGACCCATGTCACGCAGAAGCTGCTGCAGCCCGGCGCGAAGTTCGACCCGATGGCGTTCACCCACATCATCCGCGTCGGCGTCAGTCCGGCGGTGCTGGTGGTCAGCGCCGGCTCGCCGTACCGGAACGTGGCCGACCTGGTCGCCGCGGCGCGGCGCGCGCCGGGCACGCTGAACTACGCCTCGGGCGGGATCGGCTCGGCCGCGCATGTGTCGGGCGCGGCGTTTGCGTCGGCCACCGGCATCGAAGTGGTGCATGTGCCGTACAAGGGCTCGGTCGAGATCGTGCCATCGCTGATAAAGGGCGACACGCAGTTCGGCTTCCCGGTGGCGGCGACGGCGATTCCGCAGATCGCCAGCGGCAAGGTGCGGGCCCTGGCGGTGACCTCGGCCAGCCGCGCCGCGGTGCTGCCGCAGGTGCCCACGCTGAATGAGGCGCTGGGCCGCAAGGATCTCGATCTCGACGCATGGAGCGGCATCTGGGCGCCGCCGCATCTGCCCGCGCCGATCGTGGCGCGGCTGCATGCCGCGGTGCTGCAGGCGCTGGGCGATCCCGGCCTGCGCCGGCGCTATGCCGAGATGGGCGCGGTGCTTGCGCCGACGCCCACGCCTGAAGCCTTCTCGCGGCTGGTGGCCGATGAGACCACCCGCATCCGCCAGGTTATCGACAAGAACCGCATCACCATCGAATAGGCTATCCCATGACCCTCACTCCACAACCGGACTTTGCCCCGCTGGCCGGCATCACCGTGCTGGATTTCTCGCACGTGATCGCCGGGCCGTTTGCCACCTTCCTGCTGGCGCAGTTGGGGGCGCGGATCACCAAGGTCGAGAGCGCCGGCGGTGGCGACGTGATGCGCCGCGCGGGCAAGGGTCATGCCGCCTTTGTCGCGCTCAATGCGGGCAAGTCGTCGCTGGCGCTCGACCTGTCGGATGAGGCAGGGCGCGAACACGCGCTGGAACTGGCCGGCCGCTGCGATGTCTTCGTCGACAACCTGCGGCCGGGCGTGCTCGAGCGCTTCGGGCTGGGCTATGAAGCCGTGCGCGCGCGCAATCCGCGCGTGGTCTATTGCAGCATCTCGGGCTTTGGCCGCGGCGCGGCGCAGTGGCATGGCCGGCCTGCCTACGACCACGTGGTGCAGGCCGCCACCGGCATGGCCTGGATGGGCGGCACCGAGGGCGATCCGCCGATGAAGACCGGCTTCCCGGTGATCGACTCGGCCACCGGCATGCTGGCCGCCTTTGCCATCCTGGCCGGCGTGCGCGAGAGCGAACGCACGGGGCGGGGCATGCTGCTCGATGTCTCGATGGCCACCGCCGGCCTGCAACTGATGTATCCGATGACGTGCGATGCCATGACCACCGGCGGCGTGCCGGCGCGGCAGGGCAACCAGGGCTATTCGGGCAGCCCGTCGGCCGATTTCTTCCGCACGCAGGATGGCTGGCTGGCGATCGGCGCGAATACGCCGAAGCAGTTGCTGGCGCTGCTTGACGCACTCGGGCTGGGCGGGCTTGCGCAAGATCCGGCCTTGTTCGAGACGCCGCTGGATGCGGGCGCCTTGCCTGCCTTCGTGCGCTCGCTCGATCCGGCCGCGCTCAAGCGGGCGATTGCGGGCGCAGTGGCGGCGGGCACCGCGGAGGATCTGGAATTGCGCCTCAGCGCGCTGGGGATCCCGGCGGCCCGCCTGCGCAATATCGCTGAGTTTGCGGGGGAGTCGATGGCCAATGGCAGCCTGCGGCCGGTGGCGCTGCAGGAAGGGGAGACCGAGGTGCTGTCGCCGGGGCTGGGCTTCCAGGTCTACCGCCCGGTATGACACCCGGCGGCGTATAGTTGCTGGCACGATGGCGCACGGCTGTGTGCCGCCATCGCTCCAACTCGCAACGTCAGGACGCCGCCACCTTGACCACCGATTTCTTCGCCCGCTTTGAAGCGGAATGCCTGCCGCGCATCGCCGCCGCGATTGGCCAGCATGACCGGCGCGTGCAACTCCACACCCTGCCCGCCGAAGCCCCCGGCCGGCCACCGCGCCTGCGCATGACCGGGGATGGTCCGCCGGACCTGCGGCGCCACCCTTATGCGCTGGATATCACGCTGGCGTGGGATGGACTGGAGGTGCAGCGCTTGTTCGCGGCCGGTGGCGAGGTGCGCTTTGCCGGTTACCTGGCGGCGTTGCCGGCCAAGCTGCGCGCCTGGCAGGAGCCGCGCGGGATCGACTTCCGCTCGCTGTCGCAGGCTGACCCGGCGATCCTGATCGGCGGGCTGGATTTCGAGCGCTGAGCCGGGTGCACTGACTCAGCCAGCCACCCGCAGCCGGCAGATCGCGCTTTCAGTTTGCCCCGGCTCGATCCAGCGCAGCCCCTGGCCGTGGTGGATCGCGTCGGGCAGGCCTGCCCACGGTTCCACGCAATAGAAGTCGGAGGTTTCGTTTTCGGACCAGGTCGTCACGGCATGCCATGGCGCGCTGCCGGCAAGGTCGAGTTCGAACGTGACGCGGCGGTCCGGCATCGCCAGCGCGGCGGACGGGCTGTCGCGAAAGACGTGGAACGTGTCCTGCAGGCGTGCGTCGTCCAGCCAGTAAGTCGTCTCGCCCCGCTCTGCGGGCCCGGGGCTGCCATCGGGTAGCTGGCGCATGCGGTCCGTGCCCGGCAATGCCAGCGACGCGGCGCCACGTTGCGCGTGCGGCAGCGCGAAATAGAAATGGTGGCCGGGATAGCAGGGCAGGCGTTGCGCGCCGGTATTGATGGTGCGCAGCGTGACTTCGAGGCCGTCGGGCAGCAAGCGGTAGATGGCGTCGAAGACAAAGGCAAAGGGGTAGCCGGCGCGCGTTGCATCGCTGTCGCGCAGCGTCATCGTGATCGCGGCTTGCGCGTCGATGGCGCTGACGTCGAAGGGCAGGTCGCGCGCAAAGCCGTGCTGCGCCAGCGTGTGCATGGTCCCTTGCCCGTCGCGCCACTGGCCCGGATTGCCATTGGCAAAATGCCGGCCGATAAACGGAAACAGCAGCGGGTTGCCGCCGCGGACCGTGGCCGGGCGGGACCAGTCGGCAGCGTCCGGCCAGTAGAGGATGTCCTGTCCGCGGTGCACCCAGCGGACCAGCCGCCCGCCGTGTTGCGGGGCGAGCAGCAGGAACGTGTCGGCATCGCCGATCCGGACCAGCGGCTGGCCCTGGAAGTCTTGTGTCGGTAGCAATGGCATGTTGATCGTTGGTGCCGCGCCGTTCGCGTGCCGCCCGGCGCAGCTGCCATGATAAGCGAGGCCAGCGCGCTGGCGGCTGCCGGGTTAGCTGCTGGTGTAGATGGTGTTGCGCACCAGCGGGTACACCTGCGTCTCCCACCGCCTGCCGTTGAACACGCCATAGTGCCCGACCCCGGTCTGCACATGATGCATGCGCATGTAGGGGCGCAGGCTGGAGCACAGGTCCTGCGCCGCCACGGTCTGGCCGATGGCGCAGATATCGTCGCGTTCACCCTCCACGGTGAGCAGGGCGGTGCGGTGGATGGCGCGCGTGCGGACACGGCGTCCGCTCACGTCAAGCAGGCCCTGGGCCAGCAGGAAGCGCTGGAATACCAGGCTGACGGTTTCCAGGTAGAACTCCGCGGTCAGGTCCATGGTGGCGAAGTACTCGATGTAGAAGTCGCGGATGGCATCGGCCTTGTCGTGCTCGCCGCGCTCGCGCAGGGCGTAGAGCTCGCGCAGCGCCTGTTCGTGCCGCTCCGGGTTCATGCTCATGAAGGCCAGCAGCTGCACGTGGCCCGGGTAGACGCGCCGCATCGCGCCGGCAAAGCGCAGCGGCACCATGCCGATCAAGGTGCGCTCGAACCATTCGAGGGGTTGGCTCATGGCCAGCGCGTTGACCTTGGTCGGATTGACGCGCGCGTCGATGGGGCCGGCCATCAGCGTCAGGCTGGGCGGCTGGGCGGGATCCCCGTCCTCGGCCATGAGTGCCGCTGCCGCCAGCGCTGCCACGGCAGGCTGGCAAATCGCCACCAGATGCGTGCCGCCGCCCAGCGTCTGCAGGAAGCCGATCAGGTGCTGCACGAATTCATCGAAGCCGAAGCGCCCGGCCAGCAACGGAATGTCGCGGGGGTTGTGCCAGTCGGTGAGATAGACGTCGTGGTCGGCCAGCATGGTCTGGACCGTGCCGCGCAGCAGCGTGGCGAAGTGGCCGGACATCGGCGCCACCAGCAGCACGCGCGGCTGGCCGACGATGCCGTGGCGGCGGAAGTGCAGCAGCGAGCAGAACGGCGTGCGCGCGACGACTTCCTCGGTGACCGGCACCGGCTGGCCGCCGACGGTTGCGTGGTCGATGCCGAAGGCCGGCCGGTGGTGCGTGAGCCGCACCAGTGCGATGAGCTCGCAGGCGGCACGCAGGCGGGGCACCGCGTCGAAACCACCGGACCTGGGATTTGCCGCCAGCGTCGCGGCAGCCAGCTCCGCCAGCGTGCAGGCCGGCAGTATCATGTCCGCGTAGATCTGGTAGGCGTGGTACAGCATGGCTCGGTCCCCGCTATTCTGGTTCTTGCGAGCCGCAATATGCATGCCATCAGTTTATGCCTGGCACGCGCCTTGCGCATTGTGCTGTGAGCGGGCGGACAATGCCGCGCAAGTAGCGAGGCATGCGCCTGGCGCATGGGCATGGCGCCGCTTCGCGGCGCGTTGCGCGCAGCGGCTTCAGACTGGTGCCTGCCGGATGCACTGCATAGGTGCGCGGCCATTAGCGGCAACAAGCAGTAAAGGAGGCGCGATGTCCAAGACCACACTCACCATCAGCAGCAAGACCTATTCCTCATGGTCGCTGCGCGGCTGGCTGCTGGCGCGCTTTGCCGGCCTGGAATTCGAAGAAGTGCTGGTGCCGCCGGACGACGCCGCGGCGCGTGCGGAAATCCTGCTGCTGTCCCCGTCGATCCTGGTGCCGTGCCTGCGCCACCACGGCGTGACGGTGTGGGACACGCTGGCAATCGCCGAATACCTGAATGAAATCCACCCCAAGGCTGGCCTGCTGCCGGAAGACCGCGCCGCGCGTGCCCACTGCCGTGCCATCTGCGGCGAGATGCATTCCGGGTTCGCCGCGATGCGTTCGGCGCTGCCGATGAACCTGAAGGGGCATTTCCCCGGGATGAAGGTGTGGTCGCGTGCGCAGGCGGACATCGATCGCGTCACGGCGATCTGGACCGAATGCCTGACGCGCTACGGCGGGCCATACCTGTTCGGCACGCGCACCATGGCCGACGCCATGTACGCGCCGGTGGTGACGCGCTTTGTCACCTATGGCGTGATGCTCGATCCCGTGCCGGTTGCCTACTGCAAGCAGATCCTGTCGATGCCGGAACTGCAGGAGTGGATCGCGGCGGCGCGCGAGGAACCCGACGAAATCAGCGAGCTGGATGTGGAATTCTAGCGGCCGCCGCCGGCGCTGACGCTACGCCGTGGCCGATTCGGCTTGCCGCGCAGCCAGGAAGCGTGCGGCGTAGTCGAAGTACCAGTCGAGCGTGTCCGGGTTGGCCATCGCATCGCGGTTGGCGATGCCCTGCGGCGCATGGCCGAGCAGCAGCTTCTTGATCGGCACCTCCATCTTCTTGCCCGACAGCGTGCGCGGCACGCCGGGCACCTGCACGATCTCGTTGGGCACGTGGCGCGAGGACAGCGCGTCGCGGATGCGCGCGCGCAGGGTGTCGCGCAGCGCATCATCCAGCACCAGGCCTTCGCGCAGCACCACGAACAGCGGCATATAGGATTCGCGGCCCAGGTATTCCAGGTCGACCACCATGCTGTCGAGCACCTCCGGCAGGTCTTCCACCACGCGGTACAGCTCGCTGGTGCCCATGCGGATGCCGTGGCGGTTGATGGTGGCGTCCGAGCGCCCGTAGATCACAGCGCCGCCGCGCCTTGTGATCTTGATCCAGTCGCCATGCCGCCAGACGCCGGGATAGGTGTCGAAATAGCTGTCGCGATAGCGCTTGCCGTCGGTGTCGCCCCACAGGTAGAGCGGCATCGACGGCATCGGCTCGGTGCAGACCAGTTCGCCCACCGCGTCGAGCAGCGGCTGGCCGTGGTCGTCGAAGGCCTCCACCCTGGCGCCCAGGCAGCGGCACTGCATCTCGCCGGAATAGACCGGCAGCAGCGGGCAGCCGGCGACGAACGAGCCGGCAAAGTCGGTGCCGCCCGACATCGGCACCAGCCAGATGTCTTCGCGCACATGGCGGTAGATCCAGTCGTAGGCCTCGACCGGCAGCGGCGAGCCGGTCGAGCCGAGCCCGCGCAGGCGCGACACGTCGGCGATGCGCGCCGGCTCGATGCCCGCCTTCATGCAGTTGGTGAAGAAGGCCGCGCCGGCGCCGAACATGGTCACGCCGGCATCGTCGACGAAGCGCCACAGCACGCCGGCATCCGGAAAAGCCGGGTTGCCGTCATACAGTGCGATGGTGGTGCCCAGCAGCAGCCCGGCCACCTGCGCGTTCCACATGATCCAGCCGCTGCTGCTGTACCAGTGGAAGACATCGTCCGGGCCCAGGTTGTTATGGAAGGCCATCAGCTTGAGCTGCTCGATGACGATGCCGCCATGGCCATGCACGATCGGCTTGGGCATGCCGGTGGTGCCGGACGAATAGACGATCCACAGCGGGTGGTCGAACGGCACCGGCTCGATCGCCAGCGGCACGTCGTGCGCCAGCACCTCCTGCCAGGCATGGGTGCGCACGCCGGCGGGCGGCGCCGCATTGCTGCCGACCTGTGGAACGAGCACGAGATCGGTCAGCGAGGGGAGGGTGGCGACCAGGTCTGCCACCACCGGGGCGCGGTCGTAGACCTTGCCGCCATAGCGGTAGCCATCGACTGCTATCAGCACCTTGGGCTCGATCTGGCGGAAGCGGTCGATCACTGCCACCTGGCCCATGTCGGGCGCGCAGCCCGACCACACCGCGCCGAGGCTGGCGGTGGCGAGGAAGGCGACGATGGTGGCGGGGATATTGGGCAGGTAGCCGGCGACACGGTCGCCGCGCTGCACACCCATCTGGCGCAGCGCATGCGCCAGCGACGCGACCTGGGCTTCGAGGGTGTCCCAGCTCACTTCGGCCAGCGGCTGCGCTTCGCCGGCGTAACGGATCGCGGCGCGCTGGCGGGCGCTGCCAATGCCGGCATGGCGGAATACCTGCTGCACGTAGTTCAGCGTCGCGCCTTCGAACCAGCGTGCGCCCGGCATGGTGTGGCGGTCCAGCACCTGCGTGGCGGGCGTGTCGAAATGCACGTCGAAATACGCGCGCACGGCATCCCAGAAGGCTTCCAGCTCGGTGACCGACCACTGCCACAGGCTGTCGTAGTCGTCAAAGGCCAGGCTGCGCTCGGCGCGCAGCCAGCGCATGAAGGCGGCGATCTGGCTGCTGTCGCGGAACGCCGCGGACGGCGTCCACATCAGATTCCCTTCGGTCAGAGGGGCGGGGGTGCTCATGTCTCCTCCTCGGGCCCGTCTGTCGCGGGCATCGGATGGTGGCGATGGGTATGCCGGGCTCGTGTGGCGGCAGCCGGCATCAGCCTGCAATGATAACGGCCCTTAGATTCAGTTGCCGGCCGGACGCTCGAACAGGCTTTCCCACATGGTATCGACCTTCGCCTTGACCGCGGCATCCATGGAGATCGGCGTGCCCCATTCGCGCGTGGTCTCGCCCGGCCACTTGTCGGTCGCGTCGATGCCCATCTTGGAACCCAGGCCCGACACCGGCGAGGCGAAGTCCAGGTAATCGATCGGCGTGTTGTCGACCAGCACCGTGTCGCGGCTGGGGTCGACCCGTGTGGTGATGGCCCAGATCACTTCCTTCCAGTCGCGCACGTCGACATCGTCATCGACCACCACGATGAACTTCGTATACATGAACTGCCGCAGGAAGCTCCACACGCCGAACATCACGCGCTTGGCATGGCCGGCGTACTGCTTCTTCATGCGCACCAGCGCCATGCGGTAGCTGCAGCCCTCGGGCGGCAGGTAGAAGTCGGTGATCTCCGGGAACTGCTTCTGCAGCAGCGGCACGAACACCTCGTTCAGCGCCACGCCCAGCACCGCCGGCTCATCGGGCGGCTTGCCGGTGTAGGTGGAGTGGTAGATCGGGTCGCGCCGCATGGTGATGCGGTCGATGGTGAACACCGGGAACCAGTCCTGCTCGTTGTAATAGCCGGTGTGGTCGCCGAACGGGCCTTCCAGCGCATGCTGGTAGCCGGACGGGTGGTTCGGGTCGGGCTGGATATGGCCTTCGAGCACGATCTCGGCCGACGCGGGCACGCTCAGCTCGGACAGCGTCGGCGTGAGGCAGCCGGCCAGCGCGGTGCGGCTGCCGCGCAGCAGGCCGGCGAACTGGTACTCGGACAGCGTATCGGGCACCGGCGTCACCGCGCCCAGGATGGTGGCGGGGTCCGCGCCCAGCGCCACCGCGATCGGGAAGGGCTTGCCGGGATTGGCCAGCGCATGCTCGCGGAAATCCAGCGCGCCGCCGCGGTGCGCCAGCCAGCGCATGATGACCTGGTTGCGGCCGATCACCTGCTGGCGGTAGATGCCAAGGTTCTGGCGCTTCTTGTGCGGGCCCTTGGTCACCACCAGGCCCCAGGTGATCAGCGGCGCGGCGTCGCCGGGCCAGCAGGTCTGGATCGGCAGGCGCGCCAGGTCGACGTCGTTGCCTTCCCACACCACCTCCTGGCAGGCCGGGCTGCTGACGCGCTTTGGTGCCATATCCCACACAGATTTGGCCAGCGTGAACAGCTTGCCGGCCTCGCGCAGGCCGCGCGGCGGTTCCGGTTCCTTCAATGCTGACAAGACCCGGCCGATGTCGCGCAGGTCCTCCATCGATTCGGCGCCCATGCCAAGTGCGACTCTGTGTGTCGTGCCGAACAGATTGGCCAGTACGGGGACGCTATAGATACCTCCATCGGTGCTGGCTCCGGAAGGTTTCTCAAAAAGGACCGCGGGGCCTCCAGCGCGCAGCAGCCGGTCGCAGACTTCGGTCATTTCCAGGTTGGGCGCAACCGGCCGGGCGCTGCGCCGCAGCTCGCCCATGCCTTCGAGTTGGCCGATGAAATCGCGCAAGTCTTTGTATTGCATAGTGAATTCTGTTGTGGTGCGGGGCTGGGGGAAAGCCTCTGCAAGGCGGCGTCGAAGTCGGTGACGATACACATTCACCGGCGCCGCGGCAAAAAAATCATCAAAGCCAAGCCGCGCAAATTGTAAGTTTTTTGTCGCTGACAGCGTACTTTTCCGAGCGACCAGCCAAGGCCAGGCCTGCGTTTGCGGGCAATCGGGTGATCCGGTGGCGACATGGCAATCATTGTTACAAATAACTGTAAGTAGTAGAAACCGAGGTTATTATTCTTGACGGGATATAACACCGTTCCTACAATCCGGTGTTGCTCCATGGAGTGTTGCGTCGCAACATGGATTTTCCCCCTGTGTCAAGGGGTGCACATAAAGAAAATGTGCCAGAAAGTCCCTCCAGCAAGGACCGATGTATGGACCCGAAGCAAGGCGGGCCGACCGGTCGCCTCCGGCGACTTGCCGGAGCGTAGTGAGTTTAGTCGTGGCAGGGTGCGCTCCCCCAGAGCGTAGCCTGTTTCCAGTTGGGCGCACGGGGAGCGCCTGCCAACAGATGCTTGGTCGTCACTGCTGGACGGCGCGGCATCCTTACTTGAGTACGTTGAGATCGGGCGCGTGCCGCAGTCGGGCGCGCGAAGCGGGCAACGGATGGAGGTAAGCATGAGCGGTTGGAAAACCCTTCATCTTCCCGGCATCGGGCGGGCCTTGCAGGTCCGTCTCCGACAGCCGGTACCCGGAGTGAGTCGGGCATTGCAGGTCCGTCTTGCGCATCCGGTCGCGGGCCGCGCGTTGCGCGGTGGCCGCACAACGCTGAAGTACGCGCTGAACAGCCTGGGCGTGGTCGCGGTTGTTTCGGCCGTGTCGCTGTCGCTGAGCCAGGAATGGCGCACCACGCTGGCCGCGCTGCTGGCGGGTGACGAGGCACCCGCGGTGCTGGTTGGCGCCGCCATGCCGGCCGCGCCTGCCGTGGCCAGCACTGCCGTGCCGCCGCATTCGGCGGACGTCGCCGCGGCCAAGCTTGCCTTTGGCAAGGCCGGCCTGCCGACGGTGTCGGGCGTGGACGAATGGACCCTGGCGGCATCCGCCAAGGTGCCGTCGGTCGCGCACCTCGCCGCGCGGATCCCGGTCACGCGCGTGGCGCAAGACGCCCGCAGCACCGCCACGCTGGGCAGCGCGCGCGAGCAGGCGGCCGTCGCCGACTATATCGCCCGCAAGTACCGCGTGGCGGCGCAGGCCACCGCGCAGCTGGTGAAGGCGGCCTACCTGACCGGCCGCGAGGTCGGCATCGACCCGCTGCTGATCCTGGGCGTGATCGCGATCGAGTCCAGCTTCAACCCGTACGCCGAAAGCGGCGTGGGCGCGCAGGGCCTGATGCAGGTCATGACCAAGGTCCACCAGGACAAGTACGAGGCCGTCGGCGGCGTTGCCGCGGCACTGAACCCGTATGCCAATATCAAGATCGGCGCGCTGGTGCTCAAGGACTGCATCGCCCGCGCCGGCTCGATCGAAGGCGGCCTGAAGTACTACGTCGGTGCCACCACGGCTACCGATGGCGGCTACGGCGCCAAGGTGCTGGCCGAGCGTGCCCGCCTGCGCCAGCTGCTGGGCGTGCGCAACGCGCCCGCCAACGCCGACAAGCCGGTCGAGGTCAAGGCCCCGGCCGAGCGGCTGGCCCCGACCGAGAAACTGGAAGCGAACAACGGTCCGCACAACGCCTGAGCGCGCAACGGTACCGCCAATCAGAAAAGCACCCCGCGGGGTGCTTTTCTTTTGCCTGCTTCAGCCGCGGCAGAGGCCGGTCAGCGGAACAGCTTGCCGAGGCGCGCCATCGCCTCCTCGATATTCTCGCGCGAGGTCGCGTACGAGATCCGGATGTAGTCCTTCGCCGTATGCGGGCCGAAATCCTGCCCCGGCACCATGACCACGCCCGCATCGTGCAGCATCGCCTGCGTCAGCCGGTCGGCATCGCCGGCGGCGGGGTGGTTGACGCCGCGGCAGTCGGCGTAGACATAGAAGGCGCCGTCGGGGCGCACCGGCACGCGCAGGCCAAGGGACTCCAGTGCCGGCACGATCAGGTCGCGGCGGCGGCGGAACTCGGCCTTGCGTTCGTCGTAGATCGCCAGGGCCTCGGGGGTGAAGCAGGCCAGCGCGGCGTACTGCGCCACGGCCGACGCGCAGATGAACAGGTTCTGCGCGACCTTCTCGAAGGCTTCCACCAGCGCCTCCGGCACCACCAGCCAGCCCAGGCGCCAGCCCGTCATGTTGAAGTACTTGGAGAAGCTGTTCACCGTGACCACGTTCTCGTCCAGGCTCAGTGCCGAGACCGGCGGCGCGTCATAGGACAGGCCCTGGTAGATCTCGTCGAGGATGGCAAAGCCGTTGCGCGCGCGCACGGCCTGCAGGATGCGGGCGAGCTCGTCGGGCAGGATCGAGGTGCCGGTGGGGTTGGAAGGCGATGCCAGCAGCACGCCGCGGGTCTGCTCGCCCCAGTTGGCCTCGACCTGCGCGGCGGTCAGCTGGAAGCGCTCGGCCGGGCCGCTCGGGATCATGCGCGCGGCGCCGTCGAAGGCGGCGACGAAGTGCCGGTTGCAGGGGTAGCTGGGGTCGGGCATCAGCACCTCGGCACCGATCTCGACCAGCACCGCGCACGCCAGCAGCAGCGCGCCCGAGGCGCCGGCCGTGACGATCACGCGCCGGGCCGGGATATCCAGCCCGTAGGCCGTCTTGTAATAGCCCGCGATGGCCTCGCGCAGCGGATGGATGCCGAGCGCGCCGGTGTACTGGGTCACGCCGCGGCGCATGGCGGCTTCGGCCGCGCGCACCACCGGCTCGGCGGCGGTAAAGTCCGGCTCGCCGATACCCATGTGCACGATATGGCGGCCGGCGCGTTCCAGCGCGGCGGCCTGCTTGGCCAGTTCCATCACGTGGAAGGCTTCGATATTGGCGAGGCGGGAGGCGGTGGCCAGGTGCTGCATGTCCATGGTGGTCCGGGACGGGCCCGGGGCCCGTTCAGCAAGAGGATAGGTAGGAATGAAAACACCCGCCGGGGCGGGTGTCGTCTTCATCACTGCCGGCGCAAGCCAGCCGTGATGGCGTGGGCCGGCCCGCGGGCGGCTCAGCTGGCAACTCAGCGGCGCGCCGCGACCTCGGCCGCGCGCACCTGGGCGGCAAGCTTGTCCAGTACGCCGTTGACGTACTTGTAGCCCTCGACGCCGCCAAAGGTCTTGGTCAGCTCGACGGCTTCGTTGATCACGACCTTGTACGGGATGTCGAGGCAGTGCACCAGCTCATAGCTGCCGACCAGCAGGGCGGCGCGCTCGACCGGCGACAGTTCTTCGACCTTGCGGTCCAGGAACGGCTCGAAGGCGGCGGTCAGGCGGGCTTCCTCGCGTACGGCGCCGTTGAGGAGCGCGTCGAAGTGCTCGCGGTCGGCCTTGTTGAAACCTTGCGCATCATGCAGGTGAGCCTGGATCGCCCCGATGTCATTACGGTTCAGCAGCCACTGATACAGCCCTTGCAGAGCCAGCTCGCGCGAGCGGCGGCGCGCGCTCTTGGGCGGTGCCTTGGCCTCGGTGCGGGCCGCGGCGGGCTTGCCGCCGGCTGTCTTGCCGCCGTCGTTGTCGGGGGTGTTCGACGTATCACTCATCGTCGTCCTCGTCTTCATCTTCCTGGCCGCGCAGCGAATCGAGCGCGGCGACCAGGTTGGCCATCTCCACCGCGGCGCGGGCGCAGTCGCGGCCCTTCTCGCGCGTGCGGGCGTGGGCCTGCTCGTCAGTATCCACGGTCAGGATGCCATTGGCGATCGGCACATTGAAGTCCAGGCCGACGCGGGTGATGCCGGCGCCCGACTCGTTCGAGACCAGCTCGAAGTGGTAGGTCTCGCCGCGCACCACGGCGCCCAGGGCGACCAGGGCGTCGAACTGGCCGCTCTCGCACATCTTCTGCAGCGCCAGCGGGATTTCCAGCGCGCCGGGGACGGTCACCACCAGGGTGTCTTCGCCCTCGACGCCGAGCTTTTCCAGCTCGGCCACGCAGGCTTCGAGCAGTTCGGCGCAGACCGGCTCGTTGAAGCGGGCCTGCACGATGCCGATACGCAGGCCTTCACCGTCGAGGTTGCTGGGGTAGAAGCCGTGATCCATTGTTCAGTTCTCCAGTTTTCGGGGCGGCAGCGGCGCTGGTGCGCGCTGCCGGGGTGTCCGGGTGGCGCAGGCTCAGTCGGCCTGGCCGTTCATGGGTTGGTAGCCGGTGACCTCGAGGTCGAAGCCGGTCATGCTGGGCATGCGCTGCGGCGACGCCAGCACGCGCATCCTGCCCACGCCAACATCCTTCAGGATCTGCGCGCCCATGCCGTAGGTGCGCAGGTCCGGCTTGCGGCGCGGGCGCGACTGCGGCGCGTCCAGCGCGCTGAACTGCGTGAACAGCTGGTCGGCCGAGTCGCCGCAGTTAAGCAGCACGATCACGCCGCTGTCGGCCTCGGCGATGGCTTTCATTGCCGCCGGAATGCTCCAGGAATGAGTGGTGCACTTCACTTCCAGCAGGTCCAGCACCGAGAAGGGCTCGTGCACGCGCACCAGCGTTTCCTGGTCCGGCGCGGGCGAACCCTTGACCAGCGCCAGGTGCGCCTGGCCGGTGGGCTTGTCGCGGTAGGCGATGCTGTGGAAGGTGCCGTAGGGCGTCTGCATGGCGCGCTCGCCCACACGCTCGATAATGCTCTCGGTGCGGCTGCGGTAGTGGATCAGGTCGGCAATGGTGCCGATCTTCAGGTCATGTTCCTGCGCGAACTCGATCAGGTCCGGCAGGCGCGCCATGGTGCCGTCGTCCTTCATGATCTCGCAGATCACGGCCGCCGGCGTCAGGCCTGCCAGCGCGCCCAGGTCGCAGCCGGCCTCGGTATGGCCGGCGCGGATCAGCACGCCGCCGGGCTGGGCCGTCAGCGGGAAGATATGGCCGGGCTGGACCAGGTCGGCCGGCCTGGCGTCGCGGGCGACGGCGGCCTGCACGGTGCGGGCGCGGTCGGCGGCGGAAATGCCGGTGGTCACGCCCTCGGCAGCCTCGATCGACACGGTGAAGTTGGTGCCGTGCTGGGTGCCGTTGCGGCTGACCATCGGGTGCAGGTCCAGCTGGCGGCAGCGCTCGGCGGTCAGGGTCAGGCAGATCAGCCCGCGGCCGTGCTTGGCCATGAAGTTGATCGCTTCCGGTGTGACGAAATCGGCAGCCAGCACCAGATCGCCTTCATTCTCGCGGTCTTCCTCATCGACGAGGATGACCATGCGGCCGGCGCGGATGTCGGCAATGATGTCTTCGGTACGGGCGATTTTCATGGCGTGCTGAACGGCAAATTGGGGCGAATCGAGCGAAAAACCGGCGAATAGCTGGGGCAGGAAACATGGCCGCGGTTGAAAGCGGCCGGACTGAGGCGGGGCGTCGGGCCGGGCCGGCCAGGCCATATACGCCCGGCAGGTTGCCCAGTCAAGCCGGGTATTGTACGCCAAGGCAGGCAAGGCGTGAGGCGACGGCGCCGGAAAGTGCGGCGCCTGCCTGAAGCGGGTGGGGAGCGCGGTGCTGCATGGGCCGCCCCGTTGCCGGCAGGGTGCCGGCGCCTGGCTCGGCCGGGGCTATGCGGCGGCGGCCAGCGCGGTGCGGTCGTGGCCTGCGGCGCGCAGCCGCGAGGTCCTGGCGATGCGCGCCCTGGCCGCGCGGGTCGCGTCAGCCAGCGCGAGCTCGCGCGTGAGGAAGCCGGCGTTGGGTTTGGTGAACCTGGCATGCGCATCCAGCGCATAGGTCCATTCCCACTTGCCGAAGGTGACCTCGGCCAGTGTCACGACAACGTGGCAATGCTGATAGAAAAAACTCTCGCTCATGCTTGTTTCCTGTGTGGGACAGCGCGCTGGCCATGGCCTGCAAGCCATGCGGGCCAGTGGCGGTCTGTCAGCCAGCCGCGCAGGGGCAGCCGGCCACCCTGTGGGTCGATGGCGGCGGCGCCGGCATCCTGGGCGATCTCGCAGAGCCGCCCCTTTGCGTGCGGGTCGCACGCGCAGATCATCATCAGCTGGCCTGCGGTCATTTGCCGCTTCTGCCGCCTCAGGCCGGCGCGCATGATCCCGGCGCCGACCACGCTGCCCAGCCACCGGCCGATCACGGCGCCCAGCGCCATGCCGCCGAGGTAGGCCATGAAGCCCGTGGCCGCGTTGACCGGCGTGCCGTAGCGGAACACGAGCCAGGCCACCAGCACTGCGCCGGCGGCCATGCCGGCTGCCGCGACTTCATTGCGATAGGTGACCTGTGCCGCGTGGGGCGAGGGCAGGCCTTCGGCCGGCTGGTCGTCGCGCTGGAAGAACCATGGCCCGTCGATGCGTGCGGGAGTCGCGGCCAGCTCGCCAAGCTGCGCGTGCGCGCGCCTTGCCGCGGCAATGTCGTTCAGCCGGAAATACAACAGGGTGAGCATGGTCATGCCTCGCTTGGTGTCAGGTCCATTTGCCGCTGGACCACGGAAAGCCTGCGAAACGCCGGGCGCCTGGGCGCCGGAATGTCTTCGCCAGGGGGGAGGACGGCGGCTGCAGCCGCGGCCATCCGTTGCCCACGGCCTGGTCCCAGTCGATCAGTAGCGTGGCGGCACGGTGCAGGTGGGTCGCGGCCAGGCGCACAAAGCCCAGGCGCGCGCGCATCGGCGCAGTGGGATGCCGGTCACGCAGCAGGCGCGTGGCCGGAAGTCGCTGATACAGGATTCTGGCGGTGGGGTCGGGCACAGTGAGTTCCTTCATGGGTGCCGGGCAACAATCCGGCCCGCAGTTGAAAGAAACGGCGGGAGCGCCAGCTCGCGGACGAGCGCGCGGCGCGGCGGGCAGGGGAGCATGAAGGTCCAGGTGGTCCCCGTGAGTGACTTCAGCAGTCACCGGTGCTAGACGTTGTCGAGGGGGGAGGCCCGGGAACGAGTGGCGAGCGCCTGTGGGCATACATGGACTGCAAGCGCTGCTTAACCATTCTAGGCCTCGGGCGCTGCAGGCACCAGCTGACTTACAACAAAGCTGCCAGGCCCCGCGCGGCGCGCCTCCCAGGGGGGGCGGCGGTGCAAGCAAATTGCCACAGGAGGGGTTTGTCAGCGTATGCTCGCGACAAAAGGGCACGCCCCGCCCTGAATGCCGCCGCGCTGGCAAGCGGCGGCTCGGACTTCAAATCAGGGCGGCAGCCTGATCGCGCCCGCGGACTTTGTACAACAAAGGGAGACAACCATGTCGAGGCAGATCAAGAACAAGGCCGAACTGCGTGCCCTGGTACGCGCCGAGCAGTCGAAGTTCGCCGCCTGCGAAGGCGCCTGCTTTGGCGATGTGGTCTGGCACGCGCCGGACGCCGGCGGCTGCAACTGGAGCCTGTCCACGATGGAGGGCGGCAACAGCAGCGCCTGCGTGGAAGCGCTGCGTCCCTTCACCGACAAGCTGCGCGAGACCTATAACGTGCCTGACGAGGGCAGGTAGCCCGCGGGATTACGCGGGGGCCTGCGCGGTCGACAGCATCCGCTCCACATAGCGGGCGATCAGGTCGATCTCCAGGTTCACGCGCGCGCCCGGCTTGAGTTCCTGCAGCGTGGTGACTTCCACGGTGTGGGGGATCAGGTTGATGGAGAACACGCAGCCGTCGGCTTCGTCATTGACGCGGTTGACGGTCAGCGACACCCCGTTGACCACGACCGAGCCCTTGTAGGCCAGGTAGCGTGCCAGCTCGCGCGGGGCGCGGATGCGCAGTTCATGCGATTCGCCCACCGGCGCGAAGTGCACGACTTCGCCCAGGCCGTCGACGTGCCCGGACACCAGGTGGCCGCCCAGGCGGTCGGCCAGGCGCAGTGCCTTTTCCAGGTTGACGCGGCCGGTGCTCTCCAGCCCCACGGTCTTGTCCAGCGACTCGCGCGAGACCTCGACGTCGAAACTGTCGGGCGCCATGGCGATCACGGTCATGCAGGCGCCCTGGATGGCAATGCTGTCGCCGATGATGACGTCCGACAGGTCCAGCCCGCCCGCGGCGATATGCAAGCGCACGCCGGCATCGGCGGCGCCCAGCGGGGTTACGGAATCAATGCGGCCGACTGCCGCGACAATGCCTGTAAACATGGTGGTGTCTTCTGCTTTGGGTATTTGGAATCTGGATACGCGGTGCCGATGGGTGGCGCGCTACGCGTCGTTGCGCCGGGCAATCAGGCGCAGGTCGTCGCCGATCTGCCGGATCTCATGCCAGCGGAACTGTGCGGCGTCCTGCAGCCGCGCCAGCGGCGGCAGGTTGAACATGCCCTGGGCATCGCCCAGCAGCTTGGGTGCGAGGTAGATCAGCAGCTCGTCGGCGCAATGCTCGCGCACCAGCGAACCGTTGAGCTTGAAGCCGGCTTCCACGTGCAGCTCATTGATGCCGCGCCGGCCGAGTTCTTCCAGCATGCGGCGCAACTCGACCTTGCCGTGCGGGTTGGGCAGGACCACGACTTCGGCGCCGCGGCCTTCCAGTGCGCGCTGGCGTTCGCGGTCCTCCACCGCGCAGAACACCAGCACCGGCTTGGCGAACTGGCCGGTGTCCGGCGTCAGGATCTGCGCGTCCAGCGGGACCTCCAGCCGCGAATCGACCAGCACCCGCTGGGGCTGGCGCGGCGTGGCGATGGCCCGCACCGTCAGCGCGGGGTTGTCGTCGCGCACGGTGCCGATGCCGGTGAGGATCGCGCACGCACGTGCGCGCCAGGCATGGCCGTCGTCGCGCGCGGCCTGGCCGGTGATCCACTGGCTGGTGCCGTCATGCAGCGCGGTGCCACCATCCATCGATGCCGCCACCTTGATGCGCACCCACGGCAGCCCGCGCGTCATGCGCGAGACGAAGCCGATATTCAGGTCGCGCGCTTCCTTCTCCAGCAGGCCGCAGCGCACGTCCACGCCGGCCTCGCGCAACCGCTGCAGGCCGCGCCCGGATACCGACGGGTTGGGATCCTCCATGGCCGCTACCACGCGCGCTACGCCCGCGCGCACCAGCGCATCGGCGCACGGCGGCGTGCGTCCGAAATGGCTGCACGGCTCCAGCGTGACATAGGCGGTGGAGCCGGCCGGGTCCAGCCCGCGCGCCAGCGCGTCCTTCATCGCCTGGATCTCGGCATGGTCCTGTCCGGCCGGCTGGGTGAACCCCTGGCCGATGACCTGGCCATCCTTGACGAGCACGCAGCCGACGCGCGGGTTGGGCGTGGTGATGAACATGCCCCGCGCGGCGAGCGCGAGGGCCTGTTGCATGGCGGCGTGGTCGGTATCGGAAAACATTCGGCGGTTGCGTTTGCCTTGGCGCAGCGATCTGGAATACAGGGCTGCCGGGTTATGGTGGTCCGGAGGACTCCGTCGCATCGCAGTCAGCGTCGCGGCCGGGGGTGCAGAGTCGGATACGTCCCTGCGCGCCCAGTCTGACTTGCCGCTGCTCGCCACGGCAGCCGAGCGTGAAAGTGGCGGCCTGGAAACCGCCCTGCTCAGAACGAGAGTATCCCACAGGCAGGAATTTCAGCACATTCGTGCCGCGGGCGGTCTGGCGCAGCGTCACCCACAGGCAGGGCATGCCCGGTTCGACCACGGCCAGCACCGCGCGGCGATCCGGGTCGCCGTCTGCCGCGACCAGTTGCCAGCCAGGGCCCAGCGTCGCCTCGCCCGGCAGCGGCTGCAGCGTCACCTCGAGGCGGCGCGCCAGTGCGGTGGCCCGCGCCAGCGCCAGCGATGCCGCCAGCCGGTCGGCCGCCAGTGTGACCTGTTGCCGGGCGAGCAGGCCGCCGAACACCGGATAGGATGCCGCCGCCAGCAGTGCCAGGATGGCCAGGCCGGCGAGCAGCTCGGCCAGAGTCAGGCCATGGTGGCGGCGGGGAGCGTGGCTGTTCATCGCGCCTTCAGCAATGGGACGGAAGCGGCCGCGGCACGGCTTCACCTTCGGGTAGCGTCAGCCACTGTCCGGTGCTGCGCAGGATCAGCACGCCGCACTCCGGGTCGGGCCGCTGCGGGACGGCTCGCAATTCAACACAGGTATCCAGGCCGGCCTGCGGGCATGCCGCGGCTGTCACGACATGACGCACGGTGCCGGTGGCCGGTACGGGTAGTGGCCATTCCCCGGCGGCCACTTCGGCACCGGGTTCGGTGGCAAACGTCATGGCGCCGACGGCGTGGCGCTCCAGTTGCAGCATTCCCTCGGTCAGCGCGGTACGCGCCTGCGCCCGCCATCCCCGCATCAGGTGGCCGTGCCATGCGGGCACGGCGATGGCCGCGAGGATCGCGAGGACGGCCAGCGCAACCGCAAGCTCGACCAGGCTGAACCCGGCCCGGGGCCGGGAGGCAGGCGCCGCGGTAGTCATGGCAAATCCTCCCGTACCGGTCCGGCGATCTCGCGCCAGCGCAGGCGCCCGGTGCGCCGGCTGACCATGGTTTGCGACACCCGCGTGACCGTGTTGCCATCGACAGCCCATAGCGACAGCTCGTAAGCCTGGCGCGCGGTGCGTCCCGGCTGCGCCGGTGCGGCGGGCAATTCGGCAACGGTCACGAACACGCTGGCGCCTGGAGCCAGCAACTGGCCGGTGGCCATGTGCAGGCGTTCGCCGGTTCCGCTCTGGCTGACCGATTCCCCGGTCGCCGCCAGCACCAGGTAGCTGCGTTGCGCGCCATCGGGCGTGCGCGTCACGAACAGCAGATGGCCGGGGAAGACCGGCTGGACCTCCACCACCTGTTCGCCGGCATGGGGCAGGGTCAGATGCCAGCCGGCATCGCCGGCGCCGGCTGGCTGCGCGCGCAGGATGTGCCCGCCATCTACGGCCTGCGCCACAACTTGCACCAATGGGACTGCAGTGGCGCCGCGCGAGGACGACAGGTCGGGCACCGCTGCAAGTTCGTTGCCCGTGCCATAGACCACGACCGGCGCAGTCGGCGCTCCGAGCAGCACGGGCGCTTCGGGCATGAGCGGCTGCGCCGACGTCTGCATCCGGTGGAGGCATGACACGGCGGGCGCACCGCCCGGCTGAGGCGCTTCCGCGAGCGGGAAGCGCCATAGCTGGCCGGCATCGTCTGTCGCATAGGCAGCGCGTGCCGTGCCTGTCATGTCGGACAGCACGCTGGCCGCCACCAGGTTGCCGGTTGCCGGCCGGCCCAGGCAGTCGCGTTCCGGCAATGGCAAGGTGCGGACGGCGTACTGCCCGGCCCATGCCGCCCCGGCGGGCTTGTCCAATGGCAGCAGCGCAAGGCCGGAGCGCGCTGCCTCCGACTTGTCATGGGTCGCGGCAGCCAGCGTCACGACTGCGTACCAGCGCAATCCGTCCTGGCCAGGAATGCCGGCGGCACGCACCGGGCCGCGTGCGGATAGTGGCAATGTGTCCGTGGCGGCGATCTCCCACAGCAATGCAAAGGGCATCGGACCGTCGGGATCCGAGACGTCGAGCGCGAATGCCGCTGCGGGGTTGCCGGTCCTGGCGCTGCCAGGGATGCCACACAGCACGACCGTGCGCCACTCGCCATGGATCGTCACATCCTGCGCTTCGGGGCGAGGGCAGGGCGCGGGCGCCAGCGGCGCGTCGTTCGCCGGCGTGGCGGCGGCATAGGGCAACAGCACGCCGGGCAGATAGGCGGCGCGCTCCTCGCCGGTCACGGCATTGAACGCATGCAGCAGACCGTCGTTGGTGCCCAGCCAGACGACGTGCGGGCGCAGGCCGTAGCGCGCGCGAAAGCCGGCATGCCCGGGTTTGCCAGGCGCCCAGGCCGGAGGCGCAACCACCCGCACGCGCGCGCCTGCGGCATTGCCGAGTCGCGTGTCGCGCTGGCGCAGGCCGGCCTCGGTGCGGTCGCCGCGCAGCCATTCGAGGTGAGCGCGGTCAAGGCGGCCAAGCATGTCGGCGCTATCCGTATTCCGGAAGGCGGCATCGATGGCAGCCCATTGCAGCGCGATGACGCGCTGCGGCGGCGCTGACGACGTGAATATGCGACGCGATCCAACCGGCCGATGGTCGAGGCTCGTGCCGGCTTCCCATAGATAAGGCGACAGCACTGGCGCCGGTCCTTGCCAGCCGACAGCGAACAAGCGCCCGGTCCATGGATATGCGCCCGCCGTGGTCCGGTAAGCCAGGGGCAGCCGACCTGCTTCGGATCCGGTGGCGGCTGACGCTGGTGCAATGGCGATGGCCAGGCAGGCGAAGGCAACGGCAACGAGGCGATTCACGGCTGGATCACGCTCTGTAGCACGGCACGTATGGCACGGCTGCGGCCGAAGCCGATGGCCGTGATCCGGATCCGTGGTGCCGGTGTGGTGGCGGAAGGGGCATCCGGAGTGCTGTAGCCGGACGGTGCTTCGTCCAGGATCTCGGCGACATACCGCGGCAGTTCGCGCGTGCCGGCGGCACCCGCGGGCAGCACCGGCAGCGTCGCACCCGAGAAGCGGCCGAATGGCACGCCGACGGCGTCCGCACTGGTGTCGGCCAGCAGCCAGGGCTGCCACACGGGTGGGCCCGTCACCGCTGGCCGGCACACGCCAGCCTGCTGGCCGCTGCCGCAGTGTCCCGGTGCCGGCCAGATGCCGAGCCGGCCCATCATGTCTTGCGATATGGCGGCCGCAAGCAGGTCCGACTCGGCATCAAGCAACGCGACCTCGGCGGCCCGGAATGCGATTTCGCGTTCGAGCTGCATGACGGCAAGTCGCCGCGCGGACAGCAGCATGTGCAGCGTGCCGGCAGCGGTCAGCACTACCAGCAGCAGCATCGTGGCGCAGAGCAGCAGCGTGACGGCGCCTGCCTTGTGGCGACATGGAAGGCGGCGGGCTAGCACAGCGTTTCCTGGCAGCGTGGCGCATTGCGCAGCCGCACCGTGGTGGCGAAGACACGGCGGGCGGTGCCGGCCTGCGACGGCGGCACCGGCGCCAGATCGCCGGCGGCGGTGCCGGGTGGGTCGGCGTCTTTGCCCGGGCTTGCCGCTGCCGAACCCGGGCGCTCGCCGCGCACGGCAATGGCAATCTGCACGGCCACCACGCGATGCCAGGCGGATTCATCCAGCGAGTGGATCGCGGATGCCGTCTCGAAGCGGTCGGCCCGGCCGTCGCCGTCCGTATCCAGGCCGTAGCGCACTTGCAGTGATTCAACGCCGCGGACCAGCGCGCCGGAGGTCCAGCCAGTGCCGTCGATCACGCCACCGCGGCGTGCCGGGTAGCGGCACAGCAGTTGCGGCACGCCATCGCTGCCCGCCGCGACATAGATCAGGTTGGCTGCGACGTAGCCACTGTGCGCGTCAGCACCGGCCACGCGCGCGGCGACGGCGTAGCCGCTGCAGTCGGTCATGGTTTCATCCGGCTGCGACGGCGCAGCCGGCAGGCCGCTGCCGCTGAAGCGGACCAGCAGCGCATCGCTGCGGCCGACGCCAGCCCTGCCGCAGGACGGCACCGCACCGATGGCAGGCTGACCGCAGTCGTCGGCGCCGCTGACGGCCGGCGGCGCAGGGTAGGAGGTGGCGGGAAGGGGCTCGCCGGGCCAGCCGGACTGGCGCAGCAGCGCGGCGATGATCGTCAGGGCGCGCTGGCCGCGCTCTTCGAGCAGGATGCGGTCGGTGGCGGTGAGGTAGGCGGTACGAGTGGCATGGAATGCCGCAACGGCTGCCGCGGTGACGATCAGGCCGAGTATCAGTCCGACCAGCAGCTCGACCAGCGAGAATGCCCTGGATGCGTCCCGCCTCATGGCTGCATCCACAAGGCGATCGCGGGTATGCCGGCCTGCCCGCCAAGCCGTCCTGCCATGATCAGTGGCGAATCTTCCGGGCACGGAAACGCCGGGTTGTTCCCGCACCGGCTCGACCAGAGGTCTGGTCGCCCGCTTTGCAGTGCCGGCTGCGCTGTATCCAGCTCAGCCATCTCCACGGCAAGGCGGGCGGACCGGGCCAGCGCGTCGAGTTCGCGCAGCTGGGCCAGCGCCTTCGGCGCCAGCCCCATCATTGGCATCAGCCCGGCACCAAGCACGATCAGCGCGCACAGCGTTTCATGCAGCGCGAATCCCGCGGGGCGGCCGGCGCAACGCGGTCTGCGGCGCGGGCGGGCAGGTGGATGTGCTGGCTTGCGAAGATCCGGCATGGGCGGTCACCGAGACTGGCAGGGACCGTCAGACTAGCTGTCGCGAGCAGGCGAATACGTGCCTAAGCGTGGAGGATTTGCGGAATGTTGTTTCGGTCTTCCCGGGAACAGCGACCAGGCAGCCTCGCCTACTGACACACCGTGGCTTGTGTCGGCACGGGCGCGCATACGCGGACCCTGCCCAACTGGCTGATATCGATGAGCTTCTGGTTGCCGGTGCCCAGTCCCATCAGCACCTGGGCAGACTGCATCGCATCTGCCAGCGTGCGGGTATAGCCTACGGGCGAGTAGGAGAGGACCCCCGACTGCGGCGTGCTGGAGAATGCTACGGTCAATCCCTGGGCGGAGGGGACATGCTGAACCAGCACGGCTTGGCCCGTGCAGTCCGCGTTTCGATTTGGGTTCAGGCAGACAGTCCAGCCGTTGCGCCAGTCATTGCTGACGGGCGCCACGGTGACCCAGCTATTGCGCGATAGCGCACTGGCCCGTGCCAGGGAAAGCGACGAAGCCAGCGCGTCTGCTTCAGTGGCAAGCGTGTTGCGCTGAATGAAGGAGGTGTAGGCGGGTGCCGCCATGCCGGCGAGGATGACCAGCACGACCAGCGTGACCAGCAGTTCGATCAGCGTGAATCCGGTCTGGGGTCGGGGGGCTTGAGGGCGCATCACCAGCATCCCTGGGGCAGGTTCGCGAAGGCGGCGACATTGTTGATCAGCACGCCGCGCTCGCCGGTGCTGCGCAGCAGCAGCGTGCCACAGCGGTTGTCGGCGATCGTGGGCGTGGCGCTGACCTGCACGCATTCGTTGAATGCCAGCCCTGCGCACGCGCCGGATGCAATCGCGTAGTTGCCGCTTTCCGAGGCTTGCGGGAAGCCGCGCCAGGCGCGCGTGCTGTCGGCGGGGTCGACGTAGGAGTTGGCCTGTGCGTAACGACGCTCCAGCGCTTGCATGGCCGTCATCAATGCAGCCTTGGCTTCGGTGCGGCGCCCGCGGGCAACATGTTCGGCGTAGTTGGGATACGCAATGCCAGCGAGGATGCCAAGGATGGCGATGGCAATCAGCATCTCCATCAGCGTGAAGCCGCTGGCGTGGCGACGCCAGTCACGGTGGCAGCGCTTCATTTGCGGCTCCGAAATTGCGAATCTCGCGCCAGCCAAGGCGCCCGGTGGTGGGGTGCCCCCCGTCGGTGGCTGTGTTGCCGGACACAAGCGGCCTGCTGGACAACGACGCGCCTGCGCTGCGGCCGCCACCCGATGCGCCGAACGAGAACACGTCGATGAACTTCAGCGTAGTGATCTGGCCGACGGCATTGCGTTGTGGATCGACCGTGGTCTTGGTCTGGATCAGCACTGGCGCACCCAGGATGCCGAAGGTGGAGAGATCGCCGGTCGATGTCCCCGTGGCGGGCATGCCGGTCAGCGCATTGATCTGATAGCGGCCGCTGTTGCTGGAGGCGCCGCAAAGATCATCGCCGGTCATCAGCGAGTTGAACCAGATCTTTCCGTAGGCTGGCACGAGTGCGGTGACCTGGCGTTCTCCGTTGCCCGGGAAATCAAAGTACCACCCCGCCTTCTGCCCAGTCTTTGAGCCGAGGCTATAGCTGCGTGACGAATATTCGTAAGCGCCCTTGCTGTTACGGGTCAGGGTGACCGGGTTCAGCATGCTGCGGTCTGCGATCGACTGGGAGCCTCCCGCATCGTAGATGCCGTACATGGCGTTCCGGGTCAGCGTGCCGGTGGTGATGGTGTCGGCAGGCTCCAGGTACTTCCCGGTGCCGAACACCACCATGTAGCCGCCGGGCGCGTAGACCCATTTGGGCTGGACCGTGATCGGTTGCGGCTTTCCGCTGGCATCGCGGGCCTGGAACAGCGGCCGGCCGTAGTTGCCGCCGCCGTAGTAGGGCAGGGCCCCGGCAGCGTTCCAGGTGGATGGGCCGCCATTCAGGATGAACTTCCAGAGGCGGCCCTGGAGGTCGCCGGCGTAGGCGGCGACGGTCTGCCCGTCGGTAAGCCGCACCAGCGCCGGCGAGCTCAGCCCGTTGGCAATGCCGGCGGTGACGTCCGCCGCCATCGAGATCTTCCAGTAATTGACGCCCAGTTGCCACGGCGTCCCGGCCGGCTTGTCCAGTGCCACGATGAACAGCACCGAAGGCGCGGCCGGATTGCTCGCGCCATCCGCATCGTTGGCATTCAGGCCGTTGCCCGTCATGGCAAACCACCTGTACACAGGCTTGTTGTCGGAGTCCTTGCCGGCAAACAGCTTGACGATCTGGGGCGGCGACATGACGTTGCCCATGTCGGCATCATCCTTGTCCGTGAACTCCCACAAGACATTGCCGGATCCGACGCTGGCGGGATCGCTGACATTCAGCGCAAAGAGGCCTTGCGCGCCGCCACCCATGCCAGAGACCAGCACGGTCTGCCAGGCGTTGCCGACCCGGGCTTCCGCCACGGCAGGCGTGGCGTCCACGTACGGCCGATGGATATAGCTCGGCGAGGTCAGCTGGACCAGGTTGGCGAACACTGCGTTTGGCACGTAGGCAAACAGTTCAGAGCCATTGGCCGCATTGAAGGCGTGGAGCATGCCATCGTTGGCGCCGATGTAAACTGCGGCGGTACGCTGGCTGTGGGCCTTGTAGAAGGCGGTGTAGTCGCTTTCGGCGATGGTGCTGGACGGGGCCGCCATGTAGACGGGGCCCGAGTTGACGATGTCGCCCAGCAGTGAGTCGCGCAAGCGCATGGTCCCCGTGCTGCCGGTGGATTGCTCCTGGCTGCGCTCGCCACGCAGATAGCTGAGCCGGCTCTGGGCCACGGTGTCAGTCTCTGTCGGCGCGAGCTTCAGTGCGGCCTTCTGCGCGGCGTTGAGGGATTTCCATTCGAAGGTGGCGCCCGCACCCGCGCCGGTTCCTGCATTGTCGGCCGTGCCCGACGGGACCCAGGTCAGCAGATTGCGGGCAGCGGTGCGGGCAGTCAGCACCTTGCCAGCCTCCCAGGTTTCGGTACTGGAGATCTGAACGCCGGTGTCGGGATCATTGGTCACCGCCAGTGCCGAAAGGCGCCCGTTCCATCGCTGGTCGAATCCGGGAGTGAACAAGAGGGTGTCGCTCGCCACCTGGGAAGAGGTCAGTGCCACGCCAGACAATGTGCCGGCCGCGTTGACGATTTGCGCGAAGACCTTCTTGATGGAAGCGATCATGGCGGCCGGCTGCCCGGCCAGGAACCAGTTGGCGGGGACGTCGGATCCGCCCGACGATTCCCATTCGGCATTGCTGGTGACGGTGGCGCCGCTGGCCCCCTTGGTGCGGAACGGATTGCCATCACCATTCTGGTCGTCAAAGCCGCCGTATTTTGCCGCCAGGTACATCTGGCTGCGGCGCTGTTCGTCGCCGACGCTGCCGTTCCCGTTCTCATTGACGTCGATGCTGAACGTGGTGACGCGCAATTCCGGCATATCGGGGCGGAAGCCGTAGGTATGGGCCCAATACGCGACGCCGGCCATATAGTAGGTGCCGTGGCCGCTGGAGCCGGTGTCGGCGCCAGCCAGGTTGGCGAGCGAGGTGTCGGGGCGGCTGTTGCCGGATGTTCCCGAACTCTCGAGATCGGCCACCGCCTGCGTCCAGGTCGTGACATCGAAGCTGTACTTGCTGTATTTCGATATCGCGTCCGCCGGCCGGGCCGAGTCGTTGGCAGAGACCGGCTTGCCACCGGAGAGGTAGGTCGTCCTGGTGTTGCCGGGAATGTAGCGGTCCCAGTGCGTATTGATATCGGCAATGGCAAGGACGTAGTTCTTCTGGCAACTGGCAAGGATGGGGTCTGTCCATTGTGTGTAGACCGGAAATCCATCCTTGTAGGCGCTGGCGTTGTCGATGGCTTCGGGCGTTGGTTGCCGGCCTTGCAGGTAGCGGATGCTCTCGTAGTAGAGTTCGCCGACCGGATCCAATGACTTGTAGGCGCCGGAACGCCCGAACTGATTCAGGTAATTGATGACGCCGCTGATGTTCTCTGACGCGCTCTCGGGGTTCTGGATGAATACGCCGTCGTCATCCCATTCCCGGCGCAGGTTGCTGGCTTGGTTGAAATTGCTGTCGACGGTGTTCGGCCCCACATACTTCAGGGGCGCCCGCAAGACACCGCCATAACGGGTATTGGCGCTGTCGTTCAGGTAGCCAAACGCGCCAAAGCGGACCTTGTCTGCATTGCGCTGCATTTCGCCAACCGGCTTGTACCCGGTGCGATACAGCTTGCAGAAATCGGTGCGGGACCTCGCTTCGCTTGCATCGCAGACTTGCACCCGTACCAGGTAGGTGCCCTGGTTCCTGTACTTGCCGGGGCTCGAGCAGCTGGCGCCGGACTCGGTGCTGTCCCCAAAGAACACCTTGTTGCCACATGAGGTGATGTACAAGGTCCTGCTGCTGAAAGGCGTGACCGAGGACGCCTTGTCGTAGGTCTTGCGGGGGAAGTAGGAGTTGCTGTTGAAAAAACTCTCCTGCAGCACGGCACGTTGCAGGATGGTCTGTGTGGCGGAGTCGACGACGCGGTCGCCCCCGGTCAGCGCGTAGCGCAGCATATCGATGGCCGAGGCCGTGGCCCAGTTCATGAAGTTGCCGCTGAACTGGCCCGTGCATGTGTGATCGGCCGTGTTGGCGTCGCCGGCAATGACAAAATAGCCATTGCTGGCGCTTCCGCTGTAGTTGTAGCACTTGCGCGGATTGAAGTAGCCAATGTATTCCGTGGTCGGCGAATACGTGCCGGAGCGATAGGCTGACCCCACCGTGGGGAACTCCACCGAGAGCGTCAGCAGCAGGTTGGGATGGATATTCTGGTTGCGGCCGTACAGCGGCGCCTGCGCGAGCTTGACGGTCGCGAGGCTGCTCTGTTCCGTTGCGGCAAGCAGCGGGCCGGCGGGCAGGCTGAGAAGCGCGGCCATTGCCGCGAAAATGAATTTCCGGATCCGGCTCATTTGCCGTGCTCCGCGACAGGCATGGACGTTGCCATTCATTCCCCCTTCCGGTAGTACGACTGCAACATGACCCGGGTCGCCGGGTTAGCGCCAAAGCCGACGGCCGTGACGCGGAAGATGTATGCGCCCTCGCTCGCGCCTGGCGACATGTCGCTGATCGGCTCGATGATGTAGCGCGGCAGGGCGGCAGGCAGCAGCCCGCCTGTCGCGGTCGGGAACCTGCGGCCGGTGAAGGTGCCGTAGGCGGTGGTGCGTGCGTTGGCGCCCGTCTGGCTGAAGTCAACGGCAAGCCAGTTCGGCGTGCCGTCGAGCACCGGGTCGCACAATCCCTGGAAGGGTGAGGCGCCTGTCACGCCCGTATTGCAACCCGCCACGAACGGCAGCACATTCATCGTGGTGCCGGAGAAGATGGCCGACCGGCTGGTTGGGGCGGAAACACCCTGGATGTCGATTTCCGCATCCAGCAAGGCTGCCTCGGCCGCTTGCTGAGCCAGGTCCCGGTCGCGCTGGTTCGATGCCATGCGCTTGCTGCCAATGGCCAGCCGGGCACCGGCGATGGCGATGACGCTGATGATCAGCAGCATCACCAGGGCGGTGATCAGCGCGATGCCACGCGGGTTGGGGTGCGCGGTGCGGGCGTTCATGTCGGCGAGCAGGTGGTGCAGGTGGCCATGTTCCGGAGCTGTACGGTGACGGTGTACAGGCGTCGCATGCGCTGCAGTTGCGTGGCCGGCGTGAAGGATGTGTCGTTGCCCGGCGAGCCCGGGAACAGGCGCCCGAACAGGCGCAAGGTTGGCGGATCCTGAGGCGATGCGCTGGCGGTATCGCCCATCAGCACCATGGCAATCTTGATGGCGACGACGTTCTGCCAGGTGGTGGGCAGGGCCAGCACCTCGGTGGCCGACAGGAAGCGGTCCGGGGTCTGGTCGAAATTCGTATCCATGCCGTAAAGCACCTGGAAGACTTCAACGCCTGAGATCAGCGAAACAGCCTGGTACGCCGTGCCGGCCGTGAGGATTTCCTTGTTGGCGGCGTCCCGTGGACGATAGCCGCACATCAGCTGAGGCATGCCGCCGGCATCGTTGCTGACATAGAAGACCGCCATGCCGCGCGCTAGGTCTGCGTCTTCCCAGGCCTGCGGCTCGGCGACGCCATTGCCGGAGCAGTCGATCATGCTGTTGTCCGGGACGGTGCGGTCCTGCTGCGTGCCGGAGCCGAAGAAGCGGACCTGCAGCACATCGCTCTTGTTCACGGCACCCGCTTGGGCCGGACACGCGAGGTTTTGCGCCGGATTGCCGAGATCTTGCGCGGGGGCGCCGCAGCTGTCGAGGCCGCTGATGGTCGGCGACAGGCTCGTGGTGGTGAGCATGACGCCTCCGGGGCTGGGCGCGGGAGGCCCGCTGGCGCCGGGAGAGGCCGCGGCGCTGTTGCCCGCATAGTTGCTCCACGCGGCCTGGCGCACGATCCGAACCACGGTATCCACCGCAAAACGGCCTTTCTCATCCAGCGCAGTGGTGTCATCGATGCTGTTGTAGTTGGCTCGTCCGGTCAGGTAGAGCGCCGCGGCAGCCATGATCAGGAGCAGGCTCAGCGTCATCGCCACCATCAGCTCCACCAGCGACAGCCCCAGTTGACGATGCCGGCCGGCGTTGAGATACATCCTGGCGTTCCGCATGTCAGTTAACCGTGCCCTGCGTGGCCACGATGACCACCTGGGGGCGCGTGCCCATGTCGGACATGTCGACCCGTGCCGCGACGGTTCTGGCGGCAAGCCGGGAGATCCAGCCGATCTTGATGACAATCGGTGCGTCGTCCGCGCGGCCAGTGGCCGATGGCGTGCATCCCCATGAGAAGCCGGTGGCCTGGTCGTAGGCGACCATGTCCCGGCAAATCACGGCGCGTCCGCCAGGCAGGCCTGTGCTGACACGCTCCCAGAACTCGGCGACATCGAAATCCGCCAGTTGCTGCGCGCACCCGGCCGCCGTGCCCGGGCAGGCGATCGCGTACGGGCTGTTTGCTGCCGTGAGCGCGGGCGGCTGCCCGGTGGCAGTGTCGATGAAGTAGCGGTTCGGGATGATGGCTTCCGCCGCCGCGCCGGTTTGCGAGACGGCCGGATTGGCACGCATGCGCTCGGCCATCTCGGTGGCCAGCTGCATGGCAGTGGTGTCGTAGGAAGCTTGTTGCGTGAAGCGGGATGAATTCAGCAGCAGGCTGGCGACGCCGAGCACGCCAACCGCCAGAACGACAATTGCCACCAATGCTTCGAGCATGGCAAAGCCGGCTGCCCCGCGGCAGCGTTGACCCATTCTGACCCCCGTCAAAAGACGTCCGACTTCGTTAACTTCTTTTTTTGGTCTGCAATCCCGGGCCCTTTTAATATGCGACAGCGGGCCTTGCGGAAATGCAACGGGGATTAAACAACGATTTTGTTACTTTTGCTACCCCTTCCGGGGGGTGGACGCCGCAAACTCATCCAGCACGTCGCGGAATTCCGACACGTCCTCAAAGCTCCGGTACACCGAAGCAAAGCGGATATACGCGATCTTGTCGAGCTTGCGCAATTCGCGCATCACCAGTTCGCCGACCTGGCTGCTGGGGATTTCTTTCTCTCCCAGTGCCAGCAGTTTTTCTTCGATGCGGGTGATGGCTTCGTCGATGGCTTCGGCCGAGACCGGGCGCTTGCGCAGCGCCAGGCGCATGGAATCCTTCAGCTTGGCGCGGGTGTAGTCCACGCGCGAGCCGTTTTTCTTGACGATGGCGGGGAAGAACAGCTCGATCCGCTCATAGGTGGTGAAGCGGCGGTCGCAGGCTTCGCAGCGGCGGCGCCGGCGCACGGCATCGCCGTCTTCCGACATGCGCGTGTCGAGTACCTGGGTATTGGAATGACCGCAAAAGGGGCATTTCATGCCGGACCACCTTCAGTTGAACCCCGTCGCCTTGTCCGTGTTGTCGTTCTGCGGAGGCGGGGCGGGTTGGCGAGGCCCGCAAGCCAGTGCCCGAGGACGCCGGCTTGCGGAGCTGCCGGCCGCTCATGCGGAATCCGCATGGGCGGCCTCGATGCATCAGCCGTAGACCGGGAAACGCTTGGTCAGGGCTGCCGCCTGCTCGCGCACGCTGGCGATATTGGCGGCGTCGTGCGGGTTGTCCAGCACATCGGCGATCAGGTTGCCGACGATGCGGGCTTCTTCTTCCTTGAAGCCGCGCGTGGTCATGGCCGGCGAGCCCAGGCGGATGCCCGAGGTCACGAACGGCTTTTCCGGATCGTTGGGGATGGCGTTCTTGTTGACGGTGATATGCGCCTCGCCCAGGATGCGCTCGGCTTCCTTGCCGGTGATGTTCTTGGCGCGCAGGTCAACCAGCATCACGTGGCTTTCGGTGCGGCCCGAGACGATGCGCAGGCCGCGCGCGATCAGGGTCTCGGCCAGCACGGCGGCGTTCTTCACCACTTGCTGCTGGTATTCCTTGAACTCAGGCGTCAGCGCTTCCTTGAAGGCGACGGCCTTGCCGGCGATTACGTGCATCAGCGGGCCGCCCTGGATGCCGGGGAAGATCGCCGAGTTGATGGCCTTCTCGTGCTCGGCCTTCATCAGGATCACGCCGCCGCGCGGGCCGCGCAGGCTCTTGTGCGTGGTGGTGGTGACGAAGTCGGCGTGCGGCACCGGGTTCGGGTAGACACCCGCGGCGATCAGGCCGGCGTAGTGGGCCATGTCGACCATGAAGTAAGCGCCGATCGACTTGGCAACCTTGCTGATGCGCTCGAAGTCGATGCGCAGCGCGAAGGCCGAGGCGCCGGCGATGATCAGCTTGGGCTTCTTCTCCTGGGCCAGCTTTTCCAGCGCGTCGTAGTCGATGTCTTCCTGGGCGTTCAGGCCGTAGCTGACCACGTTGAACCACTTGCCGCTCATGTTCAGGGCCATGCCGTGGGTCAGGTGGCCGCCTTCGGCCAGGCTCATGCCCATGATGGTGTCGCCCGGCTTGAGCACGGCGAAGTACACGCCCTGGTTGGCCTGCGAGCCCGAGTTGGGTTGCACGTTGGCGGCTTCGGCGCCGAACAGCTGCTTGACGCGGTCAATGGCCAGCTGCTCGACGACGTCGACGTACTCGCAACCGCCGTAGTAGCGCTTGCCGGGATAGCCCTCGGCGTACTTGTTGGTCAGCTGCGAACCCTGGGCGGCCATCACGGCCGGCGAGGTGTAGTTCTCGGAGGCGATCAGCTCGATGTGGTCTTCCTGGCGCTGGTTCTCCTGCTGGATGGCGGCAAAGACCTCGGGGTCGATCTGGTCGATCGTAAAACGGCTGCGTTCGAACATGGCGAAACTCGTCTGAAAAATAGGGAATCCGATTCACGCATCGGGGGTAGGGCGCGCGGGGAAGGCTAGCGGCGACCAGCACCGGCGGCTTGTAACCGTCGGTGCAGGGCGCACCCTGCTTCCCATTCGCTGCCCAGGCGAGCGGCAGGCGCAAGCAACTTCACGCCTAGGCGTGCTGAACGCTACGCGAACGCGCAATGAACGTCACGCCAGAGAACTTGCGCTTCCTCGTGGTAGTGCCCACTGACTTCGCCAGTCGCGCAAGATGGAATGGTTGCGCGCAGTGTAGCGCGAGGCGGGCGCCCGCCGCAAGCCGTCGGCCCCGCCAGGCAAGCGCTGGCAAGGGCTGGCCAGCAACTTGCTGTTGCAAAGTCGTCATGCGGGTTTACACGAAACCGCTATCGCTCTCCGTTACAATTGCGGCCATGACAAACTTTGTCTGGACCCTGCGGGTGTACTGGGAAGACACCGACGCGGGCGGCGTAGTGTTCTACGCCAACTACCTGAAGTTCTTCGAGCGCGCCCGCACCGAGTGGCTGCGTGCGCTCGGCATCGAGCAGCAATCGCTCGCCGACGAGGCGGGCGTGGTCTTTATCGTCCGCAGCACGGCAGTGGACTACAATGCGCCCGCCCGGCTGGATGACCAGCTCGAGATCCGCACGCGCATCGACCGGGTCGGCCCGGCGTCGGTCCAGTTCACCCAGGAAGCCTGGCGTGGCGAGCTGATGCTGGCCTCTGGCGCGATCCGTGTTGGGTGTGTCGATCGAAGCACTTTCCGTCCCGCCCCGATTCCCGACCCCGTTCTAGCTACCATCAAGTCCGCACGATGAATCCCGTGACCGTCACGCAAGACATGTCGATCGTAACGCTGGTGCTCCACGCCAGCCTGCTGGCACAGGCCGTCATGGCGCTGTTGCTCGTCATGTCGCTGTTTTCGTGGACCTATATCTTCCGCAAGCACCTGGCGCTGCGCTCGGCGCGCACCCAGACCGAGGGGTTCGAACGCGACTTCTGGGCCGGCGGCGACCTGCAGGCGCTATATAACAGTGCCGTCAACAACCGCCACAACACCGGCGCGCTGGAGCGGATCTTTGAATCCGGCATGGGCGAGTTCCTGAAGGCGCGCGAGCGCGGCAACGAAGCCGGCGCGCTGCTCGATGCGGCCCGGCGCGCGATGCGCGCGGCCTACCAGCGCGAGATGGATGTGCTGGAATCGCATCTGCCGTTCCTGGCGTCGGTGGGTTCGGTGAGCCCGTATATCGGCCTGTTCGGCACGGTCTGGGGGATCATGAACGCTTTCCGCGGCCTGTCGAATGTGCAGCAGGCGACGCTCGCATCGGTGGCCCCCGGTATTGCCGAGGCGCTGGTGGCGACCGCGATCGGCCTGTTCGCTGCCATTCCCGCTGTGATCGCCTACAACCGCTATGCCACGGAGATCGACCGCCTGGCGATCCGGTTCGAGAGCTTCATGGAAGAGTTCCTGAACATCCTGCAACGGCAGGCACGCTAACCGCACACGTATCGAATCTAATCCAGACGGTCCGGGCGCAAGCCCGGGCCGGCGTTTCCAGGAGTCCTGCAATGGCAGCCATTCAGCGCCGTGGCGGCTCGCGCCGCCGGGCCAGCGCCGACATCAATGTCGTGCCGTACATCGACGTCATGCTCGTGCTGCTGGTCATCTTCATGGTGGCGGCGCCGATCGTGAGCCCCGCCACCGTCGACCTGCCCACCGTGGCCAACGCCACGCCGCAGCAGAAGGCGCCGCCGATCGTAGTCACCGTGCACGAGAGTGGCCAGCTGACCGCGCGCGGCAAGGACAGCGCCGGCAATGCCTTCGAGCGCAAGCTCGACAAGCAGGGCCTGCTCGACTTCGTGCACCAGCGCCAGAACGAGAATCCCGACCAGCCGGTGGTGATTGCCGCCGACCGCGCGGTCAAGTATGAGGCGGTGCTGGACGTGATGTCGATCCTGAAAGCCGACGGCGTCAAGCGCGTCGGCCTGATGGTCAAGTCCAAGACCTCCTGACGCATTGAAGCGCCTATCTGATTGCCGTTGCGCCTGATGAAGACCGTCGCCGCCTATCCCTACCAGCCGGTCAAGGAGCGGGGAACCCTGCGTTCCTTCCTGTTCGCGCTCTTCATGCACATGCTGCTGGCTGTCGTGCTGTACTACGGCGTGCGCTTGCAGAGCAGCACCCCCGTCGGCGCCGAGGCCGAGCTGTGGGAAGAGATTCCGGCCGCCACCGCGCCCCCGCCGCCGGAGCCGGTGGTGCAGCCGCGCCCGGCCCCGCCGCTGCCCGAGGTGAAGAGCAAGGTCGAGGACGACGCCGACATCGCGCTGGAACGCCAGAAGCGCCGTGCCGAGGCGGCGGCGCGCGAAGAGGCCGAGCGCAAGCAGGCGGCTGCCCGCAAGGAAGCCGAGCGCAAAGAGGCGGAACGCAAGGAAGCCGCGCGCAAGGAAGCGGAGCAGCGCGAGGCCGAGCGCAAGGAAGCCCAGCGCAAGGACGACGCGAAGAAGAAGGCAGCGCAGCAGGAACAGCAGCGCAAGGAACAGGCCGAGCGCAAGGAAGCAGAACGCAAGGAAGCGGACGCCAGGGCCAAGGCCCAGGCGGACGCCAAGGCCAAGGCTGACGCCGAGAACAAGGCCAAGGCCAAGGCGGATGCCGACGCCAAGGCCAAGCGCGAGGCTGCGGCCAATGCCCAGCGCAAGAGCGAGCTGGCGCGCCTGCAGGCGCTGGCCGGCGGCTCCGGCGCGGGCGGCGGCGGCGTGGGCAGTACGGCCGGCGCGGGTGCCGGCGGCGGTGGCAAGGCGTCGCCGGGCTATGCCGACCGCGTGCGCCGCCGCGTCAAGCCGAATATCGTCTTTGGCGAGGACGTGCCGGGCAACCCGACCGCGGTGGTGTCGGTGCAGCTGGCGCCGGATGGTTCGCTGCTGTCGGCGCGGCTGTCCAAGTCCAGCGGCAACTCGGGCTGGGATAATGCCGTGCTGCGCGCGGTGGAACGTTCCGACCCGCTGCCGCGTGATGAGAACGGCAAGGCGCCGGCCAGCTTCACCATTACCTTCCGTCCGAAGGACTGAGTGGCCTGGGCGGCATGATTTGCAACATAATGCAACCTTCATGGCCGGGTCTTGGTCCCAGCGCTAGCATGACAGGTTGCCTGACGCGGCCGGCAGGGTGCGATACGCATGCAGACGGGGCATGCGCCACGCGCTGCAATGCCGCATTTGCCCGTGTTGCCGATTGCCTGCCGTGCCCGACGAAACTTGAAATCGACTGAGGAGCAGCATGCGAAAGCTTTGGGCCCCCAACTGGCTGTCCGCGAGGCGGCACAACGCAACCCAACCCGAATCCCAACGCGCCATCGGCCGGCATCCGCTGGCCGGCCGCCGCGCGCTGATGGCCTGGCTGGCCGCGGCGATGACGATGGCAGCCGGCGCCGCGCACGCGCAACTCAACGTTGAGATCTCCGGGGTCGGCTCCAGCCAGATCCCGGTTGCGACCGCCAACTTCCAGGGCGAGGCCCAGGCCCCGCAGAACCTGACCGCGATCATCCGCGCCGACCTGGCGCGCAGCGGGCGCTTGCGCAATGTCGATCCGGGCGGCGCCACGGTGGCGGAATCCGCCAATGTCGACCTGGGCAGCTGGAAGTCGCGCGGCGCCGATGCCTTCGTCGCCGGCAGCGTGACCCCGGCCGCCGGCGGCAAGTATGAGGTCCGCTTCCGCCTGTACGACACCGTCAAGGGCCAGAGCCTGGGCGGGCTGGCCTTTACCGTCAACCAGTCCCAGCTGCGCGTGACCGCGCACAAGATCGCCGACTACATCTATGAAAAGCTGCTCGGCGAGCGCGGCGTGTTTGCCACGCGCCTGTCCTACGTGTCGAAGGTCGGCGGCCGCTACCAGCTGCTGATTTCCGACTCCGATGGCCAGAACGCGCAGGTGGCGCTGACCAGCAACGAGCCGATCATCTCGCCGTCGTGGTCGCCGGACGGCGCGCGCGTGGCCTATGTTTCGTTCGAGGCCAAGAAGCCGGTGGTGTATGTGCACGACCTGGCCAGCGGCAAGCGCACCCTGGTGTCGAACCAGAAGGGCAACAACAGCGCGCCGTCGTGGTCGCCTGATGGCCGGCACCTGGCGCTGGCGCTGTCGCGAGATGGCAATACCCAGGTCTACCAGGTCAATGCCGACGGTTCCGGCATCCGCCGCCTCTCGCGCAGCAGCGCCATCGACACCGAGCCGCAGTATTCTCCGGACGGCAAGAGCATCTACTTCACCAGCGACCGCGGCGGTGCGCCGCAGGTCTACCGCATGCCCGCTTCCGGCGAGGAAGGTGGCGGTGCGCAACGTGTCACCTTCAAGGGCAGCTACAACGTCAGCCCGCGGGTTTCGCCGGACGGCAAGTACCTGGCGTACATCTCGCGCGCGGGCGGCTTCAAGCTGCAGCTGCAGGACCTGAGCAACGGCGACGTGACGTCGCTGACCGATACGGCCAACGACGAAGCGCCCAGCTTTGCCGCCAACGGCAAGTACATCCTCTATGCCACCCGCGTGGGCGGTCGCGCGGTGCTGGCGGCGGTTTCCACTGACGGGCGTACCCGGCAGGTTCTGTCCCTCCAGTCCGGCGATGTTCGCGAGCCGTCCTGGGGTCCTTTCATGCAATAACAGGAGTCATTCACCATGCCCCAACTGATGAGCAAAACCCTTGCCGTTGCCGCACTGCTGGCCCTTGGCGCCTGCAGTTCCGGCGTCAAGCTGGACGACACCGCCAAAGCCGGTGCCGGCGCGGGCACCGGTGCCGATCCGCGCGCAGTGACCCCGGTCACGGCCGCCGATCCGCTCAACGATCCGAACAGCCCGCTGGCCAAGCGCAGCGTGTACTTCGACTTCGACAGCTACACGGTCAAGTCCGACTACCAGGGCATGCTGGGCGAGCACGCCAAGTACCTGGGCTCGAACAAGGGCCGCAAGATCCTGATCCAGGGCAACACCGACGAACGCGGCACCAGCGAGTACAACCTGGCGCTGGGCCAGAAGCGCGCCGAAGCCGTGCGCCGCTCGCTGGCTTCGATGGGCGTGCCCGACGGCCAGATGGAAGCCGTCAGCCTGGGCAAGGAAAAGCCCAAGGCCACCGGCCATGATGAAGCCTCGTGGGCCGAAAACCGCCGCGCGGACATCAACTACTGATCTCTGATCTCTGATCTCTGGACTGCCTTTCATGAAAGCACGCGTTTCCACCCTGTTGTGGCTCGCCGCCGTCGCCGGCGGCGGCATGCTGCCGCTGTCGCAGGCGCATGCCGGAGTGTTCGATGATGACGAGGCGCGCAAGGCGGTCATCAGCCTGCGCGACCAGTTCAACGGTTTCCAGGCGACCGCGACGCAGCGCATCGAGCAGAACAGCCGCACCACGCTCGACATGCAGAACCAGCTCGAGGGCCTGCGCCAGGAAGTGGCGCGGCTGCGCGGCCAGAACGAAGTGCTGCAGAACACGGTGGACACGCTGCAGAAGCAGCAGAAGGACTACTACGCCGACCTGGACGCGCGCCTGAAGAAATTCGAGCCGCAGCAGGTTACGGTCGAAGGCCGCGAAGGCCTGTCGCAGCCGGGCGAAAAGCCCGAATACGATGCCGCGCTCAAGCAGTTCCAGGCGGGCGACTTCAAGAGCGCCGGGAGTTCGTTCTCGGCTTTCGTCAAGAAGTACCCGCAGAGCCCGTACGTGCCGCTGGCGCAGTACTGGCTCGGCAACTCGCTGTATGCGCAGCGCGACTACAAGGGCTCCACCTCGGTGCTGCAGACGATGATCAATAACAACCCGACGCATCCCAAGGTGCCGGACGCGATGATCGCGGTCGCCAACAACCAGCTCGAGTCCGGCCAGAAGGCGGCCGCGCGCAAGACGCTGGAGCAGGTGGTGGCCAAGTATCCGGGCACCGAAGGCGCTCAGGCGGCCAGCAACCGGCTGAAGACGTTGAAATAACACCGGAAGCGGCCGGCTTGCCCGGTCCTGTCTGCAAGGCCCGCTTCGGCGGGCCTTTTTCTTGGGGCGCGCTAAAATACGCGATTCGCCTGAATCTTTTGCGCGCCGAGGCGGCGCGCTTCCCATCATGACCAAACGCGCCATCGTCCTGCTGTCCGGCGGACTAGACTCCGCCACCGTACTCGCCATGGCCCGCGCCCAGGGCTTCGAGACCTATGCGCTGTCGATGCGCTATGGCCAGCGCCACTCCTCTGAGCTGGAAGCCGCCAGGCGCGTGGCGGCCGCGCTGGGCGCCACCCGCCACGAGATCATCGACCTGGACCTGCGCCGCTTCGGCGGCTCGGCGCTGACCGACGACGCGCTGGCGGTGCCGACCGACGGCGCTTCCGACGGCATCCCGGTCACCTACGTGCCGGCGCGCAACACCATCATGCTGTCGCTGGCGCTCGGCTGGGCCGAGGCCGTCGGCGGGCGCGACCTGTTCTTCGGCGCCAACGCGGTCGACTACTCCGGTTACCCGGACTGCCGCCCGGAATACGTTGCGGCCTATGAGACGCTGGCCAACCTCGCCACCAAGGCCGGGGTCGAGGGCGACCGCTTCCGCGTGCATGCGCCCATCATCGACATGACCAAGGGCGAGATCATCCGCGCCGGCATCGCGCTGGGGGTGGACTACAGCCTGACGGTGTCGTGCTACCAGGCCGACGACGACGGCCTCGCCTGCGGCGTGTGCGATTCGTGCCGCATCCGCCGGGCCGGCTTTGAAGCCGCCGGTGTGCCCGATCCCACCCGCTACCAGGCCGCTGCCTGATCACAAGCCGACGTCCACGCCCCTACATGCCTGAAATCGACCTCGCCGCGCTCTCGCGCACCGTGCTGCTGAGCACGTTCATCCTGACCTTCCTGTTTGGCGCCGTGCTGCAGCGCACGCACTTCTGCACCATGGGCGCGGTCTCTGACATCGTCAACATGGGCGACTGGAGCCGCATGCGCATGTGGGTGCTGGCGATCGGCGTGGCCATGATCGGCACCGGCGTGCTGGCCTGGACCGGCGCGATCGACCCTACCAAGACCATCTACACCGCCAGCAAGCTGGGCTGGCTGTCGGCGCTGGCCGGCGGGCTGATGTTCGGCTTCGGCATGGTGCTGGCGTCGGGCTGCGGCAGCAAGACGCTGGTGCGTATCGGCGCAGGCAACCTGAAGTCGCTGGTGGTCTTTGTCTTCCTGGGCCTGTCGGCCTACATGACGCTGCGCGGGCTGTTCGGCGTGGTGCGAGTGAATACCGTCGATGCGGTGGCGCTGACGCTGCCCACTACGCAAGACCTGCCGTCCATGCTGGCGCAGGGCACGGGGCTCGCGCGCGGCGCGCTGCAGCTGGGCCTGGGCCTGGCGCTGGGCGGCGTGCTGGTGCTGTGGGCGCTGGCGGGCCGCGGCTTCCGCTCGTTCGACAACCTGCTTGGCGGCATCGGCGTCGGGCTGATCATCGTGGCAATGTGGTATGTCTCGGGCCACCTCGGCTATGTAGCCGAAGACCCCAATACGCTTGAGGAACTGTTCGTCTCGACCAACAGCGGCCGCATGGAAAGCCTGAGCTTTGTCGCACCCTATGCCTACACGCTCGACTGGCTGATGATGTTCAGCGACAAGAGCAAGGTGGTGACGGTCGGCATCGTCAGCGTGTTCGGCGTGATCGCCGGCGCGGCGGCCTATGCCCTGGCCACGCGCACGTTCCGCTGGGAAGGCTTCGGCAATGCCGAGGACGTCGCCAACCATATGGTCGGCGGCATCCTGATGGGTGCGGGCGGCGTGACCGCGCTGGGCTGCACGGTCGGGCAGGGCCTGTCGGGTGTGTCGACCCTGGCGCTTGGCTCGTTTATCGCGCTGGCGGGTATCCTGGCCGGTGCAGTGCTGGCATTCCGCTACCAGATATGGCGTCTGGAGCGCATGGCCTGAGGAGCGTGCTTGACACATCGAGAACCGCATCCCTATAATCGCGGTTCTGTTTTTTCGGGTCGTTAGCTCAGTCGGTAGAGCAGCGGACTTTTAATCCGTTGGTCGCGTGTTCGAGTCACGCACGACCCACCAGTATTACGAAGGGCCTGTGGCGCAAGCCACAGGCCCTTTTTGCGTCTGGCATGCCCCGCTAACGGGGGAGGCCTTTAACTAGTTCGAGGTAGAGACTTAGGCCTGCCTGCGCAGCACAATGGGTCAGCCGCGGCGTGTTGACCGCGGTCCATCAGAACGGCCGCGAGACACGGCCCACCAACAAGACCCTATGCGGCAAGCAGGCGTTTCCTTGCCGGCCAGCGGGCACGTGCTGCGCATTATCTGGCCGTTCGTACCGGTGGTCGTTGCGCTGGCGTTGTTCAGCATCGCCAGCCTGGACCTGTTGTCGGCCGCGCGCGCCTTTGTCGCGGGCGAGAGCCAGTGGTCCAGGGGCCAGAAGAACGCCGTGCTGCACCTGCTGCGCTACGGCGAGGATCGCGATCCGGCGGATTTCGAGGCATACCTGGAGTCGATCGCGATCCCGCTGGGCGACCACCGCGCGCGCCTGGAGCTCGACCGCGACGAGCCTGACCTGGAGCGCATCCATGAAGGGCTGCTTGCCGGCGGCAACCACCCCGAAGACATTGCGCGGATGGTGCGGCTCTACCGGAATTTCCGCCATATCCAGGAGGTCGATGCCGCGATCCGCGTGTGGGCCGCGGGCGACATCGAGATCTCTGCGCTGCACGAACAGGCACTGACCCTGCGTCGGCTGACCCGCCAGCCCGGCTGCGGGGATGAGTGCGTGGCGCCGGTGCTGCGCAATATTGCGCAGATCGACGCCAGGCTGACGCCGCTGGAGCGGGCCTTTTCGGGCCATCTGGGCCAGGCCTCGCGCCGCGTGACGCGGCTGCTGACCACCGGCAGCGCGGTGATGGCGGCCGCGCTGCTGATGTCGGCGATCCTGCTGTCGGTGGCGCCGCTGCGGCGCGAGCGCCGGCTGCGCGAGGCGCTGGCGCAGCGCGAAGAGCAGCTGCAGCTGGCGGTGGAGGGCAGCAACGACGGCCTGTGGGACTGGCATCTCGGCCGCGGCGAGCTGTACTTCTCGCCGCGCTGCGCGCAGATGCTGGGCTACCAGGACGCCGAACTGCCGCATGCGCGCGAAACCGTGCTGGGCCTGCTGCATCCTTCCGAGCTGGCAGCCTTCGAGGCCAAGCTGGCCCACCACCTGCGCAGCGGCGAGCCCTACGACGCCGAATTCCGCCTGCGCAACCGCGCCGGCGATTACCTGTGGGTGCGCGCCCGCGGCCGGCTGGTGCGCGGGGCGGGGCGCCGGCGCGCGCGCATGGCGGGGTCGCTCACGGATATTTCCGACCACAAGCGCTACGAGACCCAGCTCTTTGCCGAGAAGGAGCGCGCCCAGGTCACGCTGCAGGCCATCGGCGACGCGGTGGTGACAGCCGATGTGTGGGGGCGCGTGGAATCGCTCAATCCCGCGGCCGAGGCCCTGACCGGCTGGCGCGAAGCCGACGCCCGCGGCCTGCCGCTGAGCAGCGTGTGCGTGCTGCGTGACGAGGAAAGCCTGGCGCCGCTGCCCGATATTGTCACGCTGGCGTTGCGGCAGCGCTGGCGCAGCCGGTCGGCGCAGCTGGTGCAGCGCGATGTGTCCGGGCTGCCCGGACAGGCGCTGGCGGTCAAGCCATCGGTGGCGCTGATCCGCGACCGTGCCGCGCAGGCCATCGGCGTGGTGGTGGTGCTGCACGATATCAGCCAGGAACGCGCCCATGCGGCGCGGCTCGCGTACGAGGCCAGCCACGATGCGCTGACCGGCCTGGTCAACCGCGCCGAGTTCGAGCGCCGGCTGGACGCGGCGATCACGCGGGCACGGGTGCAGGGCACTACCCATACGCTGATGTACCTGGACCTGGACCAGTTCAAGGTGGTCAACGACACTTGCGGCCATGCCGCCGGCGACGAACTGATCCGGCAGATGGCTGAGGTCATGCGCAGCCAGCTGCGCCTCAGCGACACGCTGGCCCGGCTGGGCGGCGACGAGTTCGGCGTGCTGCTGGAGCAATGCGGCCACGCCGACGGCGAACGCGTGGCCGAGGCCTTGCGCCACGCCATTGCCTGTTTCCGCTTTGCGCATCGCCAGCGCACCTTCACGCTGGGTGTCAGCATCGGCCTGGTGACGCTGGATCGCCAGACCGTCAACGTCGCCGAGGCGCTGAGCGCGGCCGACGCGGCCTGCTATGTGGCCAAGGAGGGCGGGCGCAACCGTGTGCAGGTCTACCATCCGCTGGACAGCGTGGTGCAGGCGCGCCACGGCGAGATGGAGTGGGTCAGCCGCGTGCATGCGGCGCTGGCGGCTGGCCGCTTCTGCCTGTACTCGCAGGAGATCGTGCCGGCGCACGATGGCGCACTGCCGCAGACGGGCCGTCATGTGGAACTGCTGCTGCGCATGGTCGATGAACGCGGCCGGCTGGTGCCGCCGATGGCCTTCGTGCCGGCCTGCGAGCGCTACAACCTGATGCCGATGATCGACCGCTGGGTGGTCGAGACCGCGTTTGGCACCCTGGCGGGACGGCAGGCGGAGATTGCCACCTGCGCGATCAACCTGTCAGGCTCGTCGCTGGCGGACCTCCAGTTTCCCGATTTCGTGCGCGAGCAGGCGCAGCGCTTCGGCATCGCGCTGGACGGCATCTGCTTCGAGATCACGGAAACCGCGGCGATCTCCAACCTGGCACAGGCCGGCGCGTTCATCCTGCAGTTGCAGCAGCTGGGCTGCAAGTTTGCGCTGGATGACTTCGGCGCGGGCATGTCGTCGTTCACCTATCTCAAGCATCTGCCGGCGGCCTACCTGAAGATCGACGGCAGCTTCGTGCGCGACATGCTGGCCGACCCGGTCAACCTGGTGATGGTGGAGGTGATCCAGCGCATCGGCCACGCCATGGGCAAGCAGACCATTGCGGAATTCGTCGAGGGCGAGGCCATGCTCGAACGGCTGCGCGAGCTGGGCGTGGACCTGGTGCAGGGCTACCACATTGCTTCGCCGGTGCCGTTTGCCCCGGCGGATCCCAAGGCCGGTGACCGGCCGGCGCTGGCGCTGGCGGGCTGAGCCGCCAGGCGCCGCGGCGGGTCAGGGAACGAGCGGATCGCGGAAGCCGGTATCGGCGCCGGGCGGGGTGCCGGCCGGCGCGGGCGTCGGCGCGGTTGCCGGTGGCACGGCCTGGTGCCTGGCCTCGCGCCAGGTGTTGTACACCCAGTAGGCGGCGCCGGCTGCCAGGCCGACCTTGGACAGCTTCCAGGTCCAGCGCAGCACCGGCGTGCGCTTGACCAGCGGCAGCGCCAGCGTCAATACGGTGCTCAGCAGCGGGTAGTCCTTGGTCATGCCGACCACTTTCATCCACGACCCCGGACGGGCGATGCGCGGCAGCCAATGGCCAATAGTGCCCAGGCGGTGCGCGCCACCCCGCACCTCATGCAGGGCCTGCAGGCAGTCGTAGCGTTCCAGCGCGGCGCGGGTCAGCAGCAGTTCCTTGCGCACCGCCAGCGGCAGGCGCACCTCTTGCGTGAACCGGGCCCGCCGCGGGTGATCGCGGCGGTCGTGTCCGGCAGCGCTGTGGTCGGGTTCCAGGGGGCTCATCGGCGCAGGATCTCCCGGTCTTTGTCGATTTCGGCGAGCGTGGCCTCCAGCATCGGCGGGGCGTTGCGCACCAGGTTGCGTGCGTACGCGAGGCAAATCGCGCACAGCACGAGATAAAGGACCGTCAGTGCGCCCAGTGCCTGCCAGCGGTAGGTGTCCCAGAACAGGATGGCGATCAGCCCGGTCAGGGTGACCAGCCCGATGCCAAAGAACACCAGGCCGAAGCAGGCCAGCAGCGCGACCTTCATCAGGCGCGTGCGTTCCTCGGCAAGCTCCACGCTGGCGAGTTCGAGGCGGGTCTGGATCATTGCCACCAGCGAGCCGGCCAGGTTGCGCACGGATTCGAGGAACTTGGGGGAAGGGGGGGATTCGCTCATGCGGCTCCGGCGTGAAAGAGCGGCGCGACGGCGAGGCCGTACGCGCCTTTCCAGCAGGCGGGGCCGGGTTTGGCGCCATGGTGTGCCGCCAGCCCCGGCCACTGGCAACCCGATGACCGGGTTGCCGCTCAGGCGCGGCACCAGCATGCCGCGCCGGGTTGGAATCGCTTACTTGCGGTTCAGCAGCAGACCGATCAGCAGGCCTACGCCGGCCGCCACGCCCACGGCGCGCCACGGGTGGTCATGCACGTAGTCGTCGGTGGCGCGTGCCGCGGCCTTGCTCTTGGTCACGACGGCGTCTTGCAGGTCCTGGGCCTTTTCCTTGGCTTGCTTGAGCAGGCCCATGCCACGCTCGCGCAGTTCGGCGGCCTTTTCCCCGGTGGTCGAGGCGGCTTGCTTCAGCAGTTCCTCGGCGTCGGACAGAACGGTCTTGACATCGCTCATCAGTTTCTCCTGTTTGCGGGCGGTTGGTTCGGTTTGTGCGGATTCTGACATTTTCTACGCTCCGAGGCTAACGGCATTTGTCGGTCTGATACTTAGCATATGTGGCGGGCGGCGGTGGTTTCAAGGCTACACGCCAGCAAGCGCGACTCTGCAGTGCCTGGTATCGCAAGCATGCCGGAAAGCACGCGTGATCAATGTCACAAAATGTCTTTATGACTTCGAGTGATTTTGTAGTGACTTTATATTCGTTTGGGTTGGATATCAATCCGGATACTCTGGTTCCACCCCGAAATCAGGAGAACAGAACATGGCTTTGCGTCTTGGCGATATCGCCCCGGACTTCGAGCAGGATTCGAGCGAAGGCCGCATCCGCTTCCATGCGTGGCTTGGCGACAGCTGGGGCGTGCTGTTTTCGCACCCGGCCGACTACACCCCGGTGTGCACCACCGAGCTGGGCCTGACCGCGAAGCTGAAGGATGAATTCGCACGCCGCGGCGTCAAGGCGATCGCGTTGTCGGTGGACAACGTGGACTCGCACCGCGGCTGGATCCAGGATATCAACGAGACTCAGTCGACCACGGTCAACTTCCCGATCCTGGCCGATGGCGACCGCAAGGTGTCGCAACTCTACGACATGATCCACCCGAACGCGAACGAGACCCTGACGGTGCGCTCGCTGTTCATCATCGACCCGAAGAAGAAGGTGCGGCTGATCATCACCTATCCGGCCAGCACCGGGCGCAATTTCAACGAGATCCTGCGCGTGATCGACTCGCTGCAGCTGACCGACAACCACAGCGTGGCCACGCCGGGCAACTGGCAGGACGGCGACGACGTGGTGATCGTGCCCTCGCTGAAGGACGAGGCGGTGATCCGCGAGAAATTCCCCAAGGGCTACCAGGCGGTGCGGCCGTACCTGCGCCTGACGCCCCAACCCAACAAATGAACGCGGCCCCGCGTGAAGGCGGGGCCGGCGTGCAGGACAGGTGTTTTATCGACGGGGGCAGCCTCGTCGTCTCCTTGGTAGTGTGCTTGGCCCGGCCTTACAGCCGGGCCTTTTTACTGCGGAGAGCCTGTGCGCAAGTCGCGGATGGCGATCAGAAGAAGGCCTGCAGGCCGGTCTGGGCGCGGCCCAGGATCAGCGCGTGGATGTCGTGGGTGCCTTCATAGGTGTTGACCACCTCCAGGTTCACCACGTGGCGGATCACGCCGAACTCATCCGAGATGCCGTTGCCGCCCAGCATGTCGCGCGCCACGCGGGCGATGTCGAGCGACTTGCCGCACGAGTTGCGCTTCATGATCGAGGTGATTTCCACCGCGGCGGTGCCTTCGTCCTTCATGCGGCCCAGGCGCAGGCAGCCTTGCAGGCCGAGCGTGATCTCGGTCTGCATGTCGGCCAGCTTCTTCTGCACCAGCTGCGTGGCGGCCAGCGGGCGGCCGAACTGCTTGCGGTCCAGGGTGTACTGGCGCGCGGTGTGCCAGCAGAATTCGGCGGCGCCCAGCGCGCCCCAGGCGATGCCGTAGCGGGCCGAGTTCAGGCACGTGAACGGGCCCTTCAGGCCGCTCACGCCCGGCATGATGTTCTCTTCCGGCACGAACACCTGGTCCAGCACGATTTCGCCGGTGATCGAGGTGCGCAGGCCGACCTTGCCGTGGATGGCAGGTGCCGACAGGCCCTTCCAGCCCTTTTCGAGGATAAAGCCGCGGATCGCTTCCTTGCCGTCGTCGCCTTGCAGCTTGGCCCAGACCACGAACACGTCGGCGATCGGCGAGTTGGTGATCCACATCTTGGCGCCGGTCAGCTCATAGCCGCCGTCGACCTTCTTGGCGCGAGTGACCATCGAGCCCGGGTCGGAGCCGTGGTTCGGCTCGGTCAGGCCGAAGCAGCCGATCCATTCGCCGGTGGCCAGCTTGGGCAGGTACTTCTGCTTCTGCGCTTCGGTGCCGAATTCAAAGATCGGCACCATCACCAGCGACGACTGCACGCTCATCATCGAGCGGTAGCCCGAATCGACGCGCTCGACTTCACGCGCGATCAGGCCGTAGCTGACGTAGTTCAGGCCCGGGCCGCCGTATTGCTCCGGGATGGTGGGGCCGAGCAGGCCCAGTTCGCCCATCTCGCGGAAGATCTCCACGTCGGTCTTCTCGTTGCGGAACGACTGCAGCACGCGCGGCATCAGCTTGTCCTGGCAGTACGCCGCGGCGGCGTCGCGCACCATGCGTTCGTCGGCGGTCAGTTGCTGGTCCAGCAGCAGGGGGTCGGCCCAGTGGAATTCGGCGTTGGCAGCCATGCAGGTCTCCTTCGGTAGCGCGGGGGAAGCATCGGGGGCGGGACGAATGGTCGCTTGCCGCACCGGCGCTTCCGGGAATCATGACGGGTTCGGTGATCTTCGCGGAGGGTTTTTGTGGTTCCGCATTGCGGAACTGTGTTCCGTTGAATTAGTATATCGCAATGGTTTTGCCGTGCAACAGGCAAAACCCCCGACACCCATGCCTTTGTGCGATGAGCGGACAACCGCCGACCTGAGAGGAGCCGCCTTGACCAGTCCGCCACTTTCTCCCGATGCCACGCCGCCCGCGCCGGTGCGCGACAGCGATCCCAACTTCGTCACCGCGCTGGCGCGCGGGCTGGAGCTGATGCGCTGCTTCCGCACCGGCGAGGCAATGCTCGGCAACCAGGACTTCGTGCGCCGCACCGGCTTCCCCAAGGCCACGGTGAGCCGGCTGGCCGGCACGCTGGTGCAGCTCGGTTACCTGCGCTATGACGAAAGCCTGGGCAAGTACGCGCTGGATGCCGGCGTGCTGGCGCTGGGCTATGCCTACCTGTCGGCGTCGGACGTGGTGTCGCTGGCGCGGCCGCATATGTTGGCGTTCGCGCAGTCATACGGGGTCTCGGTCTCGCTGGGCAAGCGCGAGCGCATGGAAGTGATCTACCTGGAATCGATCCGCAACGATGCGGGCGTGATGCTGGGGCTGGGCGTGGGCTCGCGGCTGTCGCTGGTGTCCAGTTCGATGGGGCGGGCATACCTGGCCGCGCTGCCGGCGGCGCGGCGCGAGCGGGTCATGGCTGAGTTCAGCCAGGCTTTTCCGGAGCAGTGGAAGCAGCAGGAGACGGCCACGCGCGCGGCCCTGGCCGAGGCGCAGCAGCGCGGCTATGCGGCGTCGTTCCGCGACTGGCATCCGGCCATCCATGCGTGTGCGGTGGCGTTCCGGCCGGTGGGGGAGAAGGAGCTGCACATGCTGAGTTGCAGTGCCTCCTATGGGGCGGTGGATGAGTCGGTGTTCCACCAGACGCTGGCGCCGGCGTTGCGGGCGCTGGCGGCAAGGTTGTCGGACCCGGCGGGGTGACGGCCAGGTCCGACGCGCGCAGGCGTTACAGGTCCGTGCGCAGCTTCCACAGTTCCGGGAACAGCACCACGTCCAGCATCTTGCGCAGGTAGCTGACGCCCTCGGTGCCGCCGGTGCCGCGCTTGAAGCCGATCACGCGTTCGACCGTGGTTACATGGCGGAAGCGCCACTGGCGGAACGAATCCTCCAGGTCCACGAACTTCTCGCCGAGCTCGTACAGTTCCCAGTGCGCCGACGGATTGCGATAGACCTCCAGCCACGCCGCCTCGACCGAGGCGTTGTACGCAGTCGGCTGGGTCCAGTCGCGCTCCACGCAATCCGCATCGACCGCAAAACCACGCCGCGCCATCAGCCGGATCGCCTCGTCATAAAGCGACGGCGTCTTCAGCGCGGTCTCCACCAAGGCCAGGTGCTCCGGCCGGTGCGCATGCGGTTTCAGCATAGCCGCGTTCTTGTTGCCGAGAATGAACTCGATCTCGCGATACTGGAACGACTGGAAGCCCGACGACATCCCCAGGTAAGGCCGCATCGCGGAATACTCCGGCGGCGTCATCGTCGCCAGCACGTTCCACGCCTGCACCAGCTGGTCCATGATGCGCGACACCCGCGTCAGCATCTTGAACGCCGGCGGCAGGCTGTCGGCCTTGACCGACTCGCGCGCGGCGCGCAGCTCGTGCAGCATCAGCTTCATCCACAGCTCGGTGGTCTGGTGCTGCACGATAAACAGCATCTCGTTGTGGTCCGGCGACAGCGGATGCTGCGCGCTCAGGATCTGGTCCAGGCCGAGATAGTCGCCATAGCTCATGTCCTTGGCGAAGTCCATCTGCGCGCCGTGCCAGCCCTCGCCCTGTGCTTTCGTGCCTGCCTCGCTGGCAGCGCCGGAGAAGGGGCATCCCTTGAATTCACTCATGATGCACTCCCGATCAGGTCACCTGGCCGCGCGTCTGGAAGCGCGCGTCGCGATAGGCGCCGCTGTCCAGCACGTCGCGCAGGATTTCCACAGCATCCCACACCTCGGCGAAGCTGGTGTACAGCGGCGTGAAGCCGAAGCGGGCGATGCGCGGCTCGCGGTAATCGCCGATCACGCCGCGCTCGATCAGGGCCTGCACCAGCGCATAGCCGTCCGGGTGCTCCAGGCTGACCTGGCTGCCGCGGCGCGCGTGCTCGCGCGGCGTGACCAGCGTCAGCGGGTGGTGGCCGCAGCGCGCCTCCACCAGTTCGATGAACAGGTCGGTCAGCAGCAGTGACTTGGCGCGCAGCACCTGCATATTGGTCTGGGCGAAGATGTCCAGGCCGCATTCGACCATCGCCAGCGAGGTCACAGGCTGCGTGCCGCACAGGAAGCGGCGCACGCCTTCCACCGGGCGATACTGCGGATCCATCGCGAACGGCGCGGCATGGCCCCACCAACCCGACAGCGGCTGCCAGAAGGCATCGCGCAGCGCCGGCGCGACCCACACGAAGGCGGGTGAACCCGGGCCGCCGTTCAGGTACTTGTAGGTGCAGCCGATGGCGTAGTCGGCCCCGGCCGCCTTCAGGTTGACCGGCACCGCGCCGGCGGAGTGGCACAGGTCCCACACCGTGAGCGCGCCGCGGGCGTGGGCGAGTTCGGTCAGCGAGGCCATGTCCAGCATCTCGCCGGTCTTGTAGTTGACGTGCGTGAGCATCAGCACGGCGGTGTCGGCGCCGACGGCGGCGTCGATCTCGGCCGGCGAATTGACCAGGCGCAGCGAATAGCCCTGCTGCAGCAGGTCGGCCAGGCCTTGCGCGATGTACAGGTCGGTGGGGAAGTTGCTGGCCTCCGACACGATCACCTTGCGCGCCGGGTCGCGCGTCTGCTGCACGCGCAGCGCCGCGGCCAGCACCTTGAACAGGTTGATCGAAGTGGTATCGGTCACCACCACCTCATCCTGGCCGGCGCCGACCAGCGGGGCCAGCTTGTTGCCCAGCCGCTGCGGCAGCTCGAACCAGCCGGCGGTGTTCCAGCTGCGGATCAGGCCCTCGCCCCATTCCTCGGCCACCACCTGGGCGGCGCGAGCGGCGGCGGCGCGCGGGCGCGCGCCCAGCGAGTTGCCGTCGAGGTAGATCACGCCCTCGGGCAGAGCGAACTGGTCGCGCAGCGGGCGCAGCGGGTCTTGCTGGTCGAGCCGGATACAGTGCTCGCGGTCAAATGTCGTCATGTCGTGGGATTGGCCAGGGGTTGTTCGGGAATGGTTCAGTCAAGGCTGCGCAGCACCGCGCGCACCGGGCTGGCGTCGAGCCCGGCAAAGCGCAGCGGCAGCGCGATCAGTTCGTAGTCGCCGGCATCGACCTCATCCAGCACGATGCCTTCCAGGATGGCGAGCCCGTGCCTGCGCACGGCGTTGTGCGCGTCCATGGTCTTGGATTCCTGCGGGTCCAGCGACGGTGTGTCGATGCCCACCAGCTGCACGCCGTGCGCGGCCAGCAGCGCGATGGTCTCGGCCGCGACTGCGCAGAAGTGCGGGTCCCACTGCGCCAGCGGCGCCTGCCGGTAGGTGCGCAGCAGCACGCGCGGCGGCAGGCCGGCCAGCGCGTGTTCGATATGGCGCGGCTCGACCACCGGCGAGGCGCCGATGCAATGGATCACGCGGCAGGTGCCGAGGTAGGGCGTGAGCGGCACGGCGCCGATCGGCGCGCCGTCGGCGGCGTAGTGCAGCGGTGCGTCGGCGTGCGCGCCAGTGTGCGGCGACAGCGTGATGCGGCCGACATTCACCGGGCAGTGCTCGTCCATCTGCCAGGCCGGCTGCTGCTGGAACGGCGTGTCGCCGGGCCAGACCGGGGTGGCGGGGGAGAGCGGCGGGCTGATGTCCCACAGCCGGCGCGGGTCTTGATTGGGGGCGGTCATAAGGGTGCGCGGCGCCTTTGCAAGGCGCCGTCGTTGTCTGCCTCGATGACGGAAATCATAGTCAAAATTGCCGGCAAGAGGCTTGCTAAATGGACCGTCGATGCGGTCATCTTTCGCATAAAATGCGAAGAATTGATGATTAGTCGAAGGAAATTCGAATGAACCTCGATCCCACCGACCTGCGCATCCTGACCTGCCTGCAGGAGAACGGCCGCATCAGCAACCAGGACCTGGCCGACCGCGTGGCGCTGTCGCCTTCGGCATGCCTGCGGCGGGTGCGCCTGCTGGAAGAGTCAGGGGTGATCGGCGGCTACCGCGCCTGGTTCGACGCCGAGCAGCTCGGGCTGGAGCTTGAGGCGATCGTGCAGGTCTCGATGCGCCATGATGTGGAAGGCTGGCACGACACCTTTATCGCCGCGGTTCAGTCGTGGCCGGAAGTGCTGTCCGCGTACATCATCACCGGCGACAGCAACTACATCCTGCGGGTGCAGGCGCGCAACCTGAAGCACTACTCGGACTTCATCGTGAACCGGCTGTACCGCACCAAGGGCGTGATGGATATCCGCTCGAATATCGTGTTGCAGCGCATCAAGGTGGACAGTTCGCCGCTGGCGATCCTGAAGGCGGCGGAGGGCGCCTAGCGTTGCGTATGCAGCGCAATCAGCTGCCGCAGGGCTTCTTTCAGCAGCGCGCCCTGGCGCGGGCCAAAGTCGTCCAGCACTGCACGCTCGTGCTGGGCGGCGCGTGCCAGCAGCGGCTGGGCCAGCGCGAGGCCGCGCGGGGTGATCGAGATCAGCGCCTGGCGGCGGTCGGCCTGGCCGGCGCGGCGCGTCACCAGCCCGTCGGCGGCCATGCGGTCGACCAGCTTGGTCAGCGTCGGCTGCTTGGTCAGCGTGATTTCGGCGAGCGTGCCGATGGTGCAGTCGGGGCGGTCGGCCAGCGTGGCCAGCACGCGCCATTCCTGCACGGACAGGCCGCTGGCCTCCACTTCGCGGTGGAATTCGCCCGAGATCAGGTGGCTGGCGCGGGCCAGCAGGTAGGCCAGGTAGCCATCGACAAAGGGCAGGGGGGATTGCGCGGGCAGGTCCGCCATGATGGGCCCGGTGCCGTTCAGAGGTCGAGGGGGGCGGTGGTGGTGAACTGGCCGCCCTGGAATACCAGCGGGCCGTCGCTGCCATCGAGCACGCCGCAGCGCTCGACTTCACCCACGAAGATGATGTGGTCGCCCTCGTCGTAGCGGCTGCGGTTGTGGCATTCGAACCAGGCCAGCGCATTGGACAGGATCGGCAGGCCGGTGGCCGAGAGCCGGTAGTCGACGCCGGCGAAACGGTCGCCCTTGAGGGTGGCGAAGCGCTGGCACAGCTCCAGCTGCGAGGCCGACAGCACGTTGATGATGTAGTGGGTGCCGTCGCGGAACATCGGCAGGCTGTTGGCGCGCGTGGCCATGCTCCACAGCACCAGCGGCGGATCCAGCGACACCGAATTGAACGAACTGGCGGTGATGCCGATGAACGGCGGCGCGCCGGCGGCGACCGACGCGGCGCTGGCGCGCGTAGTGATCACCGTCACCCCGGTTGCGAACTGCGACAGGGTGCGGCGGAAGTGCTGCGCATCGAAATCTGGTGCGGCGGCGCTGGTGATCTGTGGCTGGGCCTCAGGCATGCCCATGGGGGCTCCGCTGGAGTTCATGAAATTTCATATATATTATTCGCGCCATGGGCATCGAGTACAAGCCCGGCGACCACCAATCCGCGATGCGGGCGTTGGCTGGCGCACAAAACCAGGCGAGCCCTGCCGCCATACAAGAACAACCGGAGACAAGTCATGCTCATCGAGCAGATCGAACACCGCTGGCTGGCGGCGTTCCGGCGCACGCTGGAACTCTGTGCCCTGCAGGGTGCGGAAGTCGTTGGAATTGTAACGGAGTCGCAATCCCGCCCTGTCAACGTGGCCTTGGCCGAACTGGCCGTGCAGTCGCTGGGCGCCACCCCGGTGCGGATCCAGGTGCCGACACCGGCACTTGGCGCGCCCGCGCCGGTGCGCTCCACCGGCGCCAGCGATGCCTTGCAGGGCCTCGCGCCGGTGGTGGCGGCCTTGTCGCGCTGTCACCTGGTGCTGGACTGCACGGTGGAAGGCCTGCTGCACGCGCCGGAACTGCCGCTGATCCTGCGCGGTGCCGACGGCATCGTGCCGCGCATGCTGATGGTCAGCAACGAACATCCTGAGATCCTGGAACGCTGCCAGCCCGACCCGGCGCTGGAAGGCACCGTGCGTGCCGCCATGAAGCGCCTGCGCGGCGCGCGCGAGATGCGCGTGCATTCGCCGGCCGGCACCGAGCTGCGCATCGGCCTGGCCGACGCCCGCGTGGGCGGGGTCTGGGGCTTCTGCAACAAGCCCGGCCAGGTCTCGCATTGGCCCGGCGGGCTGTGCCTGGCGTTTCCGGCCAGCCGCCAGGTCAACGGCACGCTGGTGCTGGCGCCGGGCGACGTCAACCTGACCTTCAAGACCTACCTGCGCGATACCGTGGTCTGCCATATCGAGGACGACTACATCGTCGGCGTCGAGGGACAGGGCGTCGACGCCGACATGATGCGCGGCTACTACCAGGCCTGGGCCGATCGCGAAGGCACGCGCGATGCGTATGCGGTCTCGCACGTGGGCTGGGGCCTGAACCGGCTGGCGCGCTGGGACGCGATGACTTTCTACGACAAGCGCGACTGCAACGGCACCGAGCTGCGCGCGTTTGCCGGCAACTTCCTGTTCTCGACCGGCGCCAACGAGGTCGCCGGGCGGCATACGCTGGGCCATTTCGACCTGCCGCTGCGCAACTGCACGGTGTCGCTGGATGGCCGCAACGAGGTGGAAGCGGGCACGCTGGTGGAGGTGGCGGCATGAGCGCGACCGCGACGATGCAACGCCACGCCAACGGCATCGCCACGCTGGCCTGGGGCGATGGCCCGGTGGCGGTGGTGATGCTGCACGGCATCGGCGGCGGCAAGGCCGCCTGGCCCGCGCAGGGCGAGGCGCTGGCGCAGGCCGGCTACCGCGCCGCGGCCTGGGACATGCCCGGCTACGGCGACAGCGCCCTGATCGATCCCTATGACTTCGACGGGCTGGCGCAAGCGCTGGCGCCGCTGCTGCAGGCCGAGCGCGACGCTGGCCGGCGCGTGGTGCTGCTGGGCCACAGCATGGGCGGCATGGTGGCGCAGCAGGCCTGCGCGGCCGCGCCCGCGCTGATCGACGGCATGGTGCTGTCCGGCACCTCGCCCGCCTTTGGCAAGGGCGACGGGCCCTGGCAGCGCGACTTCATCGCCGCGCGCACCGCGCCGCTGGACGCCGGCAGGACCATGGCCGAGATGGCCGCCGGGCTGGTGCGCACCATGGTCGCGCCCGATGCCGAGCCACAAGCCGTGGCCTTTGCCACGGCGGTGATGGCGGCGGTGCCGGCGCCAACCTACCGCGCGGCGCTGGGCGCGCTGGTGCGCTTCAACCAGCGCGACGCGCTGCCGCGCATCGCGGTGCCGGTGCTGGCGCTGGCCGGGCAGCACGACACCAATGCCGCGCCCGAGGTGATGGAGCGCATGGCGCAGCGCATTCCCGGCGCCGAATACCGCTGCCTGCCGGATGTCGGCCACCTGGCCTGCATGGAGCGGCCGGCGCTGTTCAACGAAGCGGTGCTGGATTTCCTGCAGCGGCGCTTCCCCGTGCACTGAACCACGCCGCTTCCCGGCAACGCAACACAAGAACCGCCGCAGCGCCGCCACCGCATCCGGCGCGAGCAGGAAAACAGGAGACCGCGACATGCCATCCGGACAGCTCGACTTCATTCCCGCCATCGGTACGGCGGACTTTACCCCGCAACAAGCGCGCCTGCTGGCGCTGGCCAACCGCCTCGGCCGCGAGCGCTTCGCCGCGCGCGCAGCCACCTGGGACCGCGAGGCCAGCTTCCCCTTCGCCAACTATGCCGACCTGCGCGAGGCCGGCCTGCTGGCCCTGTGCGTGCCGCAGGCGTTCGGCGGCGAGGGCGCGGACTTTGCCACCTACTGCATGGTCGGCGCCGAGATCGGCCGCTTCTGCGGGGCCACGGCGCTGACGTACAACATGCATATCTGCTCGACCATGTGGACCGGCGTGCTGTCCGACGGCATCGACATGACGCCTGAGCAGCGCGCCGAGCACGAAGCCCGGCGCGAGCTGCATTTCTCGCGCGTGGTGCGCAATGGCGCGGTCTATGCGCAGCCGTTCTCCGAAGGCTCCGCCGCTGCCGCGGGCAAGGCGCCGTTCGGCACCACCGCGCGCAAGGTCGAGGGCGGCTGGGTGCTGAACGGGCGCAAGATCTTCGCCTCGCTGTCGGGCGCGGCCGACTACTACGGCATCCTGTGCACCGAGGACCGCGGCGACCAGCATCCCGACATGCGCGACACGCTCTATATCGCCGTGCCCGGCAAGGCGGAAGGGCTGACCGTGACCGGTGAGTGGGACCCGATGGGCATGCGCGGGACGGTATCGCGCACGCTGCTGCTCAAGGACGTGTTCGTGCCCGACCATGAGCAGCTGATGCCGCGCGGCGTCTACTACCGTGCCGCGCAGACCTGGCCGGCAATGTTCTTCACGCTGTCGCCGACCTACCTGGGCGTAGCCCAGGCTGCCTACGATTTCACCGTGCAGTACCTGCGCGGCGAGGTGCCGGGCCAGCCGCCGGTCAAGCGCCGCATGTACCCGACCAAGCAGATCGCGGTGGCGCAGATGCGCATCCAGCTGGAAACCATGCGCTCGATCTTCTGGCGCGTGATCCATGAGGCCAGGCCCAATCCGACCAAGGACGAGCGCCTGCGCCTGTACGCCGCGCACTACACCGTGATGGAAGGCGCCAACGACATCGCCCGGCTGGCGATCCGCACCTGCGGCGGCCAGTCGATGCTCAAGGACCTGCCGCTGGAGCGGCTCTACCGCGACTCGCGCTGCGGTGCGCTGATGCTGCCCTGGACCGCCGAGCTGATCCTGGACCGCATGGGGCGCGAGACCCTGTACGAATCCGGCGAGCGCGACGAATGAGCGCCGCCAGCCGCGCCATGCGCGCGGGCGCCGCCGGGCTAGGCGCGCTGCCGGCCATGCTGCATGGCCATGCCGCCGCGGCGCCGGGGCGGCCGGCGTTGCACTACCTGGGCCGCACCTTCACCTACGGCAAGCTGTGGCGGCGCGTCGAGCGTGCCAGCGCCCACCTGGCAGCGACGTGGGGCATCCGCGCGGGCGACCGCGTCGGCACGCTGTGCCTGAACCACGAGTTGCAGCTGGTGCTGCTGTTCGCCTGTGCGCGTGTCGGGGCGATGTTCGTGCCGCTGAACTACCGGCTGGCGCCGGCGGAGCTGCGTACCATTGCCGGCCACGCGCAACTGGCCGCGCTGTTCCATGACGAGCGCCATGCAGGGCTGGCGCAGGAGGCTGGCAGCGGCTGCCAGGTCGCGCATCTCGACCGGCTGATCGACCATCCCGCGCCGTTCGGCGTGGCCCATGCGCCGGTGCCGGACGATGCGCCGCTGCTGCTGGCCTACACCTCCGGCACCACCGGCAAGCCCAAGGGCGCGGTGCATACGCAGGCCGGGTTGCTGGCCAATGCGCGCGCCAGCTGGTGGGCGCACGGCATGACCGCGGACGACCACGTGCTGTCGGTGCTGCCGATGTTCCATGTCGGCGGGCTGTGCATCCAGACGCTGCCGGCGCTGCTGGCCGGGGCGCAGGTCACGCTGCACGACCGCTTTGCGCCGGACGCCTGGCTCGGCGCGGTCGCGCAGGCGCGGCCGAGCCTGTCGCTGATGGTGCCGGCCACGCTGCGCGCGGTGCTTGAGCATCCCGGCTGGCCCGGGGCCGACCTGTCGGCGCTGCGCGGCGTGATGGCAGGTTCGTCGACCATCCCGCTGTCGTATATCGAGGCCTTCCATGCGCGCGGCGTGCCGCTGGGGCAGGTCTATGGCGCGACCGAGACCGGTCCGGTGTCGGTGGTGCTGAAGCTGCAGGATGCGATGGCCCGGCCTGGCTATGCCGGCTGGCCGCAGCCGGAGGCGCAAGTCCGGCTGGCCGGTCCGGACGGTGCCGAGGTGGCGCCGGGCGAGGTTGGCGAGCTGTGGGTGCGCGGCGCCAACGTGATGGCTGGCTACTGGAACCAGCCTGATAACGGCCTGCCCGACGGCTGGTTCCATTCCGGCGACCTCGCGCACCGCGATGCCGGCGGCTGCATCGAAGTCGTCGGCCGCAGCAAGGACATGATCATCTCGGGTGGCGAGAACATCTATCCCGCCGAGATCGAGAACGTGCTGGCCGGCCTGCCCGGCGTGCAGGAGTGCGCGGTGGTCGGCGTGGCCGATGCGCGCTGGGGCGAGGTGCCGGTGGCGGTGATCGTGCCCGCGCCGGGCGCGCCGCGCGACGCGCTGGGCGCGGAGCCGCTGCGCGAACTGCTGGCCACGCGCATTGCCCGCTTCAAGCTGCCGCGCGAGGTGGTGCTGCTGGAGGACCTGCCGCGCAGCGCGCTGGGCAAGGTGCTCAAGCCGCAACTGCGCGCGATGCTGGAGGCGCAGCGCCAGCCTGGCTGAATCTGCTGCAAGGGCGCCAATCTGCGCTTATGCTTGAGGCCGTGACACCACAGACGACAACGCAAGGGGGCGGCGCAAATGGAACATGGACTTGAAACGGCCACGCTGGGGGGCGGGTGCTTCTGGTGCCTGGAAGCGGTCTACCAGCAGGTCGATGGCGTGGTGGCGGTGGAGTCCGGTTATACCGGCGGGCACGTGGATCACCCGACTTACCAGCAGGTTTGCGAGGGGGATACCGGGCACGTCGAGGTGGTCCGTGTCACCTTCGATCCGTCGGTGATCAACTATCGCCAGATCCTGGAAATCTTCTTCGCCATCCATGACCCGACCACGCCGGACCGGCAGGGCAACGACGTGGGGCCGCAGTACCGGTCGGCGATCTTTACGCATTCGGAGGCGCAACGGGCCACGGCGGAATACGTGATGCGGGAGTTGGCTGCCGCCAAGGTCTTTGATGCGCCGATCGTGACGCAGGTCGAGCCGGAGCAACCGTACTGGCGCGCCGAGGCAAGTCACCAGAACTACTACCAGGATCATCCGAGCCAGGGGTACTGTGCCTTTGTGATCTCGCCGAAACTGGCCAAGTTTCGAAAGCAGTTTGGGGGCAAGTTGAGGAAGTAGGGACCGGGCGCTGGGTCGGCGCCAAAAGCCGACCCTAGTTTCCCTGCGCAAACATCGCGTAACCGACCACGGCCGCGGTTTGCGGATCGTCCGCGAGGTAGTCGAGGTAATCCGAATAGTCCAGGCAGGCTTCGTTGCCGGTATTGATGAACTGGTGGAAGCCCACGTCCATCTGCCTTCCTGTGGCGTAGACGATGGCGCAGACGTTGCCGCTCTGGGTCAGCAGGCTCACGGCACCCGGGCCGTCCTGCGGCGGGAACGCGCGGAACGTGGTGGCAAATGCGGTGATGGCGCGCGTGGTCAGGTTGGCCAGCCCCATGCAGTTGGGTCCGGCGATTGCCATGCCGCTCTCGCGGGCGAAGGCCGCAAGTGCGGCCTGGCGCCCGGCACCAGCTTCACCGGCCTCGGCAAAGCCCGAGGCGTAGACGATGGCGGCACGGACGCCGCGGGCATGGCAGCGCTGCAACTGCGGCAGCACCTCGTCCGCGCCGAGCGCCAGCACCGCCACGTCAGGCACCTGCGGCACGGATTCGATATCGGGATAGCACGCCAGGCCGGCGATCTCGGCATAGCGCGGATTGACCGGATACACCTGACCCTGGTATCCAAGGCGCTGCAGGTGGTCCAGCGCCACGCCGCCGATGCGGCTGGTATCGCGCGAGGCGCCGACAATGGCTATCGAGGCAGGATCAAGCAGCTGCGGCAGGGCGGCGCGGCCCGGTGTGCGCGCCGTAGTGGAAAGGGGCATCGTCGTCTCCATCCTTCCTCGGTTGGAAGGTGCCCCGATTCAAGCCGATCGCGTGGGTGGGGACAAGTGCATGGCCTCCAGCTGTGCATATTATGCACAAGTGTTCAGGCGGTGATGGCCGTTGCCTGCGGGAGCGGCCTATCGGCCACTGTGCACTGCCGGCAAGCGATTCACCGCGCCAGCCTCGCAATGATCGACTCGGCCAGCCGCACGCAACTCAGCGGCGCGCAGCCCTCGGCGTTGTTGCTGACAATGACGATGGCAGGCTGCCCCGCGCGCAGCGTGCGTGCCACCACATCGGCAATGGCATGGCGGGTGTCGGGGTCGTCGTCGACGATGCGGTCGAAGGGTGCGTACAGCTTTTCCGCGTAGGCGTAGGGCCGGCCCCCATGCAGCATCCAGCGCAGCACCAGCGGGCCTAGCGCTTCCTCGTCCATCAGCGCCTGCGCCGCGGCCTGGCGCGGCACCGGCGGCAGGCGGTCGCGTGCCGACAGGCAGAAGCGCACCCCGTGGCGGCGCAACAGCCGGATATAGCGTGGCGTCAGCAGTGCTGGGTCGCGCAGCTCTACCGTGTAGCACGCATGCGGGGTGATCGACGGATCGAGTGCCGGCAGCGCGCCCAGGAAGGCATCGAGCCGCTCCAGGAACACGGCGCTGTCGGCCAGCGGACCCATCGGCGACAGCTGGAACAGCAGCGGCCCGCATTTGCTGCCCAGCCCGCTGGTGGCGGGCACAATGAAGTCGCGCACCGCGATCTTGGCATCGAGGAAGGCAGCGTTGGCCAGCCGGCCGGCGCCGTCGGAGCCGCGCAGCCAGGCATCGCAGACGCTGGCGGGCGCCTTGACCAGGAAGCGGAAGCCGTCGGGGACCTGCGCGGCATAGGACAGGTAGTCCGCCAGCGGGATCGGCCCGTAGAAGCCGCGGTCGATGCCGGCGGCACGCAGCAGCGGATGGCGCGAATATGCGGCCAGGCCCTTGCGTGACAGCAGGCTGTCGCCGTACTCGCCGTCATAGACCAGCCCGTTCCAGCCGGGGTAGGCCCAGGAGGATGTGCCGAAGTACAGGTTCGATGGCAGCTGCGCGGCGAGCGCGCACAGGGTTTCGTCCGCCTGTGCGGGTTGCACGCTCTTGCCACGCGCAGGTTTGCCGGAGGGGGCGGCGGGCGGCTCCGCAGGGGCAGGTGGGGCGGGCTGGAGCAGCCCGCCAAAGAGGTCTTCAGTCAATCGCCGGCGTTGCCTTCAGTCGTTGCGGCCAATGGGTTGGTCGTAGATATAGCGGCGCGACCACGGCAGGGTATCGGCCGGCAGCCCGGCCTTGTGGCAGAGCACCTGGTAGATCGACATCTTCTCGGTCTCGAAGGCATGTGCGCAGCCGGCCAGGTAGACCCGCCAGATGCGGTATTTCTTCTCGCCGACCAGGCTGCGGATGGTGTCGCCGCGGGCCTCGAAGTTGTCGGCCCAGTAGTGCAGCGTCTGCGCGTAGTGGCGGCGCAGCAGTTCGACGTCGAAGGCTTCCAGGCCGCCTTGCTGCAGCGTGCGCAGCACCAGCCCGATATGCGGCAGCTCGCCCTGCGGGAACACATAGCGGTCCATGAACTCGGCGCCGTCCATCGGCGTCGCGCCGTTGTCGGGGTCGGGCGAGGTGATGCCGTGGTTCATCACATAGCCGTCGTCGGCCAGCAGTTCGCGGATGCGGCTGAAGTAGCCGGGCAGGTTGTCCTTGCCCACATGCTCGAACATGCCGACGCTGGTGATGCGGTCGAAGGTGCCGGCGGTGTCGCGGTAGTCCTGCAGCCGGATCTCGATGCGGTCGGACAGGCCCGCGGCCCTGACACGTTCGGTGGCCAGGTCGAACTGGTTTTGCGACAGCGTGATGCCCACGCAGCGCGCACCGAACTTCTGCGCGGCGCGCAGCACCAGCGCGCCCCAGCCGCAGCCGATGTCCAGCAGCGTCTGGTCAGGCTGCAGCCGGATCTTGGTCAGGATGTGGTCGATCTTCTTGATTTGCGCCGTGGCCAGGTCTTCGTCGCCGTGCTCGAAGTAGGCGCAGGAGTAGACCATGTTGGGATCGAGCCAGAGCTGGTAGAAGTCGTTGGAGACGTCGTAGTGGTACTGGATCGAGTTCTTGTCTTCCTGCTTGGTATGCGCGAAGTGCTGCGCCGCCTTGAACAGCGCGCCGCCGGCGCGGTGCGTGGCCGCGGCCGAGAAGCCGTAGGCGACCTTGATGATGTCCGTCAGCCTGCCCTCGAAGTCGATTTTCTCCTGCACATACGCTTCGCCCAGGTTGTCCAGGCTCGGCGTCAGCAGCAGCGGCAGGGCCGCGGCTTCGCGTACGGTCAGCGTGACAGCCGGCTTGTCGAAGTGCCCGAGCGGGTATTCGATGCCATTCCACAGCCGCAAGCTGACCGGCAGATTGGCATTCTCTCGCAGGTCGGCGATCCAGTTGTCGAGTTGCTTTTCCAGGGCTTGCTTGAAAAACATGCGCTTTACCTCCCGATGGTTGCGGCACACGCTGCGGCCGACGCATCAGGCAAGGTTGGTACTGAGCTGGAACCTTGCCCAATCCGTATCGAGCGCTGCAAGAAAAGAGTAACCAAGCGACGCCGGTCTCACTTTAGTCCAATTCCGCAGCTTGTGCAGCGCACCGCCCAGAAGACCCCACTACCGACCCGTTCGGCGTAGTTGGCGCATGTTCAGGCGCGTGCCAACCGTTTCAGGGCGACAGCCGCACGATCTGCCAGTCGCCGCCGGGTTGCAGGCGGAAGGCAATGCGGTCGTGCAGCCGCGACGGGCGGCCCTGCCAGAACTCCAGCGCGGTCGGCACCAGGCGGTAGCCGCCCCAGTGCGGCGGGCGCGGCGGGTTTTCGCCGAACTTGCTGCGGTATTCCTGCTCGCGCTGCTCCAGCACGTCGCGGCCGGGCACCTCGCGGCTTTGCGCAGAGGCCCAGGCGCCCACGCGCGAGCCCAGCGGGCGCGTGGCGAAATAGGCGTCGCTCTCGTCGTCCGAGACTTTCTCGACGCGCCCTTCGACGCGTACCTGGCGCTCCAGCTGCACCCAGTGGAACAGCAGCGCCGCGCGCGGGTTTGCCGCCAGGTCCAGGCCCTTGCGGCTTTCATAGTTGGTGAAGAAGGTGAAGCCGCGGTCGTCGATGCCCTTGAGCAGCACGATGCGCGCGGACGGCTGGCCGTCGGCGTCGACCGTGGCCAGGGTCATGGCATTGGGTTCGGGCAGCTTGGCCGTGACCGCCTCGTCGAACCAGCGTTTGAACTGGCTCATCGGGTCGGGCGCTACGTCGGTTTCGGACAGAGAGCCCAGCACATAGCTACGGCGAAGGTCGGCAAGTTGAGTCATGTCGCAATCATCAGGATATCGGTCGGGATGCGCGGTGCGCCCGGGGGCGGGGGCCGCAGGTCCGGCTGATTCGAGTATAGCGAATGCATCGGGGATCGCATTTGCGTGGCGACAAACGTATCGGCAGCGCCACCTGCCGCGGCGGCTAAACCGGCGGTGGCAGCACCTTGCGCCCCTGGCGCCGCGAGTAGTAGCCGGCCGCGCCCATCGCGCCCGCCATCGACAGGAAGATCGGCAGCATGCCCAGCGCCGTGCCGACCACGCCAAACGTGAGCGGCCACACCACCTGGCTGGTATTGAGCACCGCCGAGCGCAGGCCCAGTGCCTCGCCGGCGCGGCCGTGCGGCGACGCCGTGTGCAGGATATTCATGACATTGGGCTGGGCGCTGCCCAGCGCCAGGCCCAGCACGAAGGCCAGCCCGCACATCAGCCAGAACTGCGTGACCAGGGGGTAGGCCAGGTAGGCCAGCGCTCCCACCAGCAGCGCGCTGCGGATGATTTTCCACTCCGAGAGCCGGCGCGACACCGCCGGCATGGCCACGCGGATGGCAAAGGTGGCAATCGCGAAAGCGCCCAGCACCCAGCCGATCGACGACGGCGACAGGCCGATGCGCGAGCCCTGGATCGGGATCAGGAAGGCGTGCAGGTCCCATGCGGCGGACAGCACCGCACTGGCGATAAAGACCGCGCGCAGCTCGGCATGCTGCAGCAGGTCCAGCGTGGAGTGGCGGCTGCCGTCCTCGATGGCGATGCGCCCGGCATTGCCGCCTTGCGCCGGCAGGCGCGGACGCAGCCATTGCAGGCCGGCCTGGCCGACCAGCGCCACCGCCACCAGCACCATGAAGGCGGGACGGAAGCCCGCATGCTCGATCACGTAGCCCATCGCCACCGGCCCGAGCGTGCCGGACACCGACAGCCCCAGCGCATGCCAGGTGTAGTTGCGCAGCCGGGTCTCGTTGGTGGAGACCTGGCCGATCAGCAGCTGCATCGCCACCTGGACCAGCATGAAGCCCACGCCGATCAGCGCGCATGACAGGTACAGCGCGCCGAGGTCGTGCCAGAGCGCCGGCAGCAGCGTGCCCGCCACCACCATCAGCGAGCCCGCGGTCATCGGCTTGCGCGGCCCGATCTTGTCGATGCGCTTGCCGGCGCGGATTGCCAGCAGCATCGGCAGCACCGCATACAGCGACATCAGCACGCCGAGTGTGATGGTGGAGGCTTTGAGGGAAATCGCGAACAGCGACACCACCACGCGGCTGGCATTGAAGGCCACGTGGTTGCACACCGTCAGCGCGATCAGCCAGGTGATCGGCGGGACGGCGGTGTGCGGCAGCGACATGGGAACGGGGGCTCGCGGTGGCCGCGCTCGTGGCGGCCGGCGGCCGTGCCGAGGCGGGAAAATAAAGAGGAAACAAAGGGCGGCCGCAGCCGCGCCTTCAGAAGGATGCAGCGGGCGAACCCGCACCGCACCCGATGCTTGCCATGCTTAAACTTCTTGTAAATGGCCGTTTAATTATGCGCCCGGCGTGGGCGCGGTACAACGGCTGTGTGCGGCAGGATGTCGCAGCGGGGCAAAGTGTTGCGATTTTGCTTCAGACAAGGGCGGACATGTGGCCGCCAGGCGACGCGCCATGGTTTGCACGCGCCTCAACCGCCCTTGTACAGGGGATCGTTGTCCGGGCGCGCCGGTGCCGGCGCCGGCTTGCGCTCCTCGCGCTCGCTGGCGCGTGCCGGCTGGCGGGTCTGGGCGTCAGCCTGCGCGGCGGTCCCCGGCGTTTCCTTCGGGATCGGCCTGCCGGCGGTCATGCCGGCGGTCTTGCCGGTCCTGGGATCCTTGTAGGTCTTGCCCGGCGGCGGCGCGACCGGGCGTTTGCGCAGGTCGGCCAGCAGCGTTGCGCACAGGTTGTCTTCGCCGTCCGGGGACAGGTCCACCAGCGGCAGCACCGCAGTCGCCACCGGTGCCAGCAGCGCCAGCGACAGCGCGCCGCCGGCGCGCAGCGCCAGCACCCCGATATCGGGGCTGACGGACGGCTTCTTCATGGTGCCGCCCACGTACAGTGGCGAGCGCAGCGAGAACACGCGCAGGCCCTTGGAGTCCGGGTGGATGGTCAGCGCCAGCCTTTCATTGCGCAGGTCGATGCCGCCGGTGGTTTCGACCACCGCATCTTCCGTATCCAGCACAAAGGTGCGCGCCCGCGCGATGCCGTCGGTGAAGGCAAAGTCGCTGACGCCGCAGTTGATCCGCACCGGCCTGTCGCCGAACAGCTTGCGGATCACCACGCTGCCCACGTTCAGCCCCATCGCTTCAAGCAGGAACTTGCTGACCGTGCCGTTCTCGACCAGCAGCTTGGCTTCGCCGTTGGAAGACGCCATCAGTGCCGCCACTGAATTGCCGGTGGCCGAGAGCTTCGCGCTGCCGTTGAGTTCGCCGATGCTGGTGCGCATCAGGTCAAAGGTGGGGAACAGCTGCTTGAGCTTCATGTGCCGCGCGGTCATGTCGATCGTGGCCCCCATCGGCTCGCGCTTGCCGTCCAGGCGCATGGTCGACACCAGGTTGCCGCCGGCCACGCCGAAATTCAGCGGGTCCAGCAGCAGCACGCCGTCCTGCAGCTTCAGGTGCGTGACCAGGTCGGTGATCGGCAGGTCGGCATCGCGGATGATGCGCTTGCCGGCAAAGCGCACGTCGGCGTCGATCTCGTCCCAGCGCTCGGTGCGGAATGGCGCCACCGGCAGCGCCTTGTCGGCCGGCTGGGCCACCGGGCTGTCCTTGGCGGGGCGTCCGGGCTTGGCATCGGCGCCGATCAGCGGCGCCAGGTCGACAAAGCGCAGCTGGTTGGACACCAGATTGCCGGCCAGCAGCGGGCGCGGCTCGCGCTTGGTAAAGGTCAGCGTGCCGGACAGGTCGCTGCCGCCGACGCGGCCGGTGAACTTCTGGTACTCGTAGATCGAGCCCTGCTTGCGCAGCGTCGCCATCAGCCGGCCGCGGGTCTGGTACGGGGGCGTGGACGGCAGCACCACGCCGGTCAGCGCATAGAGCCTGGCCATGCTGTCGCCGCTCAGGGTCAGGTGCACGTCCAGCGCGGCCAGGTGGGCCGGGTTGGTCACGGTGCCTTCGATCACGGCGCGGGTGGTGCCAACCCGCACATCGGCCAGGATCGGGAAGGGCACGTCGGCGTTGCGCAGGCTCAGCACCGTGCCGGCCTTGCCGCTGGCGTTGATGGTGGCCTCGTTGTAGCGGCCGGTGGCTTTCCAGCGCACGCCGTAGCGGTCGTCGGGGCCCTTGGCCGTGGCCGGCGGGGCGGAAACGCCCGGCGCCGAAGCCGCTGGCGCGGAGGCTGCCCTGGCCGCGCCGGGTGCACTGGCCGGGGGCCCTGGCGGCACCGCGGAGGCCTCGGGCGCGACCAGCGCGCCGTCGCGGGCCTTGTCATAGAGCGGGCTGCCGCCGATGGTGTCGAGCTCCGCCTGCAGCTCGATCTTCTTGAGCTGGTCGGCCAGCGCCAGGTTGCCGCGCGCCAGCACCACCTCGCCGATATGCAGCTCCCATTCGGACGGGCCCTTCTTGGGGCCGAACTCGAGGGTCCAGTTGTTGCGGGCGTCCGGCAGGCGCTCCAGCCACACCGCCGGGCTGTCGACGACAATGGTCGGCACCGCGATCTGGTGCGCCAGCAGCGGTATCGGACGCAGCACGAAGATCAGCTCGCGCACGGTTGCCAGGTTGGGCTGTTTGGCCCAGTCGGTATTGGCGATGGTGATGTCGCGCGCCGACAGCCGCGGCCACGGCACCAGCGTATGCCAGCCTTTCTCGCCCTCACCGCGGCGCCAGGTCACGGTCAGGTCGCCGTTGATGGCAAAGGGGCGGCCGATGGCCTCGGTGACGCGGTCATTGAGCCAGGGCTTGAGGCGGTTCCAGTCGAAGGTCAGGATCACGACCACCAGCAGCGCGATCAGCGCGATGGGTGTCAGCACACTCCACAGAACAACCTTGCGGCGCACGGGCATGAGGCGGGCTCTCCTGTCTGGCGGGGGGCAGGGCCGGGGCCGCCCAAGCCAGCGCGGGGCGGCGAACGGACCACTGCACGTCTATTGTATAGTTGCGCGCTTCCTGTCTTTGTCGGGGATTGGCTGACATCGCCGCCGGAAAATGCCGGATTCTTGCCCCGCGCAGCCAAGCGCCGACCCTGCCGCACTCCATCGACCCGATACCTCCAGCATGAACGATGCCGCACACGACCTGGCCGGCCTGCCCGAGCCGCTGACCCACGAAAGCCCGGCCGAGGATGACTACCACCGCCGCTTCGGCGGCGTGGCAAGGCTCTACGGCGCCGCCGGCCTGGCCCGCCTGGAGGCGGCCAGCGTGTGCGTGGTCGGCATTGGCGGCGTCGGCAGCTGGGCGGCCGAGGCACTGGCGCGCAATGCGGTCGGGCGCATCACGCTGATCGACCTGGACCATATCGCGCTGTCCAACACCAACCGCCAGATCCATGCGCTGGGCGATGCCTACGGGCGCGCCAAGGTCGAGGCCATGGCCGAGCGCATCGTGGCCATCAACCCGCGCTGCCGGGTAACGCAGGTCGATGATTTCGTCACGCCGGACAATGTGCCCGAGCTGCTCGGCGCCGGCTATGACTACGTCATCGACGCCATCGACGCGGTGCGCGTCAAGACTGGGATGCTCGGCTGGGCCCGGCGCCAGGGCGTGCGGGTGATCACCTGCGGCGGCGCGGGCGGCCAGCTCGACCCCACGCGCGTGCGCATCGACGACCTGGCGCGTACGATCCAGGACCCGCTGCTGTCCAAGGTGCGCGCCGGCCTGCGCAAGCAATGGGGCTTTACGCGCGACCCGAAGAAGAAGTTCGGCATCGCCGCGGTCTATTCGGACGAGCCGCTGCAATATCCCGAGCCCGAGCAGCAGGCCTGCGAGATCGACGAGGCGCCGCCGCTGGACCTGCAGCCGGGCCAGCCGGCCATGCGCGGCCCGCAGGGGCTGGCCTGCGCGGGCTTTGGCTCGTCGGTGGCGGTGACGGCGGTGTTCGGCTTTGTCGCGGCGTCGGCGGTGATCGGCGCGATCGCGCGCGGCTGAAGCCGCCCGGGCCGCTCAGGCGCTCAGCGCGCGCAGCAGCCCGTCGATCTCGGCGTCGCCGGGTGCAAGGTTGTCGAAGAAGATCAGCTCCGGATAATCCGCGGGCGCCGGCATGAAGCGCCGGGTGCGGTAGGCTTCCCAGTGGCCCAGCTTGTAGGCGTCGTTGGGATTGCCGCGCCGGATGATGCGCGCATGGGCCTCGTCTTCAGGCAGATGGACCCAGACCGTGCGCACCGTCGTGCCGGCGGGCACGTGCAGCCAGCCGGGGTCATGCAGCAGGTGGGCCTTGACCTCGCGCGACAGCGGGCCGATCACGATCACGCTGATGCCCAGCGCCAGGTTCTCGCGCGCGGTGTCGAGCAGGCCCTGGTATTCCGGGTCGCGCAGGTTGTTCAGGTAGGCCGGGCTGTCGCGGTCATTGGGGTCGCCGGTGATCGCGGCCATGGCCGCGGCGCTGTAGCGGCCGTACAGGGTGTCTTTGTCGAGCAGGCAGAAAGGCTCGCCGGTGGCCTGCATCAGCGGGCCGATCAGGCGGTGGGCGAGGGTGGTCTTGCCGGTGCCGGCATGGCCGCAGAAGAAGATCAGTCTTGGCATGAGGGTTTGGTGTAGCGGACAGGGCGCATCGCCCACAGCATACCCCCTGGGCTTGCGCCAGATCAGGCCCGGGCCGCGCCGATTCGGTATCCTTGCCGTTTTCTCCCACGATTGCCGTCGATCCATGGACGCCAAAGACCAGCTTTCCTCCGCCGGCCTGCCGGACCACCTCCATCTGGGCGAACCGGTCACGGACGCCACCCATGCCGAGTTCGTGCAGCTGCTGGCCGCGGTGGCCGGCGCCGACGATGCCGGCTTCCTGGCGGCGATGGACGAATGGATCGACCATACCCGCCATCATTTCGCACAGGAAGAGCAGTGGATGGAGGCGATGGGCTTCGGCCCGCGCCATTGCCACGCGGGCGAGCACCAGCAGGTGCTGGCCGTGGCCGCCGCGGTGCGCGACAAGGTGCACACCGATGCCGAGTTCCAGCTTGGCCGCCGCCTGGTGGCCGAGCTTTCGGGCTGGTTCGACCATCACGTCAAGTCGATGGACGCGATGATGGTGGAGCATATGCGCGAGCACGGCTTCACGCTGGTCGAAGGCCCGGTCACGGCGGCATGAGCGCAGTCAGGCCGGGTGGGCGGAGTCGCGGTCGATCACCACGAAATACTTGCGCACCGGTGCCAGCACCTCGAACAGCCCGGTAAAGCCGGCCGGGATCACGCAGGCGTCGCCGGGGCCGAAGTCGCTGGCCTGGCCGGCATCGTCGCTGATGCGGATGCGGCCGCTGATGACATGGAAGAACTCTTCCTTGCCGGCCGGAAAGGCGATGCGCCAGGCCCCGGGCTCGCATGCCCAGATACCGCAGTCGAAATCGCCGTGCTGCGCGCTGTAGTGCGTCCAGGTGGTGCGGTCGGGGTTGCCTGACACCAGCCGGTCCGGGCGCGGGCGGTCGTGGCTGGGGGCGGGCTCGGTCTTGAAGTCGATCAGGCGGGGCGCTGGCATGGCGGATGGCAGGAAAAATGGCGGAACTGAGTCCGCCAGTTTACCGCGCCGGGGCCCGCGGCCCGGCCGTTCAGTTCAGCGCCGTGCTCAGCTGGCGGCGCCAGTGCGACACCACGTCGGGCCGGTCGGCCAGCATCTCGAACACCGACAGCATGGTCTTGCGGCCGATATCGTCCTCGAAAGTGCGATCGGTGCGCACGATTTCCAGCAACTGCTCCAGCGCCGGCTCGTACTGCTGGCGCGCGATCAGCAGCCTGGCCAGGTCCCGCCGCGCCGCCAGGTCGCGCGGGTCGGCGGCAATGCGCGCGCTCAGGGTGGGCTCGTCCGGCAGGCCGGACAGGCCCTCCATCGCATCCATGCGCATGCGCAGCGCGGCATGGGCGTCCTGCTGCGCGGCCTGCGGCGACAGGGCCTCGAACTGCGACCTGGCCTCGGCGATGGCATTGCCGTCCAGCAGGAAACCGATATAGGCCAGCCGGGCGGCGTCGGTCTCGGGGTCGAGCGCAATGGCTTCGTCGAACTTCGCCTCGGCGCCGGCCCGGTCGCCCTCGGCGGCCAGTTGCAGCGCGTCATGCAGGGCCGTCTGCGCGGGCCTGGGCATCAGCCGCCCGAGGAATTCACGCAGGCCGGACTCGGGCAGCACGCCGATGAACTGGTCCACCGCCTGGCCGTCGGCAATCGCCACCACATGCGGGATGCTGCGCACGCCGAAGTGCGCGGCCAGGTCCTGGTTCTCGTCGACATTGACCTTGACCAGCTTCCACTGGCCGCCGGCCTCGGATTCCAGCCGTTCCAGCATCGGGCCCAGCGTGCGGCAGGGGCCGCACCACGGCGCCCAGAAGTCGACCAGCACGGGCGCCTGGCGCGAGGCCTCGATCACTTCGGTTTCGAAATTCTGCAGGGTCACGTCGCTCATGGGAAATCCTGGATCGGGGAGAGGCGGGAGCGGCCAGCCCGGGCGGGCCGCCCGAAGGGGCAAGGCAATCTATACCCCTATTGTGAGGGCGAAGGCGCCGAATGCAACGCCCTGTGCCAATACCGTGCCCGCAGGGTTCGGGAAAGTCTGCGGTTGAAAATAGAACGATCGTTCGGTTATAGTCCTTGATCATACCAAAAGCCCCGGTCCGCGAGACCGCACAGGAGACCTTGCATGCAGACCCCAGCTCGCCCGCATTTCCAGTTCTGGCCGAAGCGCCTGCCGACCGCCATCGTGCTGCCGGAGACCTCGCTCTGGGCCAACCTGGAAGTCTCGGCGCTCCGCTATGCCGACAAGGCCGCGATCCGCTACTTCGGCAATGCCATCACCTTCCGTGAGCTGGAGGCGCAGGCCACCGCCCTGGCCGGCTGGCTGCAGCAGAAGGCGGGCGTGAAGAAGGGCGACCGGGTGCTGCTGTACATGCAGAACTGCCCGCAGTTCATCGTCAGCTACTACGCCATCCTGCGCGCCGACGCGGTGGTGGTGCCGGTCAACCCGATGAACCGTGCCGAGGAATTCAAGCATTACGTGACCGACGCGCAGGCGCGCGTGGCGATCTTCACCGCCGACCTGGCCGCCGGGGTCGAGCAGGCGCAGGCGGAGCTGGCGCCGGCCGAGCGCCTGGAGCATATGCTGGTGACCCAGTATGCCGACGCGCTGCCGCCCACGCACGAACATCCGGAAGACGCGCCGCCGGCCTGGCTGACCACGCCGCATCCGCTGCCCGCGGGCGCCACCGCGTGGCCCGAGGCACTGGGTGCCGGCCTGCAGCCTGGCCCGCACACCGCCGGCCCGGACGACATGGCGGTGATGCCCTACACCTCGGGCACCACCGGCTTCCCCAAGGGCTGCATCCATACGCACCGCTCGGTGATGCACAACATCGTCGGCGGCTCAACCTGGTCGGGCTCGGGCGCCGAATCGGTGATCCTGTCGGTGCTGCCGCTGTTCCACGTCACCGGCATGCAGTACGGCATGAACGGCCCGATCTACAGCGGCGCCACCGTGGTGATGCTGCCGCGCTGGGACCGCGAGGTGGCCGGCCGCCTGATCTCGCGCTACCAGGTCACGCACTGGACCAATATCCCGACCATGGTGATCGACTTCCTGGCCAGCCCCAACCTGGCCCAGTTCGACCTGGCCAGCCTGCGCTATATCGGCGGCGGCGGCGCGGCCATGCCGCAGGCCGTGGCCGAGCGCCTGCGCGAGCAGTTCGGGCTGAACTACCTGGAAGGCTACGGCCTGTCCGAGACCATGGCGCCGACGCACAGCAACCCGTCGGACCGGCCCAAGCTGCAGTGCCTGGGCGTGCCGACCTTCAACACCGACGCGCGCGTGGTCGACCCGGTCACGCTCAAGGAACTGCCGCCCAACGAGATCGGCGAGATCATCGTCAGCGGCCCGCAGGTGTTCAAGGGCTACTGGGGCAAGGAAGACGCCACCCGCGACGCCTTTATCGAGTTCGAGGGCAAGGCCTTCTTCCGCACCGGCGACCTGGGCCGCATGGACGAAGAGGGCTACTTCTTCATCACCGACCGCCTCAAGCGCATGATCAATGCGTCGGGCTTCAAGGTGTGGCCGGCCGAGGTGGAGAACCTGCTGTACAAGCATCCGGACGTGCAGGAGGCCTGCATCATCGGCACGCGCGACCCGTACCGCGGCGAGACCGTCAAGGCGGTGGTGGTGCTGCGCGCCCATGCCAAAGGCAAGACCACGCCGGAGCAGATCATCGAATGGGCCAAGGAGAACATGGCCGCCTACAAGTACCCGCGCGTGGTGGAGTTCGTTGAGGCGCTGCCGAAGTCGGGCACCGGCAAGGTGATGTGGCGCCATCTGCAGGAATGCGAGAATGCGCGCAACACCGGCGCAGAGGAGAGGCCCGCGGCCTGAGGCAGCCGGGTAGCCAATGAAAAAGGCTGGTCGCCCGACCAGCTTTTTTTATTTACGCGGTGCCGGCCCTCAATGCCCCCGCACCCGCATCAGCATCTTCACCATCGTCTTGTAGCCCCGCTCGCGCGCATGGCGCGTGGGGCTCACGCCTTCGCGGTCGGCGAGGTTGGCGTCAGCGCCCGCATCCAGCAGCAGTTGCACCGTTTCCTCGTAGCGGGTGCTGCCATCGCCCAGGATCACCGCTTCCAGCAGCGCGGTCCAGCCGAGGTCGTTGACATGGTCCACGGCAACGCCGGCCTTCAGCAGCAGCTTCACCACCTCGACATGGCCGTGCTGGCTGGCGGCGATCAGCGCGGTGCCGTCATAGCGGTCGGTGCTGGCCAGGTCGGCGCCGTGCGCCAGCGCCAGGCGCACCATGTCGGCCTGGCCGGTGGCGGCTGCCAGCAGGAAGGGGCTGTTGGCCTCGGTGTCCTTCAGGTTCACATCGGCGCCGGCCAGCAGCAGCGTGCGCGCGACTTCGGTGTGCCGGTTCTGCACCGCCGCCAGCAGGGCGCTGCGCCCGCGCTCGTCGGCCGCGCGCGCCGAGGCGCCGGCGGCCAGCAGGCGCGCCACCAGGTCCTGGTCGCCGGCGCTGGCGGCGGTGATCAGGTTGCGGTCGAGCGTGCCGATGGTGTCGCGGCGTGGCGGCGGCTGCATGGCCGCGCTGCGCGGCGCTCGGGCGGCGGGCTGGCTGGCCGCGCCGCCGGCGGGCCGTGCCGCCAGGGTTTGCCCGCCCTGGGCCGCCAGCAGGCCGCCCCCCATCAGCAATCCCATCAGGCCCAGCAGCTCGTTGAGTGCCTGTCTGCGGGTGCGGGCGGCGGGGCGCGTCATGGCGGCAGCTCCTTGGCTCAGACGGTTTCGTGGGGGCTGGCCGGCAGGGGCGCTGCGTCGTCGCGGGCGGCGTGCGCAGCGCGCTCGGCGTCGGCGGCATCGTTGGCCTGCAGCTGGCGCCAGAGCCTGCCCAGGTAGGGATCGTCGACGCCGTTGGTGGCCAGGCCCAGCAAGGTCTGCTGCAGGTATTCGCGCGCGGGGCCGTACAGTCCGGCAGCGTGGCGCAGGCGCTCGACCACGCTGGGATCCGGCAGCCGGCCGGCGTAGGCCTCGTGCGAGCGGTTCATGACGAAGGCGAGGGCACGCTGCTCAGGCGCGCTGGCATCCCCGGTGCGGATGCGCAGCCAGCGCGGATGGTAGGCCCCGGTCAGCATCTCGCGGCGCCACAGCACGCGGAATTCCTGCTCGACCACATGGCTGGGGATGCGGAACACCATGCCGTGGCAGCAGCCGCCCCGGTCCAGGCCCAGTACCAGGCCCGGGTTGTCCCAGGTGCCCCGGTTGATGCGGGAATAGAGGTAGAAGCCGCGGTGGTAGCCGTGCACGGTGGCGCGCTGGCGCTCGGTGTGCACCACCATCGGGTTCCAGATCAGCGAACCATAGCCGAACAGCCAGACATCGCCGCCAAGCGCGGGATCTTCCGGGCGGCGCGCCAGCGTGTCGGAAAGGGACTGCTCGAGCACGGCTTCCGGCAGCAGCGAGGACGCGACCGGAGTACTGCACAGCGAGGTGCGCAGACGGTCGGATTCGAGGTCCTGTCGCGTGATGGCCATGGTGGAAGCATAAATCAAAGCGGCGCCACGGGAAGGTGGGGGAAATGACATAAGTGCCAGTTTTTCTCAGAATTGCCTGAGCAACCGGCACGGGTGTGGGCGCCTGACAACGTTTGGCGCGGCGTGCCGCCTCTGTCACTCGCCGCGGACGGGTGCTGCCGCACCTTTGTCCGCGATCAGGTGCACGTGAATTGCTGGCCGGCGCGGCTGCCATGTCCTTACAATGGTGGCCTCAATTCACAGGGGGAACCCGCGATGGCACGCACGCTTACGGTGGTGTTCGGCAGTGGCAAGGAATATGACTTCACGATCGGCACGGACGAGCTGGCCGCGGTCACCGAGGACGCCGCGTGGCGCTGGTTCGACCGGGAATACAGCGAGCTGGGCTGTCAGGCGTCGAGCCCGGTCGGCAAGGTGCTGGTGATCGACAAGATCCTGAATGTCGCCAAGTTTTCCGGAGAGGCGCGCTTCTCCGGCGATCCTGCCTGGGCGCAGGACTATGCCCGCCATGCGGCGCGGCTGCTGGACCGGGACAAGGTCCGCGTCGATGTCGGCAACGCCGCGATCGGGTTCTGAGGCGCGGGCGCGCCAGCAAGACGGGTAGTTGCCGCGGTTGTCGCCCCTGCCTGTGCAGGCGCGACAACCTTGCTGCCGGCTTAGACCGCCAGCAGTTCCACTTCAAACAGCAGGGTAGCGTTCGGCGGGATCACGCCGCCGGCGCCGCGGGCACCGTAGCCGAGGTCGGCCGGGATCACCAGCCGGCGCACGCCGCCCACCTTCATGCCCTGCACGCCTTCGTCCCAGCCGCGGATCACATGGCCGGCACCCAGCGGGAACACGAACGGGTCGTTGCGGTCCTTGCTCGAATCGAACTTGCGGCCAGCCTGGCCGTTCTCGTACAGCCAGCCGGTGTAGTGCACGGTGACGTGCTTGCCGGCGGTGGCTTCGGCGCCGGCGCCGACGGTGGTGTCTTCGTATTGCAGGCCAGAGGGCGTGGTTTGCATGGCGTATTTCCTTCCGATGGGAACAGACGTGGTGAGAGGAGAACGCAGCGCGGCTGCGTTCAGGCTTGGGCGCGCTGGAGCACATCCAGCGTCAGTTGCACATTGCGGTCGTCGTCGGCCACCCAGATGTCGCCGTCCTGGATCGTCACCGACAGGCGCATGGCGCGCTGCGCCAGCGCAGCCAGGGCTTCGACCGCTTCCGCCGGGACATTGTAGACGGTGACGTTGCGCAGCTTGCCGGCCTTGCCCGCCATGCCCTTCCACCATTCGCGCGCGCTGGCGGCGTTGTAGGTATAGACGGTCACGCGCTCGGCGCGCGCCGCGGCGCGCTTCAGGCGCGCTTCGTCGGGCTGGCCCAGTTCGACCCAGTGGGCGATGTCGCCGGTCAGGCGCTTGTCCCACAGGTCGGGTTCGTCGGGTTCGTCCAGGCCGCGCGTGAAGGCCAGCGTTTCGGTGGCTTCGCAGGCAAAGGCCAGCAGGCGCACCATCATGCGCGCGTCATTCTCGGACGGGTGCTGGGCGATGGTCAGGCTGTGGCTGCCGTAGTAGGGCCGGTCCATGTCGGAGACCGACAGGTCAGCTTTGAAGATGGTGGATTTGAGCGCCATGAGGTGAAGTGAGCGGCAGGCGCCCCGGCTGGGGTGCGGGAGACGCAAAAGGCCGCATCATACGCCATTTGCCGGACACCGCCTGCGGGCCCGGCATACTCGCGCAGTGGCTCAGCGCTTGCGGTATTCCTTGAGGTAGAAGCGCAGCAACGCCGACAGCAGCAGCGTGCTCAGGAAGCCGGCGGCAACGATCAGCGCCTGCCCGGCGGTGGAGTCGATCTGGCCGGCCACCCCGAGGCGGAACAGCCAGGTGCCGACCATCATCGCCAGGAACGGCATCAGCAGCGCGCCGCGGCCGTAGGTTTGCACTGCCCACAGCGGGAAGCGGCGCAGGAAGTCGCCCGGAATGCTGCAGGCCAGGCAGGCACCGGCAGCTGCCAGTGCGGCGGCCACGATGTCGCCGGAATGGATGTCGAACATGGTCTTGGTCTCGCGCGCCCCCATCAGGCACACGCAGGCGAGCGTGGCGGGAATTGGGCAAAGCGCTGATTCTACAAGAGAAATTTGCGCCGGAGGTGACGAATACGGTTACCGTGGGGTGCTGCCCGCGGGCGATGCCTCGACCGCCACTTGCAGCGTCACGGTGTCGCCTACCTCGGGCAGGAAGCGGGTCATGCCAAAGGCACTGCGCGGCACCTCGGCGCGGAAGTCACCGCCGCAGACCTGCCGGCTCACGCCGAACAGGGTGACCTCGCCGCAGCGGAAACGCTCGGCCTGCAGGCGCAGCGGCTGCGTGACGCCGTGCAGCGTCAGCTCGCCTTCCACCGCCGCCAGCCGGCGGCCTTCCATCAAGAAGCGGTCCGCGCGCAGCCGCGCCACCGGGTGCTGGGCAGTATCGAAGAATTGTGCCGAGCGCAGCACGCCGTCCAGGGTGCGGTTGCCGGTATCGACCGAGGCCAGGTCCACGGTCACGTCGAGTGCGCCGGCGCCGCTGTCCGCGTCATATATGAGGCGCCCGTCGATCTTGCCAAAGCGCCCGCGCACCGAACTGCGCTCGAAATGGCTGGCGGAAAAATAGACGGTGGTGTGCGCCGGATCGATGGTGTACTCAAGCGGCGCCGCCTGCGCAGCGGTGATGCCCAGGGCGGCAGCGAGTGCCAGCGCGCGTGCGGCCATGGCTCAGTCGGCGTTCAGTGGACGAACACGGGCAGCAGGAACATGCCCACCACCGACAGGTAGCCGATGGTCCAGCACAGCGTGCGCAGCGTGGCGCGGTCGGTCACGTAGCACACGGTGTAGAGCAGGCGGGCCACGATGAAGACCACGGCCAGCTCGTCGATGCGGGCCTGCGGCGCCTGCAGGTGGCTGGCGGCCAGCACGGCGGCGGCAAAGAAGGGGAAGGCCTCGAAGTGGTTGCGGTGCGCCATGTCGGCGCGGCGCGCGCGGCCGGACTGCTGCTCCAGCCAGCCGCGCGGGTCATGGTTGTCATAGCCAGGCCCGCTGGCCTTGGCGATGGCCACCGTCGCCAGCGGCAGGATGCCGGCCAGCAGCACGCACCAGAAAGCGATCGGCATAGTCCAGTCCTTTCGGTTGCAATGCCGGCGCCGCCGTCACTGGCGCCGCCGGCCCGCCCCGCGCGGTCAGGCGGCGACCACGCGGATCTCGATGCCCGCCAGGCCCACCACCTGCCCGGCGCGGATCTTGGCAGTCTTGCGCGATTCAGGCGCGCCGTCCACCGAGACTTCGCCGGCGGCGACCAGCGCCTTGCCGGCGCCGCCGCTGTCGCACACGCCCGCCAGCTTGAGTAGGTCATTGAGCGCGATGAACTCGCCCTCGAGCGGGAAGGTGATGGTTTGCACGGCTGCCTTGCCAGGTTTGGCCATCACTTGCCCCAGCTGTCTTTCAGACCGACGATGCGGTTGAAGACCGGCTTGCCCGGCCGCGAATCGCTGCGGTCGGCGACGAAGTAGCCATGGCGCTCGAACTGGAAGCGGTCTTCGGGCTGCGCTTCGCGCAGGCCCGGCTCCAGGTAGGCGGTGATCACCTGCTTGGAATCCGGGTTGAGCGCATCCAGGAAGTTCTTGCCGCCGGCATCCGGGTTGGGGTCGTTGAACAGGCGGTCGTACAGGCGCACTTCGGCCTCGTACGCGTGCGCCGCGCTGACCCAGTGGATCACGCCCTTCACCTTGACGCTGTCGGCGCCCGGCGTGCCGCTCTTGGTTTCGGGCAGGTAGCTGGCGTGCACGGCGATCACGTTGCCATCGGCATCCTTGTCCACGCCGGTGCACTCGATCACGTAGCCGTATTTCAGCCGCACCTTGTTGCCCGGGAACAGGCGGAAGTAGCCCTTAGGCGGAGTCTCGTTGAAGTCCTCGCGCTCGATCCACAGCTCGCGCGACAGCGGAAAGACGCGCTTGCCGAGTTCCGGCTTCTTCGGGTGGACCGGTGCCGAGCATTCCTCGCTCTGGCCCTCGGGGTAGTTGTCGATGATCAGCTTGAGCGGCTCCAGCACGGCCACGCCGCGCGCGGCACGGCCGTCCAGGTCGTCGCGCACCGCGCCTTCGAGGGTGCTCATGTCGATCCAGCTGTCGGCCTTGGCCACGCCCACGCGGTCGCAGAACAGCTGGATCGATTCCGGGGTGTAGCCGCGCCGGCGCACGCCCACCAGCGTGGGCATGCGCGGATCGTCCCAGCCGTCCACGCGCTGCTCGTCGACCAGCTGCTTGAGCTTGCGCTTGCTGGTGATGGCGTAGGTCAGGTTCAGCCGCGCGAACTCATACTGGTGCGGCAGCGGGTCGCGAAACACGCCGCTGTCGCGCAGGTGCTCAAGCACCCAGTCGTACAGCGGGCGGTTGTTCTCGAACTCCAGCGTGCACAGCGAATGCGTGATGTTCTCGAGCGCGTCCGAGATGCAGTGGGTGAAGTCGTACATCGGGTAGATGCACCACTTGTCGCCCGTGCGGTGGTGATGCGCATGGCGGATGCGGTAGAGCACCGGGTCGCGCATCACGATATTGGGCGCGGTCATGTCGATCTTCGCGCGCAGCACGTGCTCGCCGTCGGCGTACTTGCCGGCGCGCATGTCGCGGAACAGCTGCAGGTTCTCTTCGACGCTGCGCTCGCGGTAGGGCGAGGGCTTGCCCGGCTCGGAGAAATTGCCGCGGCTGGCGGCGATCTGCTCGGCGGTCTGGCTGTCGATGTAGGCGGCGCCGCGCTCGATCAGGGTCTCGGCAAAGGCGTAGAGCTGGTCGAAGTAGTCGCTGGCGTAGTACAGGTGCGGCTGTCTGGTGCCGTCCTTGCCCTCGCTGTCCCAGGAAAAGCCCAGCCAGTGCACCGCGTCGATGATCGAATCGACGTATTCAGTGTCTTCCTTGACCGGGTTGGTGTCGTCAAAGCGCAGGTGGCAGCGGCCGCCATAGTCGCGCGCCAGCCCGAAGTTCAGGCAGATGCTCTTGGCGTGGCCGATATGCAGGTAGCCGTTGGGCTCCGGCGGGAAGCGGGTGATGACGGTCGGCAGCGGTTCGCCGGCCTTGTCCTGGCGGCCGGCATAGGTGCTGGCGGCGAGATCCTGGTCGATGATGCTGCGCAGGAAGTTGGAGGCGGCGGGGGTGCTGTCGGTAGGCTTGTTGTCGTGGCTCATGATGGCGCCGGTTGGCCGGCCTGGTGCGTCTGGGTGCTTGGGGCCGGGTCGTCAGATTGCGTGGCGGAATGCCAATAACGGGATTTTACCGTGCCGGAGCCGCCGCACGCCGCGAGCCGCCGCGGATTTCCGCCCTTATCCCGGATTTGCGTCCGCGCGGATGCGCCTGGCTGCGACGAAAGTGATGTGTCGGAGTAGCATGGGAGCGTGCCGGCCCGTGGTGGCCGGCTTTGGTCCATCGCTGCAGGAATGCCCATGAACGCCCAACCCGATGCGGCGCCAGTGCCGCTTGAGCCCTCTGAAGTCGTTGCCGCGCTGTGGCGTGATGCCGGCCTGCCCGCCGAGGCGCTGGCGCACCTGAAGCTGGACGGCGCCGAGCCGGTGCTGCCGTCGAGCTTTGCCGTGGGCACCGCCGCCCAGGCCAGCCTTGGCGCCGCGGCGCTGGCAGCCGCCGCACTGTGGCACAGCCGCACCGGCCGCTGGCAGGACGTCAGCGTCGACATGCGCCACGCCATCACCGAATTCCGCAGCGAACGCTACCTGCGCGTCGATGGTGGCCCCGCGCCCGAACTGTGGGACAAGCTGGCCGGCATCTACCGCTGCGGCGACGGCCGCTGGGTGCGCCTGCATACCAATTTCCCGCACCACCGCGACGGCGTGGTGCGCTTGCTCGGCTGCGCCAATGACAAGGCGGCCGTGCAGGCCGCGCTGGAAAAGCGGGACGCCGAAGCCTTCGAGACCGCGGCGTCCGACGCGGGCCTGGTGGTTGCGGCATTGCGCAGCTTCGAGGAATGGGACCGCCATCCGCAGGCGGCCGCCTTGCGCGGCCTGCCGCCGGTGACGCTGGAGCGCATCGGCGACGCCCCGCCGCAACCACTGCCGGCGCCCGCATCCGCGGATGCGCAGCCGCTGTCGGGCGTGCGCGTGCTCGATTTCACCCGCATCATCGCCGGCCCGGTGGCGGGCCGCACGCTGGCCGCGCATGGCGCCGACGTGCTGCTGGTCACTGCCTCGCACCTGCCGTCGATCCCGCCGCTGGTGATCGACACCGGCCGCGGCAAGCGCAGCTGCCAGCTGGACCTGCGCGATCCCGATGACAAGCGCACCCTGCACAAGCTGCTGCACGGTGCCGACGTGATGGTGCAGGGCTACCGGCCCGGCGGCCTGGCCGAGCTGGGCGTGGGGCCGGAGGCCGCGGCGCGCGCACGTCCGGGCATCGTCTATGTGTCGCTGAGCGCCTATGGCCATGTGGGGCCGTGGTCGCACAAGCGCGGCTTCGATTCGCTGGTGCAGACCGCCACCGGCTTCAATGATGCCGAAGCGCAGGCGGCCGGCGGCGACATGCCGCGCCCGTTGCCGGCGCAGGTGCTGGACCACGCCGCGGGCTACCTGCTGGCCTTCGGCGCGATGGCCGCGCTGCACCGGCGCGCGGTGGAGGGCGGCAGCTGGCATGTGCGGGTGTCGCTGGCGCAGGTGGGGCAGTGGCTGCGCGGCCTGGGGCGCGTGCCGGACGGGCTCAAGGCGCCCGAGCAGAAGATCGACGACGTTTCCGACCTGCTTGAGGCCGTGCCGTCGGGCTTCGGCATGCTGACGGTGGTGCGTCATGCGGCGCATCTGTCGGAAACGCCGGCGCGCTGGACCTTGCCGTCCGAGCCGCTCGGCACGCACGCGCCGGAGTGGCTGCCGCGCGGCTAGGTTAGTAGAGCGTGGTGCGCTGCCGCTCGGGCAGGTCACGGTCGTAGGCGGCGCCGTCGATGGCGTTGTCGCTCAGCGTGGCCAGGATCTCGCCGTTGCTGGGCAGCGACTGGCGCGCCACCTGCGCATCCGCTGCCCACAGCCGCGAGCGGATCAGCGCGCGGGCGCACTGGAAGAACACTGACTGCACCGTGACCACCAGCACCGTGGTCGGGGCCTTGCCGTCGGCCAAGCAGCGCGCGACCAGCGCCGGGTCGACGCTGATCTGCGCGGTGCCGTTGACGCGGATGGTCTCGTTGATGCCGGGGATCACGAACAGCAGCCCCACGCGCGGATCGGCAACGATATTGCGCAGGCTGTCGATGCGGTTGTTGCCGCGCCGGTCGGGCAGCAGCAGCGTGTGTTCGTCCAGCACCTGCACAAAGCCCGGCGCATCGCCGCGCGGCGAGCATTCAGCCCGGTCCTCGCCCACCGTCGACAGCAGGCAGAAGGGCGCCGCCTCGATAAAGGCGCGGTAGTGCGGGTGCAGGTAGTCGACTTCCTTGGACAGCGACGGGGCCGCCGGTTGCGCGTAGAGCGCTTCCAGTTCGGCCAGCGTGGTGATGGCGTGCGAGGTCATGGCAGGCGGGGCGTGGGTCGGCGGGAGGCGAAACCGTCAATGTAGCGCAGATGCCGTTACACGGTCACGGTACCCCGGCCGATCTCCAGCACGCGGCCGCCCACGCGGATGGCGCCTTCGGCATCGGCCTTCAGGCGCAGCCGGCAGGGGCGGCCAACGGCCTCGCCCTGGTCGATCGCATACTCGGCCGGCAGCGCGTGGCCGGTGGCCAGCAGCCAGCCGCCGAGGTTGGCGCAGGCCGAACCCGTGCCCGGGTCCTCGGCCACGCCGCCGCCTTGCTTGGTGAAGAAGTAGCGCGACAGCACGCGGCCGGGCTGCTCCGGGTCGAAAGCAAAGACGTAGACGGTCTTGCGGCCCAGGCTGCTCTGCGGCCAGATCTGCAGGCGCGCGCTGTCGGGGTTGGCGCGGCGCACGGCATCGGTGCCGCGCACTGCCACCAGCAGCTGGTCGGCGCCGGTGTCGACCCACATCGGCGACACCAGCAGGTCGTGTTCCCGCAGGCCGAGCAGGCTGGCGATGTCGGCATCGGACAGGCCCGCCGGCGCGGTCTTCGGCTTGCCGCTGTGGGGGGCGGTGAAGGTCCAGACATCGCCCTGCGCGGTCACCGGCACCACGCCCGCCGCGAACTCCAGCGTCAGCGCGTCGCCGGTTCCGGCCAGGTCGCGCACAGCGTGCGCGGTGCCCAGCGTCGGATGGCCGGCGAAGCGCATTTCATAGCCCGGCGTGAAGATGCGCACCCGCGCGCTGGCACGTTCCGACGGCAGGATAAAGGTGGTTTCCGACAGGTTGAACTGCAGCGCCAGTGCCTGCATGGTGGCCTCGTCCATACCGCGCGCATCCTCGAACACGCATAGCGGATTGCCACCGAAGGTGGCTTCGGCAAAGACGTTGAGCAGGCGGAAGGCGTAGGTGGTCATGGCGCGGGGGGCTCCGGAGGCTGGTTGATCACCAGTGTACGGAGCGGGGGCGGACACGCCATGCACAGTTGGGCCGATCGCCGGCGGGCCAGTTGCGGACAGTTGTGCCGTGCCATGAAAAACGCCCGGGTGGACCCGGGCGTATCGCTGGCGAAGGCACTGAGTCAGCCGGCTCAGAACCCCACTGCCTGGCCATCGCGCCGGCTGTCGCTGGCCGCGACATAGCCGTGCTCGGCGTCCTCCGACAGGCGCCAGATGAACTGGCCCGAGCCGAAGTCCATGTACGGATCGTCCACCGACTTGAGCTGGTGGCCGCGCGCCTTCAGGCCCGCGACCGTGGCCGGGTCCATGGTGCTTTCCACATCCAGCGTGAAGTCGCGGTTGACCTTCCAGCGCGGCGCGCAGCAGGCGGCCTGCGGCTGCTGCTTGTAATCCAGCATGCGCACCACGGTCTGCAGGTGGCCCTGGGGCTGCATGTCGCCGCCCATCACGCCGAAGCTCATCACCGGCTGGCCGTCCCTGGTCAGGAAGGCCGGGATGATGGTGTGGAACGGACGCTTGCCGCCCGCGACCACGTTGGCCGACTTCGGGTCCATCGAGAAGCCCACGCCGCGGTTCTGCAGGCTGATGCCGGTGCCCGGCACCACCACGCCCGAGCCGAAGCCCATGTAGTTGGACTGGATGAACGAGATCATCATGCCGTTCTCGTCGGCGGCGGTCAGGTAGATGGTGCCGCCCACCTTGGGCATGCCGAAGTCGAAATGCGTGGCGCGCTGCATGTCGATCAGCTTCGCGCGCGACTTCAGGTAGCCATCGTCAAGCATCTGCTCGGGCGTGACTTCCATGCTGCGCGGGTCGGCCACGTAGCGGTAGAGGTCGGCAAAGGCCAGCTTCATTGCCTCGATCTGCAGGTGCTGAGAATCGACCGAGTCCACCGGGATCGAAGCCATGTCGAACTGGTCCAGGATGCCCAGCGCGATCAGCGCGGCGATGCCCTGGCCGTTGGGCGGGATCTCGTGCAGCTCGTAGCCGCGGTAGGACTTGCTGATCGGCTTGACCCAGTCGGGGCGGTAGTTGCGCAGGTCATCGAGCGTCATGGCGCCGCCGCACTGCTGGCTGAAGGCGGCAATCTGCTCGGCGATCTCGCCTTCATAGTAAGCGCGGCCACGGGTCGCGCCGATCTTGCGCAGGGTTTCGGCGGCAGCCTTCATGGTGAACTTCTCGCCCACCGCGGGTGCGCGGCCATTGGGCATGAAGGTCTCGGCATAGCCGGGCTGGTCCTTCAGTTCAGGCACCGCGGCGGCCCACTTGTGTGCCACCACCGGCGGCACGGCATAGCCGCGCTCGGCGATCTCGATCGCCGGCTCCATCAGGTCGGCGAACGGCAGCTTGCCGAAGCGCTCATGCAGCGCGGCCCAGCCGGCGACCACGCCGGGCACGGTGACCGAGTCCCAGCCGCGGATCGGGCGGTTGGCCAGGCCGTTGGCATCGGTGCCGTACTTGTTCTTGAAGTATTCCGGGCTCCACGCCGCCGGGGCCACGCCCGACGAGTTCAGGCCGTGCAGTTCCTTGCCGTCCCACAGGATGGCAAAGGCATCGCTGCCCAGGCCGCACGACACCGGCTCGACGATGGTGATCGCGGCGGCCGCGGCGATGGCGGCATCGACCGCATTGCCGCCCTTGAGCAGCATGCGCAGTCCGGCTTGCGCAGCCAGCGGGTGCGAGGTGGAAACCACGTTGCGCGCAAACAGCGGGATGCGCACGGAGGGGTAGGGGTTGGTCCAGTTGAAGTTCTGCATGCTTGTCTGTGTCCTTGTGCTCGGTGCGCCCGTAGCGCAAATTCTGCGGCCCTTATTCTGCCGTGATCTTGCGATCCTTGATCAGCTTGCCCCAGCGCGCGCTGTCCTTCTTCACCATCGCGGCGAACTGCGCCGGCGTGCCGCCGACCGGCTCGGCGCCCAGCTTGCCCAGGCGTTCCTTGACCTCGGGCGACTGGATGGCCTTGTTGAACTCGGCATTCAGGCGGTTGACGATATCCGCCGGCAGGCCCTTGGGGCCATAGATGCCGAACCAGGTGTCGGACTCGAAGCCGGGCAGGCCCGACTCACTCGCGGTGGGGATTTCCGGTGCCAGCGGCGAGCGCTTGGCGCTGGTCACCGCCAGTGCCTTGAGCTTGCCGTCCTTCACATGCGGCAGGCCCGACACGATGCTGTCGAACAGCACCTGCACCTTGCCCGAGATCAGGTCCGGCACGGCCAGCGCGGTGCCGCGGTAGGGGATGTGGGTGATGAACACGCCCGCCTGCGCCTTGAAGGCCTCGGCGGTCAGGTGCACCACGGTGCCGTTGCCGCTGGAGGCGTAGTTCAGCTCGCCGGGATGCTTCTTGGCGTAGTCGATCAGCTCGCGCACGTTTTTCGCCGGCAGGCTGTTCGGCACCACCAGCAGGTTGGTGGCGATCGCCACCTGGCTGACCGGGGTGAAGTCGGTCTCGGTGTTGTATGGCAGGCGGGTGTTGATATACGGCCCGATCGAGTGCGTGCTGGTGGTGGCGATCAGCAGCGTATAGCCATCGGGAGCGGCCTTGGCGGCCATGTCCGAGCCGATCGCGCCGCCGGCGCCGGGGCGGTTGTCGACCACGATCTGCTGGCCCAGGTTGGCGCCCACCTTCTGCGCGATGGCGCGTGCCAGCAGGTCGGTCGCGCCGCTGGCCGGGAAGGGCACGATCAGGCGGATCGGCTTGCTGGGATAGGTATCGGCCAGTGCGGGCGTGGCGGCCAGGCAAAGCCCGCAGCCAAGGCCGATGCCGAAGCGGCGCAGCCAGGATTTCATTCTTGTCTCCGGTGTCAGGCGATTGGCCCCGATTCATGAGCCGGCCTTCATTATTCCGTGCTGCCGGTCACAAAGAAAGCTAATATTTCTTTCCAATGTCACAAGGAAATCTTAAGGATCAGCCCTTGCCGGCATATGCCTGACTCTTCCCTTGTGTGCACCGATGAGCACTGTCCGCTTCCTCCGTACCTTCGTTGCCGTGGCCGAGCACGGCTCCTTTGCCGCCGCTGCCGGCCAGGTGGCGCTGACCCAGGCCGCCGTCAGCCTGCAGATGCGCGCGCTGGAGACCGAATTGCGCCGCGAGCTGTTCGACCGCAACGGCCGCGTGGCCGTGCTCAATGCCGACGGCCGCGCGCTGCTGCCGCAGGCGCGGCGCATGCTGGCGCTGTATGAAGAGATGCGCCTGCCGCTGGCCTCGGACGAAGCCATGGCGGGTGCGGTGGCGGTGGGTGCGGTGGTGTCGGTGATGGGCGGGCTGTCACATGCGGTGGCGCATATGAAGCGCACTTATCCTGCGCTCGACGTGCGCCTGGTCGGCGCCAAGTCGATCGAGCTGGCGGCGCAGGTCGAGGCCGGCGAGCTGGATGCCGCCATCCTGGTCGAGGGCGCCGCACGCGTGCCCGGCACGCTGCGCTGGACGCCGCTGTACCAGGAGCCGCTGGTGGCGATCGCGGCACGCGGCAGCCCGGGCCGCGACGCACGCGAGGCGCTCGCCACCAATCCCTACCTGCGCTTCGACCGCAGCCAGCGCACCGGCGTGCTGGTCGAGCGCGCGCTGCGCCGCGCGCACCTGAAGGTCAACGAGTTCCTGGAGCTGAACGCGATCGAGGCGCTGGTGGAACTGGTGCGGCAGGAGGTCGGCGTGACCGTGGTGCCGCTGCTGCGCCGCGCGCGCTGGCGCGACGACGAGGCGCTGCGCATCCTGCCGCTGCTGGTCAACGGCGAGCCGGTGATGCGTCACATCGGCATGCTGGAGCGGCGCGACCACGGGCGCGGGAAGGTGACCGCGGCAGTACGGGCGGCCTGCAGCGAGCTGTTCGGCGCCTAGCTGTCGCCGTGCCATAACCAAGTCCTATCGCGCGGATAGTCAGAAACACGTTCTCCTGAAGATCCCTATTGCATATATTTCGGTTGCGGACGGCCGCTGACGCGGCCCGACTCGCCATGGGCGCCACGACTCCTGCGTTGGCGCACGCCCTCGCGCGTCCGCTGATTGCCCGACCTTTGACGCCATCGCTGCAGGCGTGTTCAGTACGTCCCTACATGGAGAAACGTATGTCTAACGAAACAAGGTGTCCGTTCAGCCATGCCGCCGGCGGCGGCACGACGAATCGTGACTGGTGGCCGAATCAACTGCGTCTGGACCTGCTGAGCCAGCATTCCAGCAAGTCCAACCCGTTGGGCGGCGACTTCAACTATGCCAAGGCCTTCAAGAGTCTCGACTTCGCAGCAGTGAAGAAGGACCTGGCCGCGCTGATGACTGACTCGCAGGACTGGTGGCCGGCGGACTTCGGCCACTACGGCCCGCTGTTTATCCGCATGGCCTGGCACAGCGCGGGCACATACCGCATTGGCGATGGCCGCGGTGGTGCAGGGCGCGGCCAGCAGCGTTTCGCACCGCTCAACAGCTGGCCGGACAACGCCAGCCTGGACAAGGCGCGCCGACTGCTATGGCCGATCAAGCAGAAGTACGGCCAGAAGATCTCCTGGGCCGACCTGATGATCCTGGCCGGCAACGTCGCGCTCGAGACCATGGGCTTCAAGACGTTCGGCTTCGGCGGTGGCCGGGAAGACACCTGGGAACCGGATGCGGATGTTTCCTGGGGCAAGGAAAAGACCTGGCTGGGCGGTGACCTGCGTTATGGCAAGGGTGCTGCCGGCAAGGATGAAGGCGTGGTCGTGGCCGACGAGGCGTTGCATGGCACCGAGACCAGCCGCACCGACTCCGGACGCAACCTGGAGAACCCGCTGGCCGCCGTGCAGATGGGCCTGATCTACGTGAACCCGGAAGGCCCCGACGGCAATCCGGACCCGCTTGCCGCGGCCCACGACATCCGCGAATCGTTCGGGCGCATGGCCATGGACGACGAGGAGACCGTCGCGCTGATCGCCGGCGGGCATGCCTTCGGCAAGACCCACGGTGCCGGTCCCGCGGACAACATCGGGCCCGAGCCCGAGGGCGCCGATCTCGAACGCCAGGGCCTGGGATGGACGAGCACCTTTGGCACCGGCAAGGGCGCCGACACCATCACCAGCGGCCTGGAGGTGACCTGGAGCAATACGCCGACGAAGTGGGGCAATAGCTATCTGGAGAACCTGTTTGGCCACGAATGGGAGCTGACCAAGAGCCCCGCCGGTGCCAACCAGTGGGTTGCCAAGGATGCCGCGGAAACCATCCCGCACGCCTACGATCCTGCGAAGAAGCTGCGGCCGACGATGCTGACCACGGATCTGTCGCTGCGTTTCGACCCGGCCTACGAGAAGATCTCGCGGCGCTTCCTGGAGCATCCTGACCAGCTCGCCGATGCCTTTGCCCGCGCCTGGTTCAAGCTGATCCACCGTGACATGGGCCCGCGCGCCCGCTACCTCGGACCGGAAGTGCCGGCCGAAGAACTGCTCTGGCAGGATCCGATCCCGGCGGTCGATCATCCGCTGGTCAACGAGCAGGACGTCGCCGCGCTCAAGCAGAAGATCCTGGCGTCAGGGCTGCCGGTCTCGCAACTGGTGCAGACCGCCTGGGCCTCGGCATCCACCTTCCGCGGCTCGGACAAGCGCGGCGGCGCCAATGGCGCGCGTATCCGCCTGGCCCCGCAGAAGGACTGGGCGGCCAATGAGCCCGAGCAACTGGCGAAGGTGCTGAAGGTGCTCGAAGGGATCCAGGCCGAGTTCAACGGCGCACAGTCCGGCGGCAAGAAGATCTCGCTTGCCGACCTGATCGTGCTGGCCGGTGGCGCGGGGATCGAGCAGGCGGCGCAGAAGGCCGGCCATCGGGTGACCGTGCCGTTTACGCCGGGCCGCATGGACGCCTCGCAGGAACAGACCGACGTGCAATCCGTCGGGGCGCTCGAGCCGATTGCAGATGGCTTCCGCAACTTCCTGAAGGGGAAGTACAACATCCGGGCGGAGGACCTGCTGATCGACAAGGCGCAATTGCTGACCCTGACTGCTCCCGAGATGACGGTGCTCATTGGCGGACTGCGCGTCCTGAACGTGCATACCGGGCAGGATGCTCACGGCGTCTTCACCGACCGTCCGGAAACGCTGAGCAACGATTTCTTCCGCAACCTGCTCGACATGCGTACGGAATGGAAGCCGCTCTCGGAGGCCCGGGACGTGTTCGAGGGGCGTGACGCCAAGACCGGTGCGAAGAAGTGGACCGGCACCCGCGTCGACCTGGTGTTTGGTTCGAATTCCCAGCTCCGGGCCCTTTGCGAGGTCTACGCAAGCGAGGACGGACAGGAGAAGTTTGTCCGTGACTTCGTCGCCGCCTGGGCCAAGGTGATGAACCTCGACCGGTTCGACGTTGCCTGAACGGTCGCGTGGCCCCGTCAGGGCCGTCCTCCCTGACGGGGCTTTCTCAACCCGGGTGTGAGCGGCGCAGTGGACGCGTCGCCGACACAATGACAAGCGGCCGGCAAGCGCCGGCCGCGTGGCCTGCCAGGGCATGCCCCCGCCTACATGATCCTGTGCGCAAAATGCCCGCGCCGCGCATCGGCCATCAGGTCGAGGAACTGCCCGGTGCTCATGTGCACCAGTTCCTGGTGGTCGCCCGCCTCGAAGTAGACGTCGGGATGCGTCAGCAGGCTGTCGTCGAGCCAGGTCTGCGTGCCGTACGCCATGCCGACCGGCGGGAGCGCGCCGTGGTCGCAGTCGCGGAACACTTCGCGCACGCCATCCTCATGCGCCAGCGACAGCTTGCGGCCGGTCTGCTCGCAGATCTCCGACAGTTTCAGGTGGTGAGTCGAAGGAATCACGGCAGCGACGTAGCCGCTGCTGTCTTCCAGCAGGACGGTCTTGGCCAGTCGGTCTCCGGGAATGTGTGCGGCCTGCGCAGTGGCCATGCTGCTGAGGCTGTAGGGGTGCCGGACGGTGTCGAACTGGCTTTGCTTCTTGCTCAGGCATCTCGCCAGCGTGGTAGACATGGTCATGATTTCAACCTCCGACGCGCGCAGCGCGACCGTTGTCCGAGTCCTACCAATATAGGTCGTCGGGGGTCGGGCGGCGGTGGGGCGGAGCCAGAACGTAGCCGGCAAGCGCAAAAAAAAAGGGCACCTTGCGGTGCCCTTAGTGTGTTGTGCCGCCGGCCCCGGGGCCGGCGATATTCCCTGCTTATTCTTCCTGGAACGCTTCCTCGCGCTTGGCCTTGATCGACGGCATCGCCACGATCAGCACCAGCACGGCAGCGGCGATCAGCAGGCCCAGCGACAGCGGGCGCGTCACGAACACGCTGAAGTCACCACGCGACAGCAGCAGCGAGCGGCGGAAGTTCTCTTCCATCATCGGCCCCAGCACGAAGCCGAGCAGCAGCGGCGCGGGTTCGCACTTGAGCTTGATGAACAGGTAGCCCACCACGCCGAAGGCCGCGGTCTGGAACACGTCGAAAGTGGTGTTCTGGACCGAGTACACGCCGATGCAGCAGAACGTCAGGATGGCCGGGTACAGGTAGCGGTAAGGCACCTTCAGCAGCTTCACCCAGATGCCGATCAGCGGCAGGTTCAGCACGATCAGCATCAGGTTGCCGATCCACATCGAGGCGATCAGGCCCCAGAACAGCGCCGGGTTGCTGGTCATCACCTGCGGGCCGGGCTGGATGTTGTGGATGGTCATCGCACCCACCATCAGCGCCATCACCGCGTTGGGCGGAATGCCCAGCGTCAGCAGCGGGATGAAGGAGGTCTGCGAAGCCGCGTTGTTGGCCGATTCCGGACCCGCCACGCCTTCGATCGCACCCTTGCCGAATTCCTGCGGATACCTGGAAGTCTTCTTCTCCAGCGAGTAGGCAGCAAACGAAGCCAGCGATGCACCGCCGCCCGGCAGGATGCCCAGTGCCGAGCCCAGCAGCGTGCCACGCAGCACCGCCGGGATCATGCGCTTGAAGTCTTCCTTGGTCGGGAACAGGTTGGTGATGTGGTCGGTAAAGGTTTCGCGGTGTTCCTTCTGCTCCAGGTTGGCGATGATTTCAGCAAAGCCGAAGATACCCATTGCCACCGAGACGAAGTTCAGGCCGTCGGTCAGTTCCGGCACGTCGAACGAGAAGCGCGCGGCGCCCGAGTTCACGTCGGTGCCGACCAGGCCCAGCAGCAGGCCCAGCACGATCATGGCGATGGCCTTGACCAGCGAACCCGAAGCCAGCACCACGGCGCCGATCAGGCCCAGCACCATCAGCGAGAAGTATTCGGCGGGGCCGAACTTGAACGCCAGTTCCGACAGCGGCGCGGCAAAGGCGGCCAGGATCATGGTGGCGACGCAGCCGGCGAAGAACGAGCCCAGCCCGGCTGTGGCCAGCGCCACCCCCGCTCGTCCTCGCCTTGCCATCTGGTAGCCGTCGATGGTTGTCACCACCGAGGATGATTCACCAGGCAGGTTCACCAGGATGGCGGTGGTCGAACCGCCGTACTGGGCGCCGTAGTAGATACCGGCCAGCATGATCAGCGCGGCCACCGGGGGCAGCGTGTAGGTCACCGGCAGCAGCATGGCGATGGTGGCCAGCGGCCCCAGGCCCGGCAGCACGCCGATCAGGGTTCCCAGCACGCAGCCCAGGAAGGCGTACGCGAGGTTCTGGAAGGTCAGGGCGGTGGAGAAGCCCAGACCCAGGTTGGCGAGTAGTTCCATGTTGGCGGCCTCCTTAGCTTGCCAGGAAAGCCGGCCACACCGGCATCTGCAGGTTGATGCCGTACACGAACGCGCCCAGGCTGATCAGCACCAGGATGATGGCGTTGAGGATGGCACCCTTCCAGCTGAATTCATGGCTGGCCATCGACGACACCAGCACCAGCACCAGCACCGACAGCACCATGCCCAGCGGCTTGAGCAGCAGGCCGAACAGCACCACCGAACCGAGGATCCACAAGAGCGTCTTGATGTCCCAGCGGGCCAGGTTGTCTTCTTCCGACTTGGAAGACAACGAGCCCCACAGCACCAGCACGCCCAGCAGGGCGAGCACGATGCCGAGCCAGAACGGGAAGTATCCCGGTCCCATTTTTGCGGCGGTTCCCATGGAATAACCGCGCGCGACCCAGGAAAAGCCGAATCCGACCAGGATGAACATCAGGCCGGAGGCGAAGTCCTTTTGGCTACGTATGCGCAAAGTGAATCTCCTCGATAAGACTGCTTGAAATCTCAGGAGGGCTCCCTTCCGCTGCCTTTGTTGCGGTGCATCAATGCGGCAGTTTGCGGGAGCTCTCCTACGGGCAGGGTGGAAGTTAAGGGGGCGACCTTTCAGCTACCTTTCAGATGTCTGCAAACAGGGTCATGCTGAGGGTATCCCCTAGTGAAAGAGCGCTTAAAAGTGCCGCCAAGCCAAGCTGGGAGCGGGTTGGCGGGCCGTGGCGCCAGTCGCTGCGCTATTATCCGGGGCGGTCTTGCGCCGCGCGGCGCTACCCGCCGCTGAAAGGTTTGAAAGGTTCCGCAAGGAACCACTACGCAACGCGAGGAGCGGTTTGGAGAGCATTGACCACATCATTCTGATCGGCGCCGTCGTGATGTCGCTGGGCATCGTGCTGGGGGCTTTCTCGGCACGCCTGGGCGTGCCGTTCCTGCTGGTCTTCCTGGCCGTGGGCATGCTGGCCGGCGTGGACGGGCCGGGCGGCATACGTTTCTCCGATACCTGGCTCAGCTTCCTGGTCGGCAACCTGGCGCTGGCGGTGATCCTGCTCGATGGCGGGCTGCGCACGCGCTTTGCCACCTTCCGGGTGGCGCTGAAACCTTCGCTGTCGCTGGCGACCGTGGGGGTGCTGGTGACGGCAGCGCTGGTCGGCGTGTTCGCCGCGTGGCTGCTGGGCATCGACTGGAGGCTCGGGCTGCTGCTTGGTGCCATCGTCGGCTCGACCGACGCGGCCGCGGTGTTCTCGATGCTCAATAGCAGCGGCATCCGGCTGAAGGAGCGGGTGGCGAGCGTGCTCGAGATCGAGTCCGGCATCAACGACCCGATGGCGATCTTCCTGACCCTGACGCTGATCGAATGGCTGACCGCGCCTGACGGCCTGACGCCGCTGGGCCTGGTCACGCGGCTGCTGGTGCAGTTCGGCGTGGGCGGCGTGCTCGGCCTGGCGCTCGGCTATTGCCTGGCCCGCGTGCTGGAGCGCATCCGCGTGGCCGAAGGGCTGCAGGCGATCCTGCTGTGCTCGGGCGGCGCCATGGTGTTCGCGCTGGTGCAGAGCGCCGGCGGCAGCGGTTTCCTGGCGGTGTACCTGACCGGCATGCTGATCGGTAACCGCGAGCGCGCGGTGACGCCGGACACCATGCGCGCCATGGACGGCATGGCCTGGCTGGCGCAGTCGGCCATGTTCCTGCTGCTGGGCCTGCTGGTGTCGCCGCACCGGATCTGGGAGGTGGCCGGTCCGGCGGTGGCGGTGGCGGCCTTCCTGATGCTGGTGGCGCGGCCGGTGGCGGTGTGGCTGGCGCTGCTGCCGTTCCGCTTCAATGCGCGCGAGACCGGCTTTATCGCGTGGATGGGCCTGCGCGGCGCGGTGCCGATCGTACTGGCGCTGTTTCCGCTGCTGCGCGAGGTGCCGCAATCGGGGCTGCTGTTCCGCATCGCCTTTGCCGTGGTGCTGGCCAGCCTGCTGTTCCAGGGCACCACGGTGTCGGTGGCGGCGCGCCTGGCGCGCGTGCGGCGCCCCGGCTACCCCGAGCCGCTGGCGCGTTCGCGCCTGCGCGGCACGCGCGCGCCGATCCTGGAGGTGATGCAGTTCGAGGTGGGGCCCAATGCGCCCGTGGAGAACGTGCGCGCCGACCAGCTGGAGCTGCCGCCGCGCTGCCGGCTGCTGACGGTGGCGCGCGACGATGCGCTGGCGGCGCTGGATCAGACCGTGCTGCGCGCCGGCGACAGCGTCTCGGTGCTGGCGCCGGTGACGACCCTGCCGATGCTGTCGGCGCTGTTCCAGGCACCGGGCCGCGCGCCTACCTGGGAGCAGGCCTCGCATGATTTCCTGATGTCGGGTGATGCGCTGCTGCGCGACGTCGCGGCGCTGTACGGCACGCGCGCGCTGACCCCGGAAGAGGAGCCGCTGACGCTGGAAGCGGCGATGCAGCGGGCCTTCACCTCGCCGCCGGTGGAAGGCGACAGTGTCGCGATCGCCGGCCTGCCGCTGACGGTGACGCGCATGGAAGGCGCGCAGATCCTGCAGGTGGGGTTGCTGCTGCCGCGGCTGGACGGGGATTCGGGCGGGCGGCTATGGCCGCGCCGGCGCAAGGACGGGGCAGAGCGGGGCGGGGAGGGCGCCGAGGCCGAGTAATGACAAAAAAGGCGGCCATGGCCGCCTTGTTTTCAATCCACCTTCGCCCCGGATACCTTCACGATCTGCGCGTATTTCTTCAGCTCGCGCTGGATCAGCGCCGCGAACTGCTCGGGCGTGGTCGGTGCCGGCTGTGCGCCGATGCGGGCCAGGCGTGCCTTCATCTCGTCGGTCTTCAGGATTGCCACGATCTCATGGTTAAGCCGCTCGACGATCTCGCGCGGGGTGTTGGCCGGCGCGAACACGCCGAACCACGTCGAGATGTCGAAGCCTTCCAGGCCCAGCCCCTTGCCGGCTTCCGCGATGGTCGGCAGTTCCGGGAAGGCCGCGGCGCGGCTGGCGGTGGTGACCGCAAAGGCCTTCAGCTTGCCCGCCTTGATATTGGCCGAGGCCGAAGCCAGGTTGTCGAAGATCAGGTCGGTCTGGCCCGACAGCACCGACAGCTGCGCCGGTGCGGCGCCGTTGTACGGGATATGGACCATGCTGACCTTCGCCATGCTCTTGAACAGCTCGCCCGACAGGTGGCCGGCGCTGCCGTTGCCGCCCGAGGCGTAATCCAGCTTGCCCGGATTCTTGCGCGCGTACGCGACCAGGTCGCGCACATTGTTGATATGCAGGTCGGCGGCCTTGCCCGGGTGCATCACCAGCACGTTGGGGACGTCGGCCACCAGCGTGATCGGCGCGAAGTCCTTGACCGGGTCGTACGGCATCTTGCTGAACAGCGTCGGGTTGATGGCGTGCGTGGCCACCGCGCCCATGACGATGGTGTAGCCGTCGGCCGGCTGCTTGGCGACGTAGTCCGCGCCCAGGTTGCCGCCCGCGCCGGGCTTGTTCTCGACCACCACCGGCTGGCCCAGGCTGTCGCGCAGCTTCTCGCCGATGGCGCGCGCGACGGTGTCGAGCGGGCCGCCGGCGGGGTAGGGCACCACGAAGCGGACCGGCTTGGTCGGGTAGGCATTGGTGGCCGCCACGGCGGCGGCGGGCAGCAGGGCCGCGGTCAGCGCGGCGGCAAGCAGTTTCTTCAGCATGTTTCGGACTTCAGGGATTGGGATTCTTATCTGGCGCCGATGCCCCGCGCCATCATGACCGCGCACAGCGGCAGCAGGATCACCATGTGGGCTTCGATCATCACCCAGCGGCGGGCGGCCTTCAACTCGGACGGTGGCGGCACGTAATCCGGCAGCCGGCGCGCCTGCTTGCGCCAGCGCGCGATGGCGAAGGTCGGCGGCAGCGAGCACAGCGCGATCAGCACGAACACGCCCACCTTGGCATGGAACCACGGGTTGTGCAGGTAGAAGTCGGCGCCCTTGGCGCCGTAGAACAGGCGCAGCAGGCCGGTGCCCAGCACCACCATCGCCGACAGGAAATAGAACAGGTCGTACAGCGACAGGCGCCGCACCGCGGCCGGCGTGATTTCCGGGCGCAGCACCACGGCCTCGGCGGCCATCAGGGTGATCAGGACGAAGATCGCAAGGAAATGCAGGAAGGACAGTATGGCGTCGGTCAGCATGGATTCTCCTTTGCCTTTGCTTCAGTGGGGACTGAACTGCTTCGGGAAGGCACCGGCGGGGCACCAGGGCCGCCCGCCGGCAGGAGGAGAATCTTACAGCACACCCTTTGCACGCAGCGCTTCGATCTGCTCAGGGCCGTAGCCCAGCGTCTCGGCCAGCACCGTGTCGGTGTGCTCGCCCAGCAGCGGCGGGTGGCGCAGTGCCTGCGGCGGCGTGGCGCTCATCTTGATCGGGCTGCCCACCAGCCTGACCTCGCCGGCGCTGGGGTGGGGCAGGTCCACGCGCAGGCCGCGCGCCTTGACCTGGTCGTCCTCGAACACGTCGTCGAGGGTGTTGATCGGGCCGCACGGCACGCCGGCGGCCTCCAGGTCGCGGATCCACTGGGCGCGGGTGCGCGGGCGCACCATCTCGGCCAGGATCGGCACCAGCACGTCGCGGTTGGCCACGCGCTGCGGGTTGGTGGCAAAGCGCGGGTCGTCGGCCAGCTCGGGCTTGCCGCCGTCGGTGACGAACTTGCGGAACTGCCCGTCGTTGCCCACCGCCACGATGATCCAGCCATCGGCGGCCTGGAAGGTCTGGTAGGGGACGATATTGGGGTGCGCATTGCCCCAGCGGCGCGGCGCCTGGCCGCTGGCCAGGTAGTTGGTGTTCATGTTGGCCAGCATCGCCACCTGCACGTCCAGCAGGGCCATGTCGATGTACTGGCCCTCGCCGGTGCGGTCGCGGTGCGCCAGCGCCGCCAGCACGGCGATGGTGGCGTACTGGCCGGTCATCAGGTCGGAAATGGCCACGCCGGCCTTCTGCGGGCCGCCGCCGGGCAGGTCGTCGCGCTCGCCGGTCAGGCTCATGAAGCCGCCCATGCCCTGGATGATGAAGTCATAGCCCGGGCGCGCGGCGTACGGCCCGGTCTGGCCGAAGCCGGTGACCGAGCAGTAGATCAGGTCGGGCTTGACCTGCCTGAGCGACTCATAGTCCAGACCGTACTTCCTGAGCTGGCCTACCTTGTAGTTCTCCAGCACCACGTCGCTCTGCGCCGCCAGCTCGCGCACGATCTGCTGGCCTTCCGGCGTGCTGATGTCGCAGGTCACGGAGCGCTTGTTGCGGTTGGCGGCCAGGTAGTAGGCGGCTTCGGCGGTGTCGCGGCCGTCCTCGTCCCTGAGCCAGGGCGGGCCCCAGGTGCGGGTATCGTCGCCGGCGCCGGGGCGCTCGATCTTGATCACGTCGGCGCCGAAATCGGCAAGGTTCTGGGCGCACCACGGCCCGGCAAGGACGCGGGTCAGGTCGAGGACGCGGAGATGGCTTAAAGCTCCCATGGCGGTAGTCAATGCAGTGGGTAAGGCGGGGGATCGGTCGCAACGGCGAGGGGTCGGCGCGCCCCTGCAAACAGGGGCCAGCACGGGTTGCCTGCAATGTACCACCGGCAAATCGCCGGTGCGGCTTTGGGTGCTTTATAAGGCGCTTGTGGCGATGGGATTTGGGCGATAGCCGGCCGGCTCCCCGGCGCCATGCCTGACGTGCCCGGCAGGCTGCCTTGCCCGTATAATCAACGGTTTGCAAATCCAATACTGATTCGTCGCGCCCGGCCACGCCAGGGCAAGCGTCCGCCATCCCATGAAAGTCTCAGACATTCGCAGCAAGTTCCTGCAGTTCTTCGAATCGAAGGGCCATACCGTGGTCCGCTCGTCCAGCCTGGTGCCGGCGAACGACCCGACGCTGCTGTTCACCAACTCCGGCATGGTGCAGTTCAAGGACGTGTTCCTGGGCACCGACAAGCGCCCGTACACCCGCGCCACCTCGGCGCAGCGCTCGGTGCGCGCCGGCGGCAAGCACAATGACCTCGAGAACGTGGGCTACACCGCGCGCCACCATACGTTCTTCGAGATGCTGGGCAACTTCTCGTTTGGCGACTACTTCAAGCGCGATGCCATCCTGTACGCGTGGGAACTGCTGACCAAGACCTACCAGCTGCCGGCCGAGAAGCTGTGGGTGACGGTCTACGCGGAAGACGACGAGGCCTACGACATCTGGGCCAAGGAAGTGGGCGTGCCGGCCGAGCGTATCGTGCGCATCGGCGACAACAAGGGCGCGCGCTACGCCTCGGACAACTTCTGGCAGATGGCCGACACCGGCCCGTGCGGCCCGTGCTCGGAAATCTTCTACGACCACGGCCCGGACGTGTGGGGCGGCCCGCCGGGATCGCCCGAGGAAGACGGCGACCGCTACATCGAGGTGTGGAACCTGGTGTTCATGCAGTTCAACCGCGACGAGCAGGGCAATATGACGCCGCTGCCCAAGCCGTGCGTGGACACCGGCATGGGCCTGGAGCGCATTGCCGCGGTGCTGCAGCACGTGCACAGCAACTATGAGATCGACCTGTTCCAGGCGCTGATCAAGGCCGCCGCGCGTGAAACCCATATCGACAACCTGAACCAGAACTCGCTCAAGGTCATCGCCGACCATATCCGCGCGTGCTCGTTTCTGATCGTCGACGGCGTGATCCCCGGCAACGAAGGCCGCGGCTACGTGCTGCGCCGGATCATCCGCCGCGCCATCCGCCATGGCTACAAGCTGGGCCAGAAGACCCCGTTCTTCCACAAGATGGTGGCCGATCTGGTCGAGCAGATGGGCCAGGCTTATCCCGAACTGGCTGAAGCCCAGTCGCGCGTGACCGAAGTGCTGAAGGCCGAGGAAGAGCGCTTCTTCGAGACCATCGAGAACGGCATGTCGATCCTTGACGCCGCACTGGCCGACCTGAAGCTCAAGGGCGGCAAGACGCTGGACGGCGAACTGGCGTTCAAGCTGCACGACACCTTCGGCTTCCCGCTGGACCTGACGCAGGACGTGTGCCGCGAGCAGGAAATCGGCGTGGACGAGGCCGCCTTCGACGCGGCCATGAACCGCCAGCGCGAGCAGGCGCGCGCCGCCGGCAAGTTCAAGATGGCCGCCGGCCTGGAGTACACCGGCGACAAGACCGTGTTCCACGGCTACGAGAAGCTGGAACTGCCGCAAGCCAGGGTCACCGCGCTGTATGTGGACGGCGCCGCCGTGAACGCCATGCAGCCGGGCCAGACCGGCGTGGTGGTGCTCGACAACACCCCGTTCTACGCCGAGTCCGGCGGCCAGGCCGGCGACCAGGGCGTGCTGAAGGCAGGCAATGCCGTCTTCGCCGTGACTGACACCACCAAGATCCAGGCCGACGTGTTCGGCCACCAGGGCACGCTGGAAGGCGGCGCACTCAAGGTGGGCGATGCCGTGTCGGCCCAGGTCGACGCGCAGCGCCGTGCGCGCACCGTGCGCAACCACTCGGCCACCCACCTGATGCACAAGGCCCTGCGTGAAGTGCTGGGCAGCCACGTGCAGCAGAAGGGCTCGCTGGTGGATGCGGACAAGACCCGCTTCGACTTCTCGCACAACGCGGCGCTGACCGACGAGCAGATCCGCCGCGTGGAAGAGATCGTCAATGCCGAGATCCTGCGCAACGACGACACGCATGCCGAGATCATGCCGTTCGACGACGCGGTCAAGAGCGGCGCGATGGCACTGTTCGGCGAGAAGTACGCCGACGACGTGCGCGTGCTGTCAATCGGCACCTCAAAGGAACTGTGCGGCGGCACCCACGTGCACCGCACCGGCGACATCGGCCTGTTCAAGATCGTGGTGGAAGGCGGCGTTGCCGCCGGCATCCGCCGCGTGGAAGCCATTACCGGCGACAACGCGCTGCACTACCTGCAGGGCCTGGACGCCAGGCTGAACGAAGCCGCCGCCGTGCTGAAGGCCCAGCCGTCGGAGCTGGTGCCGCGCATCGGCCAGGTGCAGGACCAGGTGCGCGCGCTGGAGAAGGAGCTGGAACGCCTGAAGAGCAAGCTGGCCGCCTCGCAGGGCGACGAGCTGGCCGCGCAGGCGGTCGACATCAAGGGCCTGAAGGTGCTGGCCGCGCAACTGGACGGCGCCGACGTCAAGACCCTGCGCGAGACCATGGACAAGCTCAAGGACAAGCTGAAGAGTGCGGCCATCGTGCTGGGTGCGGTGTCCGACGGCAAGGTCAGCCTGATCGCTGGTGTCACCGCCGATGCCACGGGCAAGGTCAAGGCCGGCGAGCTGGTCAACTTTGTCGCGCAGCAGGTGGGCGGCAAGGGTGGTGGCCGTCCCGACATGGCCCAGGCTGGCGGCACCGAGCCGGCCAAGCTGCCGCAGGCGCTGGCTGGTGTCGGCGAGTGGGTGGCGACCAAGGTCTGAGTGGCTGAGGGGGGCAACCCCCTCAGACCCGGCAACTGCTAATGGCGCTTCGGCGCCATTTTCTATGGGCGCTCGTCGCCGGGCGGCTTGCCGGCGAGCCGGTTGAGAATGTCGATCGGCAGCGGGAAGACGATGGTGGAACTCTTGTCCCCTGCAATCTGTGTCAGCGTCTGCAGGTAGCGCAGTTGCATGGCCTGCGGCTCGCGCGCCAGCATCTGGGCCGCTTCCAGCAGTTTCTCCGAAGCCTGCAGTTCGCCCTCGGCATGGATCACCTTGGCGCGCCGCTCGCGTTCGGCCTCGGCCTGCCGCGCAATCGCGCGGATCATGGTTTCGTTGAGGTCGACATGCTTGATCTCGACGTTCGAGACCTTGATGCCCCAGGCGTCGGTCTGGGCGTCCAGCGCCTGCTGGATGTCGAGGTTGAGCTTCTCGCGCTCGGCCAGCATCTCGTCCAGCTCGTGCTTGCCCAGCACCGAGCGCAGCGTGGTCTGCGCCAGCTGGCTGGTGGCTTCCAGGAAGTTCGCCACCTGGATGATGGCGCGTTCCGGATCGACCACGCGGAAGTACACCACCGCATTGACCTTCACCGAGACGTTGTCGCGCGAAATCACATCCTGCGGCGGCACGTCCATCACCACCGTGCGCAGGTCCACCCTGACCATCTGCTGCACGGCGGGGATCAGCAGCACCAGGCCCGGGCCCTTGACCCGCCAGAAGCGTCCGAGCATGAACACCACGCCGCGTTCGTATTCGCGCAGCACGCGGAACGAGGTGATCACCAGCAGTGCCAGCAGGAAGATCAAACCGCCGAAGCTGAATCCGTAGGCCATGGTCAGGCTCCCTTGTCTGGCGTCGGTTGGGGTGGAGTTGTCGGGACAAGCGGGGCGTTGCCGGCGGCGATCACCTCGAGCACCAGGCCCTTGCGCGCGGTGACGACCACCGGCGTGCCGCGCGGCAAGGAGCTGGCGCTGTGCACGCGCCAGGTCTCGCCGCGCACCGTGGCCCAGCCTTCCTCGCGCAGGTCGTCCAGCATTTCGCCGCGGGCGCCGACCAGGGTGTCGGCACCGCTGACCACCGGGCGCTTGCGCGAGCGCACCAGCATCGCCGACATGCCGAACACGAAAATCGCGGACAGCGCTGACATCGCCGCCACCATCGGCAGCGGCACGCCGAAGCCCGGCACGTCGGTGTCGATCAGCATCACCGCGCCAAAGGCAAAGGCGATGATGCCGCCCACGCCCAGCGCGCCGAAGGTCGGCAGGAACAGCTCCGCCACCATGCAGCCGATGCCGAGCGCCACCAGCGCCAGCCCGGCGTAGTTCACGGGCAGCATGTGCAGCGCGAACAGCGCCACCAGCAGGCAGATCGCGCCGGCAATGCCGGGCACCACCATGCCCGGCGTGGAGAATTCGAAGATCAGGCCGTAGATGCCGATCATCAGCAGCAGCAGCGCCACGCTGGGCTCGGTGATCACGGCCAGGAAGCGGTTGCGCCAGTCGGGTTCCAGCGTGACCACCGGCGCATTGGCGGTGTGCAGCACGCCGGCCTTGCCGCCGGCAGCGGTGATCGTGCGGCCTTCAACCTGGCGCAACAGCGCGGGCAGGTCGGGGGCGACCAGGTCGACCACGCGCTGGGCCAGGGCCTCGTCGGCCGACAGGCTGACCGATTCGCGCACCGCGCGTTCGGCCCACTCGGCATTGCGTCCGCGCAGCTGGGCCAGGCCGCGGATATAGGCCGAAGCATCGTGCATTTGCTTGCGTTCCATCGCGTCGGCCCGCGCTGGCTCGCTGGCGGGGGCGGAGGCGGGCTTGGCGCCGGGCAGGGCCTCTGGCTTCTGCGGCCCGCCAATGCCGACCTGCACCGGGGTGGCCGCGCCCAGGTTGGTGCCCGGCGCCATTGCCGCGATGTGGCTGGCGTAGAGGATGTAGGTGCCGGCACTGGCCGCGCGCGCGCCGCCGGGATAGACGTAGCTGGCCACCGGTATCGGCGAGGCCAGGATGGCCTGGATGATCTCGCGCATGGACGCGTCCAGCCCGCCCGGGGTGTCCATTTCCAGCACCACCAGCTGGGCGCCGCCCGCGCGCGCGCGTTCCATGCTGCGCAGGATAAAGCTGGCGCTGGCGGGGCTGACCGCACCCTTGAGCGGAATCACGTAGACCGGCGCGGTTGCCGTGGTCGTGACGGTGGCGGCAGGCGCCGAGGCGCCGGAGGGCGGCGCCGCACGGGCACCTGGGCCGGCGAGGGCAACGGCGCCGCACGCCAGCGCCAGGCCGGCCAGCAGCCGGCCGGACATCGGCCGAAGGGCCCGCAGCAGCGCGGTGGCAGGTTTCATGAGAGGGGCGGGGCACGCAAGGTGCCGTGATGGCGCCACTTCAAGTGTAGGCCACCGGGCACATCTTGCACGCGGGCTGCCTCGGGCCCGCGCGCCGGGCGCTCAGGCCGCCGCCAGGTCCGGCCTGGCCGAGGGGCCGGGTGAGTGGGCGGTGAGCGTGTCGATCAGCGCATGCAAGGCCGCGCTGGCCATGGACGGATGCCAGGCCAGCAGCGTGCGCACGCGGCCGGCCGCGCCCAGGCTGTGCTGGCGGATGGCGGGCAGGTCGCGGTACAGCCCCAGCACCGAGCGCGGCACGATCGCCGCGCCGATGCCGGCCGCGACGCAGGCGACGATGGCATGGTACGAGCTCAGCTGCAGCACGCGCGGCGTCGGCGCATCGCCGATCACATACCAGTTCTCGAGCCGGGCGCGGTAGTTGCAGCCGGGCTCGAACGCCAGCAGCGTCGGCACCTCCAGGTCGGCCGCGGTGCGCACCGGGCGATGGCGGGCGCGCGTGATCACCACCAGCTCTTCCTCGAACACCGGGACGGCGCTCAGTGCCGGGTCGGTCAGCGGCTCGGCGACAAAGGCGCATTCGACTTCGAAGCGCGCCAGCGCATCCAGCGCCTGGCGCGTGGCCAGCGTCACCAGCTCCAGCTGCACCGCGGGCCAGGCCTGGTGGTACGCGGCCAGCACATTGGGCAGGCGGCTGGCGGCGGTGCTCTCCATCGAGGCAATGCGCAGCCGGCCGTGCGGCCGCGCCGGCAGCACCGCCTGGCGTGCCTCTTCGGTCATGCTGAGGATGCGGCAGGCATAGTCGAACAGGGTCTGCCCGGAAGGCGTCAGCACCATGCGCCGGCCGTCGCGCACGAACAGGTCGACCCCGAGCGACTGCTCCAGCTGGCGGATGCGCGTGGTGACATTGGACTGCACCCGGTGCAGCCGCTCGGCCGCACGGGTGATGCCGCCGGCTTCGACGACGGCGCGGAAGATCTCGAGGGCGGCAAGGTCCATGCGGGACTCCTGAGGCTATTTATCTCTTATCAAGATGCCTGACATCTTGATAATTCATTTTTTGGAATGATGAAGCCAGCGTAGCATACAGGCATCGCAATGCAACCGCTGCCCCGCCAGCCTCCAGCCATGCCGAACCCCCACAGCCTCGACCCTGAACATCCCGCCGCTGCGCGCGTGGCCACCCGGGCGTCGGCACGGCGCGAAGCCGGCGCGGTGGCGGTGGCCATGGCCGGCCTGGTATCGCTGGCGGTGGTGATGGGCATCGGCCGCTTTGCCTTTACGCCGCTGCTGCCGATGATGCTGCATGACGGCACCGTCACGCTGGATCAGGGCGGCTGGCTGGCCACGGTCAACTACATCGGCTACTTCGCCGGCGCCGCAGTGTGCATGTTCATCCGGCCCGACGCGGTGCGCATGGTGCGCTGGGGCCTGGCCGCAACGATGCTGCTGACGCTGGGCATGGCCCTGCCGGGCGGCATGGCGGCATGGTCGCTGTGGCGCGCCGCCGCGGGCGTGGCCAGCGCCGTGGTGATGGTCTACACCGCGGGGTGGTGCCTGCAGCGGTTGGCGGAACTGGGCAAGCCGGAACTCGCCGGGCTGATCTTCTGCGGGCCGGGGCTGGGCATCGTGGTCACTGGGCTGGGTGCATCCGGCATGGTCGGTGCGGGCTGGCATGCGGACTATGGCTGGCTCGCGTTCACGGCGCTGGCGGTGGTGCTGGTGGCGGCGGTCTGGCGGATCTTCGTCGCGCAGCCGGCTGTGCCGATGACGGCGACGGCGGCGGCATCCCCGGCGGCAGCCGACACCGGCGCCGCGCGGCTCGATGCCCAGACCTGGGCGCTGACCTTTGCCTACGGCCTGGCCGGCTTCGGCTACATCATCACCGCGACCTTCCTGCCGGTGATTGCGCGCGAGGCGCTGCCTGGCACGGTCTGGGCCGACCTGTTCTGGCCGATCTTCGGCGCGGGCGTGACGGTGGGCGCGTTCCTGGTCACGCGGGTCGGCATGGCGCACGACAACCGCAAGCTGTTGACGCTGCTGTACGGCATGCAGGCGCTGGGCGTGGCGATCGCGGTGGTGTTCCCGACCGTGGCCGGCTTTGCCCTCAGCAGCCTGCTGGCGGGGCTGCCGTTCACCGCGCTGGTGGCGTTTGCGATGCGCGAGGCGCGGCGCCTGTGGGGGCCGCAAGCGGCGCGGCTGATGGGCCTGATGACGGCGTCCTACGGCCTGGGCCAGATCGCCGGGCCGCCGCTGGCAACCGCGCTGGTGGCGCGCACCGGCGGCTTTGCCGGCTCGCTGGCGTGCGCGGCGGCGGCGCTGCTGCTCGGCGCGCTGGTGTTCGCCTGGATGTGCCGCGCCTGGCCGCTGGCGGCTGCCCGGAGCTGATCGGCAAGGTGCGCTAAAGTATTGCCTTTGCCGCCTGGCGCGCCACGCGAGCGGCTGCCGCGCCTGGCGTGCAGCCCGTGGCGCGGCACAGAAGGCCGGGGCCGTACCCGGCACGCGAGACCGGGCGGCGCAGGAGCGACCCCATGTCTTTTGCCTTGCAGCCCGCGCGTGCCGCGGGTGCCCCCATCCGGCCCGTTTCCGCCGAAGAACAGCGTGTGCGCGTCGACCTGGCCGCCGCCTACCGCCTGGCCGCGCGCGAGGGCTGGGATGACCTGATCTACACCCATATCTCCGCCACGGTGCCGGGCGAGTCCGACCACTTCCTGATCAACCCCTTCGGCTTTGCCTTCGACGAGATCCGCGCCAGCGACCTGGTCAAGATCAACGGCCGCGGCGAGGTCGTCGGCGCGACCGTGCATCCGGTCAATGTGACCGGCTTTGCGCTGCACGCCGCGGTGCATGCGGCGCGCGCCGACGCGATGTGCGTGATGCACCTGCATAACACCGCCGGCATTGCCGTATCGGCGCAGGCCGCCGGGCTGCTGCCGCTGTCGCAGCACGCGATGCGCTTCCACGGCCGCATGGCCTACCACGACTACGAAGGCCTGGCCTTCACCCCGGCCGAAGGCGCGCGGCTGACCGCATCGCTGGGTGGGCATCCCGCCATGCTGTTGCGCAACCACGGCACGCTGACGGTGGGCCGCACCGTGGCCGAGGCCTATGTGCTGATGGCGACGCTGATCAAGGCCTGCGAGGTCCAGATTGCCGCACAGGCGGGCGGTGCGCTGGTGCAGCCAGGCGCGGCCGTGGCGGACAAGACCTCGGAGCAGCTCTACGACAACGGCGCCGTCGAAGGCGTGATGGAGTGGCCCGCGCTGCTGCGCAAACTGGATAGAATCGATCCTTCATACCGGGACTGAGCGGGATCGATTTCCCGCCGCGACTCAATCACATTCATCAAAGGAGCATTGCATGCCGACTTTCCACGTCGAAATGTTTGAAGGCCGTACCATCGAGCAGAAGCGCAAGTTTGTCGAGGAAGTGACGCGCGTCAGCTGCGAGACCCTGGGCTGCTCGGCCTCCGCCGTCGACATCATCATCACCGACATCAAGCGCGAGAACTGGGCCACCGGCGGCGAGCTGTGGGCCGACAAGAAGTAAGGCTCCATTCAGCCCCACACTGAACACCATGCAGCACTTCGCCTCTGACAACTACGCCGGCTTCTGCCCGGAATCGCTCAAGTATTTCCTGGAAGCCAACGCCAGCGGCCATGAGCAGGCCTACGGCGACGATTCCTGGACGCAGAAGGTCTGCGACCGTATCCGCGACCTGTTCCAGACCGACTGCGAAGTGTTCTTCGTGTTCAACGGCACGGCGGCCAACTCGCTGGCGCTGTCGGCGCTGTGCCAGTCGTACCACTCGGTGATCTGCCACGAGCTGGCGCATATCGAGACCGATGAATGCGGCGGCCCGGAGTTCTTCTCCAACGGCTCCAAGCTGCTGACCGCGCCCGGCGCTGACGGCAAGCTCACGCCTGACGCGGTCGAGGCGCTGGTCACGCGCCGCTCCGATATCCATTACCCCAAGCCCAAGGTGGTGTCGCTGACGCAGTCGACCGAAGTCGGCACCGTCTACAGCGTGGAAGAGGTGCGCGCGATCGCTGCCATCGCCAAGCGCCGCCAGCTGCGCGTGCATATGGACGGCGCGCGCTTTGCCAATGCGGTGGCGTCGCTGGGCGTGCATCCGTCCGAGATTACCTGGCGCGCCGGCGTCGACGTGCTGTGCTTCGGCGGCACCAAGAACGGCCTGCCGGTGGGCGAAGCGGTGGTGTTTTTCGACCGCCGCCTGGCCGAGGACTTTGCCTACCGCGTCAAGCAGGCCGGGCAGCTGGCGTCGAAGATGCGCTTTATCTCCGCGCCGTGGCTGGGTTTGCTCGAGAACGACGTATGGCTCGCCAACGCGCGCCATGCCAATGCGATGGCGCAGCTGCTGCAGCAGCGCATCAGCGATATTCCGGGCGTTCGCATCATGTTCCCGACGCAGTCCAACGCCGTGTTCGCCGAGCTGCCGCTGCCCGCGATCGAGGCGCTGCGCGCCAGGGGCTGGCGCTTCTATACCTTTATCGGCGCCGGCGGCTGCCGTTTCATGTGTTCATGGGACCTGCAGCCGCAGACGGTCGAGGCGCTGGCCGCCGACATGCGGGCGGCTTGCGGCGCCTGACCGGCACCCATACCTATAACGACGAGACCCTTCAGGAGCCCCCAAATGCAATACCGATTCTGCCCGCAGTGCGGCGCGCCGCTTGAGGTGCTGCCGCTGTCCGGGCGCGAACGCCACGCCTGCGTGCAGCAGGAATGCGGCTTCGTGCACTGGAACAACCCGCTGCCGGTGCTGGCGGCGGTGGTGGAGTACCAGGACAAGCTGCTGCTGGCGCGCAATGCCGCCTGGCCGGAGACCATGTTCGCGCTGGTGACGGGCTTCCTGGAGCGCGACGAGCCGCCCGAGCTGGGCGTGGCGCGCGAACTGAAGGAAGAGACCAACCTCGATACCGAGTCGGTGTCGCTGATCGGCGTCTACGAGTTCATGCGCAAGAACGAGCTGATCATTGCCTACCACGTCAAGGCGACCGGCACCGTGGCGCTGTCCGAGGAACTGGCCGACTACAAGCTGGTGGCGCCGGAGGACGTGCGCGTCTGGTCGGCTGGCACCGGCTTCGCGGTTGCCGACTGGCTGGCCGCGCGCGGCTATCCGGTGCGCTTCTTCGACCGCCAGACCGGCGCCGACATTCCGGACCCGCGCCGCCCGCACGACTTCAGCCTGGTCGGGGGTTCGCTACAATACCGTTGGTGAGGCTGGCCTCCGGCCAGCCGCCCAGCCCCCAGAATCGAAGGAAGAGACGAATGGAGTTCCAGAAAGAAGTGGATGCGCGCGGCCTGAACTGCCCGCTGCCGATCCTGCGCACCAAGAAGGCCCTGGCCGACATGGCCAGCGGCGATGTGCTCAAGGTGCTGGCCACCGATCCCGGCGCCACGCGCGATTTCCAGGCCTTTGCCAAGCAGACCGGCAATGAGCTGCTGTCGCACTCGGAAGTGGACAAGGTGTTTGTGTTCTACATGCGCCGCCGCTGAAGCGCTCCCGCTCCCAAAGAAAAAAGCCGCGTAATCAGAATTACGTGGCTTTTTTCTTTGGGATTCTGCGTCGATGAATATCGGCACGATTTTCCAGGCGCGCGGCAATGCGAGATTGGCGTAAATTGCAAGTCCTGCATTATTCCTGGCGGGACATCTCGCAAGGATTATCCCATTGCGTTTCCGCCGGTTTTGGGCTGCATTATTCTCCCCATAATGGCGGCGCCGCGGCACATGTGTTTACCCGGATTGGGCTGGTTTTTATGTATGCGCTAAATTACTACTGCGCCCTTGCCTGGTGCCGTGATGGTCACTGTGGGGAGGGCGGAAGTTGATCAAGTGATTCAGGAGAGGCGATGCCAAGGGACGTCCGTATCCGAGCCGCTGGAATTGCCGATATTCAAGCTATTTCGGAAGTGCTGCAGCAATGTGGGTTGTCAGTTGAAAATGTGAGGCCGGCCGCATGTCTGTGCCATGTCGCTGAATTCGGGGAAATCGTAGCTGGTTGTGCCTGCGGGGAGATATTCGACCAGACCTTTGTCGTCAGGACCGTTGGCGTGCTTCCCGATTTTCGGGAGCGAAGAATTGCGACCCATCTGGTTGCGGCCCTGTTGATGCGCGCCCGCGCTAACGGTTGCACCAAGGCCGTCCTGCTGACGACGGAGCATCCGGCCTTTTTTGCGCGCTATGGCTTCTCGCTGACATCCGTGGACGAGTTGCCGACCGAACTGGAATTGTCCAGGGAATTTCAACGCCGCTTCGGCGCCTGGACGCACTGCATGTGCCGCCGCCTGGACTGAGGCGGGGCAAGACGCAGCGCAGCGGCCCGATGGGCCGCCGCGTCGCCGGCTGCGCGCCGGCGGGCTTCAGGTGATCGCGCTCAGCTGCCAGGGTACGAACTCGTTCTGCCCGTAGCCGTGCAGCTCGCTACGTGAACGCTTGCCGGAGGCGGTGTCCAGCATCAGCCGGAACAGTTCCTCACCGAGCCCGCCAATGGTGGCGCTGCCGTCCAGCACGGCGCCGCAGTTCAGGTCCATGTCATCGGACTGGCGTTGCCACAGCGCGGTATTGGTCGCCAGCTTGACCGAGGGCGAGGGCGCACAGCCGTAGGCCGAGCCGCGCCCCGTGGTGAAGCAGATCAGGTTGGCACCCCCCGCGATCTGGCCGGTCGCGGAGATGGGGTCGTAGCCCGGCGTGTCCATGAACACCAGGCCGCGCGCGCGCACCGGCTGCGCGTACTCATAGACCTCGGCCAGGTTGGCCGAGCCGCCCTTGGCGATGCCGCCCAGGGATTTTTCCAGCACGGTGGTCAGCCCGCCCGCCTTGTTGCCTGCCGACGGGTTGTTGTCCATGCTGGCACCGTGGCGCGCGCAATAGTCCTCCCACCAGCGGATGCGCGCCACCAGCTTGCGGCCGATTTCCGGTGTCTGTGCGCGGCGCGTGAGCAGGTGCTCGGCGCCGTAGATCTCGGGCGTCTCGGAGAGGATGGCAGTGCCGCCGTGGCGCACCAGCAGGTCTACCGCCGCGCCCAGCACCGGGTTCGCCGAGATGCCCGAGTAGCCGTCGGAGCCGCCGCACTGCAGGCCCACCACCAGGTGGCTGGCAGGCACCGGCTGGCGCTGCACGGCATTCGCGGCGGGCAGCATCTCCTGGATCATGGCAATGCCGCGTGCGATGGTCCTGGTGGTGCCGCCGCTGTCCTGGATGGTGAAGGTCTGCAGGCGGTCGTCGTGGGCCAGCCCCTGGGTGGCAAGCAGCGCCGAAATCTGGTTGGTCTCGCAGCCCAGCCCGATCACCAGCGCGCTGGCGAAGTTGGGATGGCAGGCATAGCCGCCCAGCGTGCGCTGCAGCAGCGCCAGCCCTTCCCCCTGCGGGTCCACCGCGCAACCGACGCCGTGCGTGAGCGCCACCACGCCGTCGACGTTGGGATAGGCGGCCAGCGCCTCGGGATGGATGTCGCGGCGGAAGTGGTCGGCAATGGCGCGCGCCACCGTGGCCGAGCAGTTCACCGAGGTCAGGATGCCGATGTAGTTGCGCGTGGCCACGCGGCCATCGGCCCGCACGATGCCCGCGAAGGTGGCCGGCGCCGGCACCGGCTCCGGCGCGCGCGCATCGGCGCCATAGGCATAGTCGCGCGTGAAGTCGCCCATGGCCAGGTTGTGGGTGTGCACGTGCTGGCCGGGGCGGATGTCCTGGCTGGCGAAGCCGATGATCTGCCCGTAGCGGCGCACCGCCTCGCCGGCGCCGATGGCGCGCGTTGCCACCTTGTGGCCGGGCGGGACCAGGCCGAGCACAGTCACGTCTTCTTCGTCGAGCGTGGTGCCTGCCACGAGCTGGTCGCGGGCAATGACGACGTCGTCTTCCGGGTGCAGCCGGATCACGCGCAAGGCGGCGTGCAGCTGTGCTGCCTTGCCGGGGTTGGCAGGTGCGTTCATGCGATGAGCTCCCTCGTTCCTTATTTCAGCATCTCGGCCGGCAGCGACAGGCCGAAATAGCGCTTGTAGATGTCGTTGATCCTGCCGTTCCTCAGGTTGGCCCTGACCCAGCCGTCCAGCCAGTCCTTGAGGGCGGTATCGCCCTTGCGCAGGCCGATCGCATAGGGAAATGTCTGCATCACGAACTTGATTTCCAGGTCGCGCGACGGATTGCTGCGCCTGACCTCCGGAATCACGCTGATGGCCGCGGCCAGGTAGTCCTGCTGGCCGGTGGAGACCGCGGTATTGGTGGTCGCGTCATCCTCGTAGCGCACGATATTCACCGCTGCCACGGCCTTGGCGCCCCGGCTCAGTTCCTGGTCGCTGGTGGTGCCGCGCGTGACCGCGACGGTCTTGCCCGACAGGTCGGCGAAGGACTTGACCTGGGCCTTGGTCGGGCCGCCCACCACCACGGGGATCACGCCATACGGCTCGGAGAAATCGATGACCTTCTTGCGCGCGTCCGTCACGGAAAAGGAGGCCAGCACCACGTCCGCCTTGCGGGTGAGGAGGAAGGGCACGCGGTTGGGGCCCGTGACCGGAACGATCTCAAGGTCGACGCCCAGGTCCTTGGCGAGCAGGCGCGCGGTCTCGATGTCGGAGCCGCTCTGCCTGGCTTGTGTATCCAGCATGCCGTAGGGAGGCGCGCTGATATCGACCGCCACCAGGATCTTCTTGCGCTGCTTGATGGTGTCGAGCGTGTCGGCCGAGGCGGCGGAGGTGCCGGCCAGCAGCAGGGCGGCGAGTGGGGCAAAGAGATAGCGGCGATAGTTCATGAGGTTGTCTCCGTATTGTTGGATATCGAAACGGGTTCTTGCTGAGCGGGCGCTGCCGCGCTTACAGGCCGTTGCTGACGAACTGGCGCAGTTCCGGCGTGGCAGGTTCGTCAAGCAGCCTGCCACTGCCGCATTCCCAGACGATGCCCTGGTGCATGAACATGATCTGGTCCGCCACCGAGCGCGCGAACGACATCTCGTGCGTGACCAGCACCATGGTCATGCCGTCTTCGGCCAGTTTTTCAATGACCCGCAGCACCTCGCCGGTAAGCTCGGGATCGAGCGCGGAAGTGACTTCGTCGAACAGCATCAGGCGCGGCTGCATGGCCAGCGAGCGCGCGATGGCGACGCGCTGCTGCTGGCCGCCGGAGAGCTGTTCCGGGTAGTAGTCGGCGCGCTCTTCCATGCCGACTTGCCGCAGCACGTGGCGGGCCAGTTCGCCCGCTTCCTTGCGCCCCATGCCCTTGACCTTGCGCGGTGCCAGCATGACGTTCTCGGCCACGGTCAGGTGCGGGAACAGGTTGTAGCTCTGGAACACGATGCCGACTTCCTTGCGCAGCGCGCCCAGGTCAACGGCGTCTTCGTGCATGGCATGGCCGCACACATGCAGGGCCCCGCCGCTCACGCGCTCCAGCCCGTTGATGCAGCGCAGGGCCGTGCTCTTGCCCGAGCCGCTGCGGCCGATCAGGGCCACCACCTCGCCGCGGCGCACCGAGAAGCTCACGCCCTTGAGGATTTCCACTTGTCCGAAGGACTTGCTTACCTTGTCGAAGCGGACCACTTCGTCCACGCTTGTCTCCATGACGTTCCTTTGTTGTCGGGTTTTGGCGCTGTCAGGCTCAGGCGCGTGCCTTGTTGAAGCGGCGCTCCAGGCGGTACGAGAGCGATGAGAGCGGATAGCAGATGGCGAAATACAGCGCCGCGGCGATGGTGAACACCAGAAAGGGCTTGAAGGTGGAGTTGTTGACCACCCGCGCCGAATAGGTCAGGTCGAAGAAGCCGATCACCACCGCGTACGACGAGTTCTTCACGATCTGCACCAGGAAGCTCACCGTGGGCGCAATGGCAATGCGGGCGGCCTGCGGCAGGATCACGTACACCGCCCGCTGCAGCGGCGTGAGCGCCAGGCATTCGGCGGCCTCCCACTGCGTGCGCGGCACGGCCTGGATGCAGCCCTTCCAGATCTCGCCGAGGTAGGCGCTGGAATACGCCGTCATCGCGATCCCCGCGGCGACCAGCGCCGGCAGCTCGAAGCCGCCCACGCTGATGCCGAAATACACCACGAACATGATCACCGGCAGCGGCACGCCCTGTACCAGCTGCACGTAGGCGCCCGTGAGCGTGCGCAGCACGCGCCCGCCGCGGCTGCGCGCCAGCGCCAGCGGTACGCCCACCAGCGCGCCGCCGGCAAAGCCCATGCCTGCCAGCAGCAAGGTCCAGCCTGCGCCGCGCAGGATGAACAACACTTGATCGAAAGAAATTCCGTGCATGAGGCGCGCTCCGGTTCAGAGAGGGGTTTGCAGGCGCCGGCGGCGCGTAAAGGCCAGGGCGCCGATGCCTGCCATCGACAGGCGCAGCAGCCAGGACAGCAGCAGGTAGACGAGCGCGATCACCAGGTAGATCTCGAAGCCGCGGAAGGTCTCCGACTGGATGCGGTAGCCCACCGCTGTGAGTTCCTCGGCCGAGATCTGCGACATGATCGAAGTGGCCAGCATCATCAGCACGAACTGGCTGATCAGCGCCGGATACATGCGCTCCACCGCTTGCGGCAACACCACCAGGCGCAGCATCTGCCAGCGCGACAGCCCCAGGCAGGAAGCGGCCTCGAGCTGGCCGCGCGGCACCGACTCGATGCCGGCGCGCACGATTTCGGTGGTATAGGCCGACACGTTCACGACCAGCGCCACCACTGCCGCCGCCATGGCCGGCACCCGCACCTGCACCGCCGCCAGCCCGAAGAAGAGCCAGAAGGCCTGGATCACCAGCGGCGTATTGCGAATCACGTCCACATACACCGTGACGCAGCGGCGCGCCCACGCGGGGCCTTGCGTGCGCACCACGGCCAGCGCCGTGCCCAGCACGAAGCCGAACACGATGGTGGCGACCGACATGCGCAAGGTCAGCCACACGCCGTCGAGCAAGTCCCGCCAGCCCGTGGACAGGAAACTGAAATCAAACTGGTAGTCCATCGGCGCGGGTTCCTCCTTCTCGTGGCGCCGCCGCGGCCGGCGCGCGCCCTGTCTCTTGTTGTGGCTTCGTTGTCGTGCTTGCGGCGTGCGACACGCGCCGTGGTGGGATGAAATATATGACCATTGCCGGCAATGGTCAATATCCGTGGATACCCGTGTATGATGGAATGCGATGAGATGCCCTGGCGTGCCGCCATGGCTACACTGACCGACCGCCACGTTCTGGAGACAAAGTGCCGAGCCCATCGATGACGACACGAGACCGAAATCGCGTCGCCCCCCTTGCTGCCAGCCTGGAAGCGGAGGAAGCCAGCCGCCATGCGCCGATCTACGCGTTGATCCACCAGGTGCTGCGCAAGGCGATGCTGGACGGGACGCTGGAGCAGGGCACCGTGCTGCTGGAAGGGCCGGTCGCGGAGATTCTGCGCGCCACCCGGTCGCCGGTGCGGCAGGCCTTGCGCGAGCTGGAGGCCGAAGGCCTGGTCAGCCGCTTCGACGGGCGCGGCTATGTCGCCGGCCCGGCCGGCACCGAGCCCAGGCGTGTGCCGCTGGACGCGGCCATGCTGGGCGTGGACAGCGCGCCGGACGTGGCACGCAAGACGCTGGGCTGGGAGGTCATCTACGACGAGGTGGAGCGCAACCTGGTCCACCTGTCGGTGTTCGGGCGCTACCGTGTCAACGAAGTCGAGCTGGCGCGCTATTTCAACGTGGGGCGCACCGTGGTGCGCGATGTGCTGCTGCGCCTGGAAAGCCTGGGCATCCTGGAGAAGGACGAGCGCCAGCGCTGGGTCATCATCCCGCTGGATGCGCAGCGCATCCACGATCTCTACGAGCTGCGCTCACTGGTGGAGCCGGCCGCGCTGCGCGGCGCCATCGTCCATGCGGACGCGGCCGAGCTGGCTGCCATGATGGAAGACCTGCACAAGGTGCAGCGTGTCTACCCGAAGGTGTCGCGCACCGCCATGGACAAGCTGGAGCATGACCTGCACGTGCGCCTGCTGTCGCTGTGCCCGAACAAGGAGCTGCTGGGCAGCCTGCAGCGCACGCGCTGCATCCTGACCCTGAGCAAGCATGTACTGGGAGCGTCGGCGCCGATGCCGCAGGAAGATCCCTTCCTCTCCGAGCACATGGCCGTGCTGCAGGCCGCCGCCGCAGGCGCGCCGCGCAAGGCCGCTGAGCTGTTGCGGGAACACCTGGAGCTGTCGTGCGCGAAGGTCACGCAGCGGGCCGGGCTGGTGCGCGAAACGTTCGCGCTGCCGACGGTGTCCTACATCGCCTGAGCGCAAATAAGGAGAGGCCGCAACCCTCCCGGCATTTGCCGGAATGGTTGCGGCCTCTCACGGCTGCAGACGTCCAGGAACTTCCTTTCCTGTCCGCAGGGCAGGGCGCGATCAGCTGCCGATGCTGGTCAGGTGCTCGCGCGATTCCAGGTAGGTGCTGAATTCAGTCCCGACTTCCGGGTGCTTCAAGGCAAATTCAACGGTTGCCTTCAGGTAGCCCAGCTTGCTGCCGCAGTCATAGCGGCGGCCCTGGTAGCGGTAGGCCAGCACCTGCTCCTGGCCCAGCAGCGACTGGATCGCGTCGGTCAGCTGCAGCTCGCCGCCGGCGCCCGGCTTCAGGTCACGCAGGTGTTCGAAGATGCGCGGGGTCAGGATGTAGCGGCCGACCACGCCCAGGTTGGACGGCGCGTCTTCCGGCGCCGGCTTCTCGATGATGCCGGAGACCTTGATCACGTCCGCATCCCATTCGCGGCCGTCGATCACGCCGTAGGAGCGGCTTTGCTCCGGCGTGATCTCCTCGACCCCCAGCACCGAGCAGTTGTAGTGGTTGAAGGTATCCACCATCTGCTTCATCACCGGCGGGTTGCCGTCGATCAGGTCATCGGCCAGCATCACTGCGAACGGCGTGTCGCCGACCAGCTTGGCCGCGCACAGCACCGCATGCCCCAGGCCCAGCGCTTCGGGCTGGCGCACGTAGAAGCATTCCACGTTGGCGGGCTTGATCGAGCGCACCACGTCCAGCAGCGCCTGCTTGTTCTTGGCCTCAAGCTCCACTTCCAGCTCGAAGGCCTTGTCGAAATGGTCCTCGATGGCGCGCTTGGAGCGGCCGGTGACAAAGATCATCTCGGTAATGCCGGCGGCCATGGCTTCTTCCACGGCGTACTGGATCAGCGGCTTGTCCACCACCGGAAGCATTTCCTTGGGGCTGGCCTTGGTGGCCGGCAGGAAGCGAGTGCCCAGGCCCGCAACCGGGAACACAGCCTTGGTGACGCGATTTTCCATATCAGGTGTACCTCTCAGATTCCAGTCCATAACCCTGCCAGCCATTGCGGGCGTCGTCTGTCCGGTTCTGTCCGACGAAGCCGGACAGAACCCCCGGCAGGCAGGGGCGTGAATGCGGCTGCCGTGCCGTCAGGCCGGCAGCCGCTGCAGCTGGCCCTGCAGCTTGGCCAGCGTCTGCTCGAAATCGGCCAGGCGCTGCGTCTCTTGCGCCACCACGGCAGGCGGTGCCTTGGCGACAAAGCTCTCGTTGGAGAGCTTGGCGCGGCACTTGCCGATTTCGCCACCGATGCGCTCGACTTCCTTCGACAGGCGCGCGCGCTCGGCGCCGACATCGATCTCGATCTTCAGCAGCAGGTGGTTGCCCCCGGCAATGGCGACCGGCGCGCCGGCGCCTTCAGCCTGCAGGGTAGCTTCATCTTCGAAGACGCGTACCTCGGAAAGTTTCGCCAGTGCCTGGATATGTGCGCTCGCCGCCTTCAGGAAGGTGCTGTCACCCTCAGCATAGAGCGGGATGCGCTGGGCCGGCGAGATGTTCATCTCGCCGCGCAGGTTGCGGCAGGCATCGATCACTTCCTTCAGGCGCGCAACCCATTGCTCGGCTTGCTCGTCGATCTTGGCGACCGCAGGCAGCGGGTAGGGCTGCAGCGCGATGGTCTCGGAGCCGTCACCCTTGGCGCGGCCGGCCAGCGGGGCCACCTTCTGCCACAGCTCTTCGGTGATGAAGGGGATGATCGGATGCGCCAGGCGCAGCACGGTCTCGAGCACGCGCAGCAGCGTGCGCCGCGTGGCGCGCTGCTGGGCCTCGGTGCCGTTCTGGATCTGCACCTTGGCCAGTTCCAGGTACCAGTCGCAGTATTCGTCCCAGACGAACTTGTAGATGGCGTTGGCGATGTTGTCGAAGCGGTATTCGGCAAAGCCCTTCTCGACCTCGGCTTCCACGCGCTGCAGCAGCGACACGATCCAGCGGTCGGCCTGCGAGAAATCCAGGTAGCCGTCCGGGCCGCAGTCGTTGTTGCACGGGCCCATGCCGCAGTCATGGCCTTCGGTGTTCATCAGCACGAAGCGGGTCGCGTTCCACAGCTTGTTGCAGAAGTTGCGGTAGCCCTCGCAGCGGCCGGTATCGAAGTTGACGTTGCGGCCCAGCGTGGCCAGCGACGCGAAGGTGAAGCGCAGCGCGTCGGCGCCGAATGCGGGAATGCCCTCGGGGAATTCCTTTTTCGTCTTCTTCTCGATCTTGGGCGCGTCCTTGGGGCGGCGCAGGCCGGTGGTGCGCTTCTGCAGCAGCGTGTCGAGGTCGATGCCGTCGATCAGGTCCACCGGGTCCAGCGTGTTGCCCTCGGACTTGCTCATCTTCTTGCCTTCCGAATCGCGCACCAGGCCGTGCACGTAGACGGTATGGAAGGGCACCTTGCCGATGAAGTGCTTGGTCATCATGACCATGCGCGCCACCCAGAAGAAGATGATGTCGTAGCCGGTCACCAGCACCGACGACGGCAGGAAGTGATGCATCTCGGGCGTTTCTCCCGGCCAGCCCAGCGAGGAGAAGGGCACCAGCGCCGACGAGAACCAGGTGTCGAGCACGTCTTCCTCGCGGCGCAGGCTGCCGGTGCTGCCGGCGGCCTTTGCCTTTGCCAGCGCTTCTTCTTCGGTGCGGCCGACAAAGCAGTTGCCGGCATCGTCATACCACGCCGGGATCTGGTGGCCCCACCACAGCTGGCGCGAGATGCACCAGTCCTGGATATTGCCCAGCCACTGGTTGTAGGTGCTGATCCAGTTTTCCGGCACCAGCTTGATCTCGCCGCTCTGCACGGCTTCCAGCGCCACCTCGGCGATCGAGCGGCCCGGGTAGAAGGTGCCTTCCGGCGCCGGCTTGCTCATGGCGACGAACCACTGGTCGGTCAGCATCGGCTCGATCGCGCTGCCGGTGCGCTCGCTGCGCGGGGTCATCAGCTTGTGCTTCTTGACCTCGGCCAGCAGGCCGCGCTTGTCCAGGTCCTCGACGATGGCGCGGCGCGCGTCGAAGCGGTCCAGGCCGGCGTAGGCGGCGGGGGCGTCGGCAACGATCTTCGCGTCCAGCGTCAGGATCGACAGCTGCGGCAGGTTGTGGCGCTGGCCCACGGCATAGTCGTTGAAGTCATGGCCGGGGGTCACCTTGACCACGCCGGTGCCGAACTCGCGGTCGACGTACTCGTCGGCAATCACCGGGATCTGGCGCTCGGTCAGCGGCAGCTGCACGAACTTGCCGATCAGATGCGCATAGCGCTCGTCTTCCGGGTGGACCATCACGGCCACGTCGCCCAGCATGGTTTCGGGGCGGGTGGTGGCCACGGTCAGGTGGGTCAGGCCGCCCTTGGCATCAGCCTCGACCAGCGGATAGTGGATATGCCACAGCGAGCCTTCTTCCTCGACGCTGTCGACTTCCAGGTCCGACACCGCGGTGCCCAGCACCGGGTCCCAGTTGACCAGGCGCTTGCCGCGGTAGATCAGGCCCTGTTCGTGCAGGCGCACGAAAGCTTCGGTGACCGCCTTCGACATCTCGGGCGACATCGTGAAGTACTCGCGGCTCCAGTCGATCGAAGCGCCCATGCGCCGCACCTGGCGGGTGATGGTCGAGCCCGACTCTTCCTTCCAGGCCCACACCTTCTCGGTGAACTTCTCGCGGCCCAGGTCATGGCGCGACACGCCCTGCGACTCGAGCTGGCGCTCCACCACGATCTGGGTGGCGATGCCGGCGTGGTCGGTGCCCGGCACCCACAGCGTATTGGCGCCGCTCATGCGCGCATGGCGCGCCAGGCCGTCCATGATGGTCTGGTTGAAAGCGTGGCCCATATGCAGCGTGCCGGTCACATTGGGCGGCGGCAGCTGGATCGCAAAGTCCGGGCGGGCAGGGTCGAAGGTCGGCTTGGCAATGCCGCGCTTCTCCCACTCGGGGCCCCATTTCGCCTCGATGGCGGTGGGTTCGAAGCTTTTGGCGAGGGACTGGTCTTGGGCGGTCATGCTGGGATGTCGATATTGGCGTCGGGGGTCGTCGCAGGGTGCTTCGGCCTGCGCCTGGCGAGGCGGCGGCCGTCGGCGGCCGGCATTGCGCCAGTAAAACGTTAAATTATACGGGGGTGGCAGGCTGGTGCCTATTTCCCGGCCATCCGGCCCCGCCGGATGTGACTTGCAGGACAGGGCCCGCCGGTATAATTGCCGTCAATCCACAAGGCTGATCCGATGTCCGACCTGCTTGCCAACCTGAACGCCGAACAACTAGCCGCCGTCACCCTGCCTGACGAACCGGCGCTGATCCTGGCGGGCGCGGGCAGCGGCAAGACCCGCGTGCTGACCACGCGCATCGCCTGGCTGATCCAGAACGGCCGGGTCTCGCCGGCGGGCATCCTGGCGGTGACCTTTACCAACAAGGCCGCCAAGGAAATGCAGACGCGGCTGTCGTCGATGCTGCCGATCAACACCCGCGGCATGTGGATCGGCACCTTCCACGGCCTGTGCAACCGCATGCTGCGCGCGCATTTCCGCGACGCCGGGCTGCCCCAGACCTTTGCCATCCTGGACAGCCAGGACCAGCTCTCGGCGCTCAAGCGGCTGCTCAAGTCGCTCAACGTCGACGATGAGAAGTACCCGGCCAAGAACCTGCAGTACTTCATCAACAACGCCAAGGAGCAGGGCCTGCGCCCGGCCGACGTCGAGGCCAACGACGACTTCAACAAGCGCTTTGTCGACCTCTACGCCGCTTACGACCTGCAGTGCCAGCGCGAAGGCGTGGTCGACTTCGCCGAGCTGCTGCTGCGCTGCTACGAGCTGCTGCGCTACAACGACGCCATCCGCCAGCACTACCAGCACCGCTTCCGCCACGTGCTGGTCGACGAGTTCCAGGACACCAACGTGCTGCAGTACCAGTGGCTCAAGCTGCTGGCCGGCTACGGCACGCAGAACCCGGCCGCGGTCTTTGCCGTGGGCGACGACGACCAGAGCATCTATGCGTTCCGCGGCGCCAACGTCGGCAATATGCGCGACTTCGAGCACGAGTTCCGCGTGCGCCGGCTGATCAAGCTGGAGCAGAACTACCGCTCGCACGGGCATATCCTGGATTCGGCCAACCACCTGATCTCGCACAACGCGCGCCGCCTGGGCAAGAACCTGCGCACCGACGCCGGCCACGGCGAGCCGGTGCGAGTGTTCCAGGGCGGCTCCGACGGCCAGGAAGCCGCCTGGATCATCGAGGAGATCCGCGACCAGATCGCGCAGGGCGCCAGCCGCGCCGAGATTGCCATCCTGTACCGCAGCAACGCGCAGTCGCGCGTGATCGAGCATGCGCTGTTCTCGGCCGGCATCGCGTACCGCGTCTATGGCGGCCTGCGCTTCTTCGAGCGCGCCGAAATCAAGCACGCGCTGGCCTATATGCAGCTGCTGGAGAACCCGCGCAACGATGCAGCCTTTGGCCGCGTGGTCAACTTCCCGGCGCGCGGCATCGGCGCGCGCTCGCTGGAAGTGCTGCAGGACATGGCGCGCCAGTATGACTGCGCGCTGGCCGAGGCGGTGGCCTACGTGCCCGGCGCGGCCGGCAGCAAGCTGGCGGCGTTTACACGCCTGATCGAGAAGATGCGCGAGGACACGCGCCGCATGACGCTGGCCGAGACCGTCGAGTACGTGATCAACCACAGCGGCCTGATCACCCACTACCAGGGCGAGAAGGAAGGCCAGGACCGCATCGAGAACTTGCAGGAACTGGTGACCGCCGCGCAGGCCTTCGTGGTCGAGGAAGGCTACGGCCTGGAAGCGCTGGCCGCGGTGATCCCGGTTGACCGCAGCCCCGCCGCCCCGGCACTGGCCGACGGCGACCAGGCCCAGCAGGTGCTGGATCCGGAAGCGCTGCCGGTGGTGATGACGCCGCTGGTCGCGTTCCTGACCCATGCCTCGCTGGAAGCCGGCGACAACCAGGCCCAGGCCGGCCAGGACGCGGTGCAGATGATGACCGTGCATGCGGCCAAGGGGCTGGAATTCGACGTGGTCTTCATCACCGGGATGGAAGAGGGCCTGTTCCCGCACGAGAACAGCATGATGGACCCGGACGGCGTGGAGGAAGAGCGCCGCCTGATGTACGTGGCGATCACGCGTGCGCGCAAGCGGCTCTACATGTCGTTCGCGCAAAGCCGCATGCTGCACGGCCAGACCCGCTACCACGTGCGCTCGCGCTTCTTCGAGGAACTGCCCGAGGCCTCGCTCAAGTGGCTGACGCCGCCGGCGCAGGGCTACGGCGGCGTGCGCCGCCAGGAGCGCGACAGCGCCTGGGGCCGCGACTGGTTCCGCAAGCCCGAGGACGTGCCCTATACCGGCACGCGCCCCACCGGCGGCATGGACAACGGCAACGGCTATGCCGATGCCAAGCGCGAGGCCGGCACCGGCTTCCGGGTGGGGCAGTCGGTGTTCCACAACAAGTTTGGCGAAGGTGTGATCACCGCGCTGGAAGGCGAGGGCACCGACGCACGCGCCAATATCAACTTCAAGCGCAACGGCGCCAAGTGGCTGGCGCTGTCGGTGGCGAAGCTGGACGCGATCGACTGAACGAGTCCGGCTTCGCTGCGCGCGCCATGCCGCGACCCGGGCGGCTCAGGGCAGGGCGTGGCGGACCTCGCCAGCCTTTTCGTCGGGGCTGTCCACCGTCAGCAGCGGATTGATGAACAGCGAGGCCAGCGCGCCAACCCCGAGCAGCGCCCCCGAGATCATGAACGGCAGGTCATAGCTGCCGGTGCGCTCGATCAGGTAGCCGAACACCACCGGCGACACCATGCCGGCCACGCCGAAGCCGGTGTTCATCATGCCGCCCGCGGTGCCGGCGTACTTGCCGGCGATGTCCAGCGGCAGGCTCCACAGCACCGCGTTGGTCAGCTCCAGGAAGAAGAACGACAGCGACAGCAGGATCACCGCGTTGACGGCATCGGCCGTGAAGGTCATCGGCGCGATGAACATCAGCGAGCCGGCCAGCCCCACGAACAGGACCGCGCCGCGCGCCAGGCGCAGGTTGCCGGTGCGCTTGTAGATGCGGTCCGACAGCACGCCGCCGAGCGTATCGCCGACCACGCCGGCCATCAGCGGCAGCGCGGTGAACAGCGCCAGCTGCTTCAGGTCGAAGCCGCGCGCCTCCTTCAGGTACGAGGGCAGCCACGTCAGGTAGACCCACAGCGACCAGCCGTAGCAGAAGTCGACGAAGGTCACCAGCCACATGCGCCGGAACAGGCGCCGCCACGGCGTGGCCGCCTTGGCGGCCTGCCGGCTGTCGCCGTGCCGGTAGCCGATCTCCTGCAGCTCCTGCGCGGTCACGCGGCTGTGCTTGTCGGGCGAATCCTTGAAAAAGAAGGCGTACAGCAAGGTCCAGCCGAGGCTGACCGCGCCCAGCACGATAAAGGCTTCGCGCCAGCCGGCGGCGGCCACGATGACCAGCACGACCGGCGGCGTGATCGCACCGCCCAGCCGCGCGAAGCTGTGGGTGATGCCCTGCGCGAAGCCGCGCTCCGCCACCGGCATCCAGTAGGTGAAGGCGCGCGTCGCGGTCGGGAACGCACCGCCTTCGCCGATGCCCAGCACGAAGCGCAGCACCACCAGCATCAGCACGCTGCCCGCGAAGCCGGTCAGCACGGTGGCCACGCCCCAGATCAGCGAGAGGACAATCAGCACCTTCTTGGGCCCGAACTTGTCAGCCATCCAGCCGCCGAGAATCTGCATGGCGGCATAGGGGTAGGCAAAGGCCGAGAACACCAGCCCCAGCTGCGATGTGGTCAGTCCCATTTCCTCGCGGATCAGGGGGGCGGCGACCGAAATGTTGACGCGGTCGATATAGGCGATGAAATACATCAGGCACATGACGCCCAGGATCATGTGCCGGGTCTTGATACGTTGCTTCATAACCACCTCCTGTGCGCGGCGCGCGCGTGGTGTTGACGGGGCGGCGGCCGGCACACGGTCCGTAGCCATGCGCTTGCGGCGCGCCGGGGGCGCGGCGCCGGCCGCGCTGCCCCGTCCTTGAGCAATCTGTCTGCAGTCTTGAGTCGTGTCTCCTGGTCTGGTGGATTCCGGTCGGGCAGGCTCCTTGGCGAGGGTTGTGGAAGGGGGGAAGGTTCAGGCGTGGTCGAGCAGCTTCAGCCGCTGCACCTTGCCGGACGGGCCGCGCGGCAGCTCGGCGATAAAGCGGAACTCCTTCGGCGTCTTGTAGCGGCCCAGCTCGCGCAGGCAATGCGCGCGCAGCGCCGCGTCATCGCAGCGCGCGGCCTCGCGCATGACCACGTAGGCAACGATCTCCTGCCCGTAGGCCGGGTCCGGCACGCCTACCGCCGCGGCTTCGAGCACGCCCGGATGGCGCAGCAGCGCCTCGTCGATCTCGCGCGGGGCGATGTTCTCGCCGCCCTTGATGATCAGTTCCTTGGCACGCCCGCTGATGTAGAAATAGCCATCGGCGTCGCGGTAGCCGAGATCGCCCGTGCGCAGCCAGCCATCGTGCGTAAAGGCCTCGCGCGTGATGTCCGGCGCCTTGTAGTAGCCCGCCATCACGCTCTCGCCCTGCAGCACGATCTCGCCGACCTGTCCGTCAGGAGCCGGCTTGCCGTCGCGCCCGAGCACGCGTGCGCGCGTGCCAGATGGCCTGCCGATGCTGCCGATGCGCCGCTGGCCCGGGTCGAGCGGATTGCTGAACGCCGGTGCGGCAGTCTCGGTCATGCCCATGGTCTCGATCACGCCGATGCCGAAGCGCGCCTCGAAGGCGCGGTGATGCTCGGGCGGCAGCGCGGCCGAGGCCGAGCGGCAGAAGCGCACGCCGGCCGGGGCCTGGCCGTGCGGATCGTTCAGCAGGTAGGCGATGATGGTCGGCACCACGTTCAGCCAGGTGCATCCGTGGCGCGCGCTGTCCTGCCAGAACGCGCTGGCGGAAAAGCGCATCGGCATCACCACCGAGCCGCCGTGCACCAGCGGCGCGATCGCGGTCACGACCAGGCCGTTGATGTGATACAGCGGCAGCGTCGCCAGCACCCGGTCGGCCGGCCCGAGGCAGTGCTCGCGGCTGACGTTGGTGCCGTTGGCCACCAGGTTGCGCTGCGTCAGCAGCACGCCTTTGGGCGTGCCGGTGGTGCCGGACGTGTACATGAGCAGCGCGGGCGCGTCAGGCTGCGGTGGGGGCAGTGGCGACGCAGCATCATGCGTGGCAGGCAGTGCCGGCAGGCTGTTGGCATCGGGCGCGGTGACGAGCACCGGCACGTCCAGTCCGGCCTCGCGCAGGGCCTCGCGGATGGCGGCTTCTCCGTCGGGCCAGGTGAAGACCAGCCTCGTATCCGAGTGCGCCAGGATGTAGCGCAGCTGCGCCGGCTGGCACAGCAGGTTGATCGGATTGACCACCAGCCCGCAGGCCATGGTGCCGAGCAGGAGCCGCGCGGTCTGCTCGCCGTTGGGCAGGTACACCGACACCGTCTGGCCGCTGCCCAGGCCGGCTGCCGCATAGCTGCGGCCGAGCGTGCCGGCGTCCGTCGCCAGCGCGCCGAAAGTGAGCGCATGGCCGCTGTCCGGGGACAACAGGTAGGGCTTGTCGGGCCACTGCGCGGCGCGCACGGCAATCAGCGCGGCAAGCGTGTCGAACACTTCGGGTTCCGTGCGCGCGTTCATTTGCCGACCCTCGCGAAGTAGTCGCCCAGCAGGTCCGCTTCATCGGGCACGTGCTCGGCGATGGGCACGGCGATGCGGGTGATATTCAGGTATTGGCGCCAGCCGAGGTTGTCCGAGAAGTTGTTGCCGCCCCAGGTGCCGCAGCCCATCGACAACGAGAACGGCAGGCCGTTGTCGAAATTCCCGCCGGTGGCGAAGCAGTGCGCCTGGTTCACGATCACGCGCGCCACCGGCAGCTCTTGTCCAAGCTGCAGCGCATGGCGCGGGTTGGACGAATGCAGGCTGACCGAATGCCCGGCGCCCATATAGGCGTACAGGCTCGCCACGCGCTCGACCGCCGCCGCGAAGTCGGTCGCGCGGTAGAGCGTCAGCACGGGCGAGAGCTTCTCGCCGGAGAAGGGGTAGTCGCTGCCGACACCGGTTTCCTCCACCAGCAGCATCGCGGGCTGCAGCGCGCGCACGCGTTCCAGCCCGGCGAGCTCGGCAATGCGGGTCGCGCTCTGTCCCGTGAAGCTGCCGGCGAGCTTGGCGTCGCGCCACATCAGCGCCTGCAGCCGCGCTTTCTCCGAAGCCGTGAGCAGCACGCCGCCGACCGCCGCCAAGGCGTCGAGCATGGGCGTGTAGACCGCGTCGACCACGACCAGGCTGTTCTCCGAAGAGCAACTGGTGGCATTGTCGAAGGTCTTGGAGCGCGCCACCTTGGCTGCCGCGTCATCCAGCGTGGCGCTGGCGTCGATGATCGATGCCACATTGCCGGCGCCCACGCCGAAGGCCGGCGTGCCGCAGGTGTAGGCCATGCGCACGTTGGCCTGCGAGCCGGTCGCGACCACCAGGTCGGCCTGCCGCATGAGCTCCGCCGTCGCGGTCTTCGAGACCGGCGCGGGCAGCATCTGGACCAGGTCGGCGGGCAGGCCGGCGCGCGCAAACTCGGCGTGGATGAACGACAGCAGCAGCGCGCAGGTGTCCTGCCCCTTCGGCGACGGCGCCAAGATCACGCTGTTGCCGCACTTGAGCGCGTTGATGATCTTGTTGGCCGGCGTGGCCGCAGGATTGGTCGAAGGCGTAATGGCCGCCACCACGCCCACGGGCCGCGCGATCTCGGTGATGCCGGCTGCCGCATCCTGCGCGATCACGCCCACCGTCCTGCGGCCATGCAGGTCGCGCAGCAGGCCCAGCGTCTTGCGGTGGTTCTTGCGGATCTTGTCGTCGACATTGCCCAGCCCGGTGTCGGCGACGGCACGCTCGGCCAACTGGCGGTTGCGCGCGGGCTCCATGATGGCCCACGCGGCAGCGGCGACTGCCGTGTCGACGGCGGCCTGGTCGGCACGCGCGAACTCGCGCTGCGCCTGCCTGGCCCGGGCCACGACCGCAGCGACGGCTTCAGCCGCGGCTTGCGCTGGCTGCACGGGCAGGGATGCCGTCGGTAGGGGCAAATCGGAATTGTTGGACTGCCGGCGATGCAGTATTTGCACACTCATGGATTCGACTCCGCGGTTTGGACGGTTAGGGCCGCCGCGCTTTGTCGTGCACTTCGCGGCACCGTCGGCGGCCCTGGATCGAATCTAGTGAAGCGGGGCAGACAGGCCGTCCCAATTTGTGCGCTTTCGCGAGCGCGCAGCCGGGGTGCGATCGAGAATTCAGTTTTCGGGACGGCCATGCGTCCCGGAATCCTTTAAATTTGATCCATGAGCAATCATTCGAATGCCGCCGCCGTGCGCGCCTTCCGCATTCTCGAGATCCTGTCCGCGGCCGACGGACCGCTGTCGCTGGCGGCCATCGTGCAGGCGATCGAGCTGCCGAAGCAGACCGTCCACCGCATCCTCAAGCAGCTTGAAAGCACTTGGCTGGTGTCGCGCACTGCCGGCAACCGCCACTACGAGTGCTCGTCGCGCGTGCGGCAGCTGGCCGTCAATGTGCTGATGCAGGCAGGTCCGGCGGCGGCGCGCCATGCGATCCTGCAGCAGCTGGTCGACAAGATCGGTGAGACCTGCAACCTGACCATGCTGTCCGGCGACGACGTGGTCTACCTGGACCGCGTGGAAACGCAATGGCCGCTGCGCATGCACCTGCAGCCGGGCTCGCGGGTGCCGCTGCACTGCACCGCCAGCGGCAAGCTGCTGCTGGCGTTCCTGCCGAGCGCGCAGCGCCAGCGCCTGGTTGCCAGCCTGCCGCTGCGCGCGCATTCGGCGCACACCATTACCAATGCCGAGGCCTTGCACGCGGAACTGGCCGAGACACGGCAGCGGCGCCTGGGGGTCAACAATCAGGAAAACCTGGAAGGCATGATCGCGGTCGCGGTGCCGGTGATGCGCAACCGGAGCCGCGCCTGCGCGGCGATTGCCGTGCAGGTGCCGATGGCGCGCATGACGATGGACCAGCTGATGGGATTCGTGCCGGACCTGCGCCTGGCAGCGGACGAGATGGTGAAGACGTTCTGCGAATAGGCCGTGAGGGCGGTGTGCTCCCTCTCCCGCAAGCGGGAGAGGGAGCACACGATCGCGCAGCGAGCGCCCGTTGTTCAGGCCCCGGGAGTTGCCGGCGCGGTCGGATCTACCCCCGGCGGCGTCACGTTGAAGCAGCCCCGGTACGTCGCATAGAACGAGCAGTACAGGATCGCCAGCATCAGCAGCGAATATGGCGTGACCAGGAACGACAGCACCGTCTCCGCGCCGAAGGCGCTGAACACCGCCTCCAGGAAGAACGGGATCGCCACCAGCAGCATCGCGAACAGCACCGCGTAGGTGAGGAAGGCGCCGCGGTTGCGCCAGCACGCGGTCCAGCTGAAGAACAGTGCCTTGACCGGCGGCACGCCGTGCCAGGCTGCCAGCAGCGGCGCGAACCAGAACATCATCGCGATCGGCGTGTACAGCAGCGCGCCGATCAGCATGGCGTAGTACAGCTGGCGCACCGCTTCGGCGGTCGGCGCTTCTTCCTTCAGCACGATCGGCACCAGCGCGCTCATGTCGACCACCGAGCCGGCGATCAGCCCCAGCATGAACACCAGCCCGGCGTAGATGCCGCCCAGCACCAGCAGGTTGCGCGTGGCTTCCTTGCCGTTGGCGCGGAAACCCGCCAGCAGCACGGTGGGCATCACCCGCTTGTTCTGGATCACGTCGCGGCATGCGGTCATCACGCCGACCGACAGGCCGGGGGTGACCACCAGCAGCGCGATGATGCCGATCAGCGGCACCACGATGGCCAGCTGCGCGGCGATCAGGTAGACGAACAGCAGCATCAGGAAGGTCAGCGGGTTCTTGCGGAACAGCCAGATGCCCTGGCGGAACCAGGTGTAGCCTTCCTTGGCAGGGACTTCCAGTAGTTGCATACGGATCAGATCCAGGGGAGCGGGGCGCTTGCAGGGTCCGCGCCGATGCGCCGGCGCAGGATGCGTTCGAAATGGGTCGGGTCGTGCGGTTGCAGCATGTCGGCCTCGCGCGGCAGGTAGAAGTCCCACAGTCGCGATACCCAGAAGCGCAGCGCACCCGCGCGCAGCATGTCCTGCCAGTGCGCGGCCTCGGTGGCGGTCAGCGGCCTCACGGCATGATAAGCCCGCAGCAGGGCCTGCGTGCGCGCGGGGTCGAGTTCGCCGCTGGCCAGGTCGATGCACCAGTCGTTGACGGTGACTGCCACATCGAACAGCCACTTGTCGTTGCCGGCGAAGTAGAAGTCGAAAAAGCCGCCCAGGCGGTGGCGTCCGCTGCCGTCTTCCTCGAACAGCGCGTTGTCGCGGAACAGGTCGCAGTGGCACGGGCCCGAGCCCAGGCCGGCGTAGTCCGTGCTGGCGAAGAAGGCGGCCTGGTGGGCGATCTCCTGCTGCAGCAGCGCGCGCTGGCCGGCATCCAGGAAGGGCAGGATCTCAGGCTCGGTCTGCCGCCACCAGGGCAGGCTGCGCAGGTTGGGCTGCTGGCGCGGATAGTCCTGGCCGGCCAGGTGCATGCGTGCCAGCATGTCGCCCACTTCAGCGCAGTGCTGCGCGTCGGGCGCCAGTTGCGATGCGCCCGGCAGGCGCGTGACGATGGTGGCGGGCTTGCCCTTGAGCGGGCGCAGGATCTCGCCGTCGCGTGCCGGGATCGGCGCGGGCACGCGGATGCCGCGCTCGGCCAGGTGCGCCATCAGGTGCAGGTAGTACGGCAGCTGCGCGAACGTGAGCCGCTCGAAAATGGTCAGCACATACTGGCGCGTCTGGCCATCGTGCTCCGTGGTGAGGAAGAAATTGCTGTTCTCGATGCCCGAGGCGATGCCGCGCAGCTCGCGCACTTCGCCAAGGTTGAAATCCAGCAGCCAGCGGGCGATCTCGTCCTGCGAGACCGTGGTGAATACGGCCATACTCGTTGTGTGAAGCGAATCGGAAAGCGGCGGGCACCGGTTCCGGACAAAGTCCGGGCCGCCGCCGCGGCATGACACTGCCGGAGGGCCGGCGCGGCCTGGGGCTTACGCCAGGCCGTGGGCAAGCGAACTCAGAACTTCAGGTTGACCGAAGGCACGCGGTTGACATCGTGCTCGCGGATCTTGGGCGAGCTGTCTTCCGGCTTGCTCATCTCGTATTTAGTGCCGAAACCCGACCTGACCTGGATATCGGTGGCCCGTCCCTTGTCGCGGTACTCGCGCACCTGGGTGCCATCGCGTTCATTGAGCTGGAAGCTCGGCTGGCGCGGCTGGTTCAGTTGCGACTTGGCCGTCGGGGCGATCGGCTGGTTGTTGATCTGGTTCAGCTCCTGCTGCGTCAGCGCATTGCTTTCCTGCGCGACGGCCCAGCCGGAAGCCAGCGCCAGCGCGGCGGCGGCCACGGCGGCGAGGCTGGACACGGACCGCCTGGCAGGCGATTCAGGCTCGCCGGCCACGGCGGAAGACCGCGTGGGCCGGACCGAGCGGGCGGTGGAGGGGGAGGTCATCAGGTGCTCCTGTGCGGGGCTGCGGCGCAGCTTGCGCGCAACCCCGCGGCATGCAGCGGTTGGACTGCAACCCGGCGGCGCCGGGCTTGGCAGACGGACAGGTTCCATTCTAGCAATTCCTGCCGTGCGCAGGCCGCTGCCGTGCCCCGGGGGGCACCTGCGCAACGGGCGCCGGGTGCCGGGTACGTGGCTTGGCGCCGCGCGCCCCGGCGTCCATGCCTTACAGGTAAAACATCTCTTCCTTGGGCGGAATCGGCTTGTCGCCGCCGCGCTGCTCGTAGTAGTCGTAGACCGCTTCCAGCACTTCGTGCGGTTCGTCGACGATCTTCATCAGGTCCAGGTCGTGCTCGGCGATCAGGCCCATCGGCAGCAGCGTGAAGCGGAACCAGTCCAGCAGGCCCTTCCAGAAGCGGCTGCCGAACATGATCACCGGCACCGAGCGCGACTTGCCGGTCTGCACCAGCGTCAGCACCTCGGCCAGCTCGTCGAGCGTGCCGAAGCCGCCCGGCATCACGATAAAGGCGTCCGAATTCTTGACGAAGGTGACCTTGCGCGTGAAGAAGTGGCGAAAGCGCATGGCAATGTCCTGGTACGGATTGCCCTGCTGCTCGTGCGGCAGTTCGATGTTCAGGCCGACGCTGGCGGACTTGCCGGCATGCGCGCCCTTGTTGGCCGCTTCCATGATGCCGGGGCCGCCGCCGGAAATCACGGCAAAGCCGGCGTCCGAAAACAGCCGGGCGATCTCGATGGTGCGCTGGTAGTACGGCGAATCCTCGCGCAGGCGCGCGCTGCCGTAGATCGACACGGCCGGGCGGATCTCGGAGAGGTACTCGGTGGCCTCGATGAACTCTGCCATAATCGTGAACATTTGCCACGAGGCGCGCGCCTTCTTTGCGGTAGCGCGGTCTTCGTCGGCCAGCGCACGCAGGCTGGGGATCATCTTGCGCGGATTGGCGCGCGCGGCCGCAGCAGCGGCCTTTTCAGCAGCAACTTCGGGCGGATTGCCCGCGGCAGCAGCATCGGCCGCCGCGGCGATGGCCGCGGCGTGCTCGGAAGCAGCCTCCGGCGGGGGTTGTACGGTATCGCCGGAAATGTCGGAAACATCCGGGTCAGCAAGGGGGGCGGTCGAGGCACCGCCTGCAGCGGCACCAGTCAATTTTGAGTCCATGGGAATGTCGGATAGTCCAAAAACACTCTTGCTCGTCGATGGATCGAGCTATCTGTATCGCGCTTATCACGCTCTGCCGGACCTGAGGAATGGGGAGGGTCTGCCCACAGGGGCAATCTACGGCATGATCAACATGCTGCGCAAGTTGCGCAACGACTACCCGGCAGAGTATAGCGCCTGCGTGTTCGACGCCAAGGGCAAGACCTTCCGCGACGACATGTATCCGGCCTACAAGGAACATCGCCCGTCGATGCCGGAAGACCTGGCGCGCCAGATCGAGCCGATCCATGAGGCCGTGCGCGCCATGGGCTGGCCGATCGTGGTGGTTGATGGCGTGGAGGCCGACGACGTGATCGGCACGCTGTCGCGCCAGGCCACGGAGCAGGGCGTGCGCACGGTGGTGTCCACCGGCGACAAGGACCTGGCGCAGCTGGTCAACAACCAGGTCACGCTGGTCAATACCATGAGCGGCGAGGTGCTCGATCCCCCTGGCGTGGTTGCCAAGTTCGGCGTGCCGCCCGAGCGCATCATCGACTACCTGTCGCTGATCGGTGATGCGGTCGACAACGTGCCGGGCGTGCCCAAGGTGGGCCCCAAGACCGCGGTCAAATGGCTGGCCGAGCATGGCTCGCTCGACGGCGTGATCGCCGCCGCCCCCGGCATCAAGGGCGTGGTCGGCGAGAACCTGCGCAATACGCTGGACTGGCTGCCGATGGCGCGCCAGCTGGTCACGGTCAAGACCGACTGCGACCTCTCCGCCGCGGTGGCGGACTTCCACGCGCTGCGTGAAACGGGCGAGGACAAGGACAAGCTGGTGGCGTTTTTCTCGCGCTACGGCTTCAAGACCTGGCTGCGCGAAGCGACCGGCGAAAGCCTGCCCGATGCCCGCGCCCAGGCCCGCGCCCGCGCGGCCGCCGCGCCGGCGCAAGGCGGCCTGTTCGATGTGCCGGCCACGGCCGGCGCAGCCGAGGCACCGGCAGCGGACCAGGCCGCGCCGACCGAGATCCGCTACGACACGGTCAGCACCGAAGCCCAGCTGGATGACTGGATGCGGCGCATCGAGGCCGCGCCGCTGGTGGCGATCGACACCGAGACCACCTCGCTGGACCCGATGCAGGCGCAGCTGGTCGGCATCTCGCTGTCGGTCGAGCCGGGCGTGGCCTGCTATATCCCGGTGGCGCACCGTGGCCCGGACGTGGCCGGGCTGCCCGACCACGGCCAGCTGTCGCGCGAGTTCGTGCTGGGGCGCATGCGTGCGTGGCTGGAGGATGCTGGCCGCCCGAAGCTGGGCCAGAACCTCAAGTACGACGTCCATGTCTTTGCCAACCATGGCGTGAAGCTGCGCGGCGTGGCGCACGACACCATGCTGCAGAGCTACGTGCTGGCCTCGCACCGCAACCATGGCATGGACAGCCTGGCCGAGCGCCTGCTGAGCCTGAAGACCATCACCTATGAAGAGGTGTGCGGCAAGGGCGCCAGCCAGATCGGCTTCGACCAGATCGACCTGGCGCGCGCCACCGAATACGCTGCCGAAGACGCCGACGTGACTCTGCGCCTGCACCGCAAGATGTTCCCGCAGGTGGAAGCCGCGGCGGGCCTGCGCCGCGTGTATGAAGAGATCGAGATGCCGGTCTCGGTGGTGCTGCAGAAGGTCGAGCGCAACGGCGTGCTGATCGATGCCGAACGCCTGGCCGCGCAGAGCGCCGAGCTGGGCCAGCGCATGCTGGCGCTGGAGCAGGCCGCCTACGAGGCCGCCGGCCAGCCCTTCAACCTGGGCTCGCCCAAGCAGATCGGCGAGATCCTGTTCAGCCAGATGAAGCTGCCGGTGGTGAAGAAGACCGCCAGCGGCGCGCCCTCGACCGACGAAGAGGTGCTGCAGAAGCTGGCCGAGGACTACCCGCTGCCCAAGCTGCTGCTGGACTACCGCGGCCTGGCCAAGCTCAAGTCCACCTATACCGACAAGCTGCCCAAGATGGTCAACCCGCAGACCGGCCGCGTGCACACCAGCTACGGCCAGGCCACCGCGGTGACCGGCCGGCTGGCGTCGACCGAGCCCAACCTGCAGAACATCCCGGTGCGCACCGAGGAGGGCCGCCGCATCCGCGAAGCCTTTATCGCCGAGCCCGGCAGCGTGATCGTGTCGGCCGACTACTCGCAGATCGAGCTGCGCATCATGGCCCATATCTCGGGCGACGAGAACCTGCTGCGCGCCTTTGCCAACGGCGAGGACATCCACCGCGCCACGGCAGGCGAGATCTTCGGCGTGGAGCGCGAGGCCGTCAGCAGCGAGCAGCGCCGCTACGCCAAGGTGATCAACTTCGGCCTGATCTACGGCATGAGCGCGTTCGGCCTGGCCGGCAACCTGGGTATCGAGCGCGAGGCCGCAAAGCACTACATCGACCGTTATTTCATGCGCTACCCGGGCGTGGCCCACTACATGGAAGAGACCCGGCAGACCGCGCGCGAGCAAGGCTATGTCGAGACCGTGTTCGGCCGCCGGCTGTGGCTGCCCGACATCAACGGCGGCAGCGGCCCGCGCCGGCAGGCCGCCGAGCGCGCCGCCATCAACGCGCCGATGCAGGGCACCGCCGCCGACCTGATCAAGCTGTCGATGATCGCGGTGCAGGGCTGGCTGGAGCGCGACGGGCTGCAGACGCGCCAGATCATGCAGGTGCACGATGAACTGGTGCTGGAGGTGCCGGAGCATGAGCTGGAGCTGGTCAAGGTGCGGCTGCCGGAGCTGATGTGCTCGGTGGCGCAGCTGCGCGTGCCGCTGGTGGCCGAAGTGGGCAGCGGCGCCAACTGGGAAGAAGCGCACTGACGAGGCCGCCTGTCAGCCAGCCTGCGCCGCCCATGCGTTGTGGTATCGAATGAAGCGACTGCCGAGTCAGGCTTACCGGCTTGCCAGTTATGCTGCAATGCAGCAGACTGTGGCAAACGCCTCAGGCAAGAATTTACAAAAACGCATCAGGTAGACCATGACAGAAACAAGGACGCCTCGCATCGTTGTCGTCGGTGGGGGAGCAGGGGGGCTGGAACTGGTAACGAAGCTGGGCGACAAGCTCGGCCGCAAGGGGCAGGCGCAGGTGGTGCTGGTGGACCGCCTGCCCACCCACATCTGGAAGCCGCTGCTGCATGAAGTGGCAGCCGGCAGCATGGACCCCAACACGCACCAGCTGGAATACGCGGCGCAGGCGCGCTGGCATCACTTCGAGTTCCAGCTGGGCGAGCTGACCGGCATCGACCGCATCCGCAAGACCATCTCGGTGTCGGCCAGCTTCGACGAGGACGGCGCCGAACTGCTGCCGGCGCGCGAGCTGCCCTATGACACGCTGGTGCTGGCGATCGGCTGCGTCACGCATTTCTTCGGCGTGCCCGGCGCGGCCGAGAATGCCATCGCACTGGACGTCGTGGCGCAGGCCGAGCGCTTCCGCAAGCGCCTGATCGCGGCCTGCGTGCGGGCCCAGAACGGGCGCGGGCGCGTGGGCGCGGCCGGCCGGCCGCGCGTTGACGTGGCCATCATTGGCGCGGGCGCCACCGGCGTGGAGCTGTCGGCCGAACTGCGCAACACCGCGCACGTGCTCAGCGCCTACGGCCTGCACCAGCTTGATCCGCGCCGCGATGTGCATATCCACGTGATCGAGGCCGGCCCGCGCATCCTGCCGGCGCTGTCCGAGCGGGTCTCGGTCGAGACCGCCAAGCTGCTGAAGAAGCTCGACGTCGATGTCCTGACCAGCGAGCGCGTGACCGAGGTCACGCCGCAGGCGGTGCTGACCGCCAGCGGCAAGCATATCGATGCCGACCTGACGGTATGGGCGGCGGGCATCACCGCGCCGCCGGTGCTGGCCACACTGGGGCTGCCGGTCAGCCGCCAGGGCCAGATCGTGGTCGGCCCGACGCTGCAGAGCGAGGGCGACCCGGACATCTTCGCCTTCGGCGACTGCGCCAGCTGCCCGTGGGCCGAGAAGCAGACTACGGTGCCGCCGCGCGCACAGGCCGCGCACCAGCAGGCCACCTTCCTCTACAGCGCGCTGCGCGCGCGGCTGGACGGGCGCCCGCTGCCGTCGTTCGCCTTCAAGGATCTCGGCTCGCTGGTGTCGCTGGGGCATTTCAGCGCAGTGGGCAGCCTGATGGGCGGGCTGATCGGCGGCTCGATGTTCATCGAAGGGCTGATGGCGCGCGTCATGTACACGTCGCTGTACCGGATGCATGTGATGGCGTTGCACGGCGCCGTGGGCATGGCGCTGGACACGGTTTCGCACTGGCTGCGCCGCAAGACCAGCCCGCGCGTCAAGCTGCACTGACGCGCGCCGGGCCGGGGCTTCCCGTGCTGCACCATGCCGCGCGGGCTGGTGGCGTGCGGAGGTGGCTGCAAGGCCGCCCCATGTTTTCTCCATGTCTGCTTAAAATCTGCCGCTGGCGCCGCATCCCGGCCCAGCCACCAACGATCCTGGAGACACGCATGCTCAAACCGGAAGTGGATAGCCTCGTCCCCGGCCAGACGTTCGACCGCCGCGGCTTTGTCAAGACGGCGCTGGGTTCCGCCTTTGCGGCGGCCGCGCTGCCGGTGATGGCCCAGCAGGCCATCAAGACCGACTTTGCCGGCCTGAGCGCCGGCGAGGTCACCATCCCCTCGGGCGGCTTCAGCATGCCGGCCTACCGCGCCCAGCCCGAAGGCAAGAAGAACCTGCCGGTGGTGCTGGTGGTCAGCGAGATCTTCGGCGTGCACGAGCATATCGCCGACGTGTGCCGGCGCTTTGCCAAGCTGGGCTACCTGGCGATCGGGCCGGAACTGTTCGCGCGCCAGGGCGATCCGCAGAGCTTCGGCACCATCCAGGAGCTGCAGCGCGAGGTGATTGCCAAGGTGCCTGACGCGCAGGTGATGGGCGACCTGGACGCCGCGGTGGCCTGGGCCGGTGCCAACGGCGGCGACGTGTCGCGCCTGGCCATCACCGGCTTCTGCTGGGGCGGGCGCATGACCTGGCTCTATGCAGCGCACAGCAAGCGCCTGAAGGCCGGCGTGGCCTGGTATGGCCAGCTGGCGCCCGAGCCGACCCCGCTCAAGCCGAAGAATCCCATCGACCTGGTCGGCCAGCTCCATGCCCCGGTACTCGGCCTGTATGGCGGCAAGGACACCGGCATCCCGCAGGAGCAGGTGGAGAGGATGAAGTCCGCGCTGGCGGCGTCGTCCGACCCGGACGCCAAGGCCTCGCGCTTTATCGTCTATCCCGAGTCCGGCCATGCCTTCCATGCCGATTACCGGCCCAGCTACCGTGAAGCCGATGCCAGGGATGGCTGGCAGAAGTGCCTGGACTGGTTCAGGCAGCACGGCGTGGCCTGATCCGGCCGTCCCGGCGCCGCGAGGCGCCTCTCGCCCGACAGCAGGATTGCAAAGTCCCGGCGGATACGTACAATGCGGCCTTTGAGTTATTGCAACATTGTTGCGTTAGCCGCCCGGCGCGATGCGGGCGGAACGGCGGGGCCGCCCGGTACCGCCACCCCGGGAGCCCATCATCCATTCGACGCTTTTGTATATCCTGCTCGCCGCCACGATCTCGGGGGTGGGCAGCATCTTCGGGGCGGCGCTGCTGTCGCTGACGGTGGCGTCCCGCGTGGTCGAGCGCATGGTGAGCTTTTCAGTGGGCGTGCTGCTGGCCACCGCGCTGCTGCATTCGCTGCCCGAGGCGTTCGAGTCCGGCGCCGACCCGCGCGCGCTGTTCGGCACGCTGCTGGCGGGGCTGCTCGGCTTCTTCCTGCTGGAAAAGATCTCGCTGCTGCGCCACTCGCACCACCACGAGGGCGACGGGCACCACCACCACCACGGCCATGACCGCGAGGAAGCGGGGCGCAGCGGCCTGACCATCCTGGTCGGCGACACCTTCCACAATTTTGCCGACGGCATCGTGATCGCGGCGGCCTTCCTGGCCGATCCGCATATCGGCGTGGTCACCGCGCTGGCGATCGCGGCGCACGAGATCCCGCAGGAAGTCGGCGACTTCATCGTGCTGCTCAATGCCGGCTTCTCCAAGGCCCGTGCCTTTGCCTTCAACCTGCTGTCGAGCCTGGCGGCCATCGCCGGCGGCGTGGTCGGGTATTTCCTGCTCGACCAGCTGAGCGGCTGGATTCCATACGTGCTGGTGATTGCCGCCAGCAGCTTCCTCTATATCGCGGTCAGCGACCTGATGCCCCAGATGCAGCGCAAGCCGCGCTGGCGCGAGTCGGCGATCCAGGTGGTGCTGGTGGCCGCGGGCATCTCGGCGATCGTCTTCATCACCAACGGCGTGCACGAGAGCCACAGCCACGGCGGGCACCGCCATATTGCGCCCGCCGCGCCCATTGCCTCGTCACGCTGACCTCAGGCGGCCCCGGTAGCGACCGGGCGCGCCGGATCGGCGCACCATTCGCTCCATGATCCCGGGTACAGCGCCGCGCCGCCCAGGCCGGCCGCTTCCAGCGCCAGCAGGTTGTGGCAGGCCGTGACACCGGAGCCGCACTGCATCACTGCCTGCGCCGGGGCGCGCGCACCCAGCACTGCGCCGAATTCCGCGCGCAGGGTCTCGGCCGGCTTGAAGCGGCCGTCCGCGCCCAGGTTGTCCTTGAAGAAGCGGTTGACCGCGCCGGGGATATGGCCGCCAACCGGGTCCAGCGTCTCGTTCTCGCCGCGGAAGCGGTCGGGCGCGCGCGCATCCACCACCAGCAGCGAGGCGCGCTCGAGGTTGTCCACCAGCGCGGCGGCGTCGACGGTCGGCGCCAGCGACTTGCGGCGTTGGAACTTGCCGGGCAATTCCGGCTCTTCCGTGGCATCGTGTTCGAGCGGCAGGCCGGCCTTGACCCAGGCGTCCTTGCCGCCGTCGAGCACGGCCACGGCATCGTGGCCGAGCCAGCGCAACAGCCACCACAGCCGCGCGGCGAACATGCCGCCCTGCGCATCGTAGGCCACTACCGGGGTGTCGTCGTCCACGCCCAGCGCCTGCAGGCGCGCCACCAGGTCGTCGGCGTCGGGCAGGGGGTGGCGGCCGTTGCTGCCGGTCTTGGGGCCGGACAGCTCGTTGTCCAGGTGCAGGTAGAAGGCGCCGGGCAGGTGGCCGGTGCGGTAGGCCTCGCGGCCGGCGGCCGGGTCGGCCAGGTCGAAGCTGCAGTCGATCACGACGCAGCCGCCGGGGGTGGCCAGCAGCGATTGCAGCGCGGTGACGGAAATCAGCGGTTTCTGCATGGGAATCCTGTTGCGATCGATGGAAAGGGGTCTAGTTCACCAGGGGATGCTACACCTCGGGATGGACTTCCGCCTCCGGCGACTTGACCGGCGTGGCCGGCGTGGGCTTGGCATCGGTGCCCTGGCGCGCGCGCATCAGCGTGGTGGCGATGCCGCTGGCGATGATCAGCCCCATGCCCAGCCACGACAGCCAGTTCAGCCGGTCGGACCAGATCAGCATGCCCCACACGCTGGAAAAGACGATGCCGGCGTATTGCAGGTTGGCGGTCAGCAGCGTGTTGCCGCGCTTGTAGGCGCGCGTCATCGCGGTCTGGCCCAGCGTGGCCAGGATGCCGATGGCCAGCAGCAGGCCGGCGCCGTACCAGGTATGCGCGCTGACGCCGCCCAGCAGCATCCACACCAGCCCGGCGATCATGCCGACCAGCGAGAAATAGAACACGATGCGGCCCTCGGGCTCGCCCAGCTGGCCGAGCTGGCGCACCTCGACATAGGCCAGCGCCGTGAACATGCCCGAGATCAGTCCGACCAGGCCGCCGGTCAGCTGGTCCTTGCCGACCGAAGGCTGCAGCAGGCAGATCACGCCGGCAAAGGACAGCAGGATCGCCAGCACCAGGCGCCGGTCGGCATTGCCGCCGGTGCCGGCCAGCGCCGCGCCGGCGCCCAGGATCAGCGCGATCCACACCGGCGACATGTAGTTCAGCGTCATCGCGGTGGCCAGCGGCAGCAGCGAGATCGAGGTGAACCACAGCATCAGCGCGGTCACGCCGAACACGCTGCGCTTGATGTGCGACAGCATGTAGGGCGTGCGCACCGGGATCCCGCGCGAGGACAGCAGCACCCACATGATGACCACGCTGATCAGGCCGCGGTAGAAGACGATCTCGCCGGTGGTGTAGAGATCGGATGCCAGCTTGACGCCAACCCCCATCAACGAGAAGGCGAAGGCGGCGAACAGCATCCAGAGCGATTGCATGGCGAGGGGCGCGGTGAAGCGAAACGAAGCGGGAAAGAGAGGCGTCCGGCGCGCGGGCGGGCTTCGTGTCTGGCCTCGTCGCGCAAGCGGTGTGGCTGCCGGCACCGGACAATGATTCTAGCAGCGCACTTCGCGTCCCAAAGGAAAGCGGACCGCCAGGGCGGTCCGTTCTTGCGTGCGTTGTGCGGTTATCGCACTAGTCCGCCGGACTAGCCGGCGTAAGCCATGGCGCGGCGATACCACTCATGGAAATGCTGCATGCCGTCTTCCATCGGCGACTGGTACGGTCCGACTTCGCTGGTGCCGCGCTTGAGCAGCGCCAGCCGGCCGGCATCCATGCGTTCGGCGATCTCGTCGTCCTCGATGCAGGTTTCCATGTAGGCGGCGCGCTCGGCCTCGACGAACTCGCGCTCGAACAGCGCGATTTCCTCGGGGTAGTAGAACTCCACCACATTGCGCGTCTTGCGCGGGCCGACCGGGTGCAGCGTCGAGATCACCAGCACGTTGGGGTACCACTCCACCATGATGTTGGGGTAGTAGGTCAGCCAGATCGCGCCGTGCTTGGGCAGCACGCCGTCGTTGAAGCGCAGCACCGCGTCGTGCCATTTCTGGTAGGTCGGGCTGCCGGGGCGCTTCAGGCCGGCATGCAGGCCCACGGTCTGCACGCTGTGCCACTCGCCGAACTCCCACTTGAGGTCGTCGCACGAGACGAAGCTGCCCAGCCCCGGGTGGAACGGCACGACGTGGTAGTCCTCCAGGTAGACCTCGATAAAGGTCTTCCAGTTGTAGTCGCACTCGTGCACCTCGACGTGGTCCAGCATGTAGCCGTCGAAGTTCAGGTCCTGGGCCACGCCCAGCCTGGCCAGGTCGGCGCGCACGTCGCGCTTGCCGTCGAACAGCAGCCCATTCCAGTTTTGCAGCGGCGAGCGCTTCAGGTGCAGGCAGGGTTGCTTGTCGAAATGCGGCGCGCCGAGCAGCTCGCCCTTCAGGTCGTAGGTCCAGCGGTGCAGGGGGCAGACGATGTTGTGCGCATTGCCGCGGCCGTTGAGCATGATGGCCTGGCGGTGGCGGCAGACGTTGGACATCAGTTCGATGCCGGCGGCGTTGCGTACCAGCATGCGGCCTTCGTCCTCTGCCCTGAGCGTGTGGTAGTCGCCGACTTCCGGAACCATCAGCTCGTGGCCGATATAGCCCGGGCCATTCCTGAACAGCAGTTCGAGTTCTTGTTGATGCAGCGCTTCGTCGAAATAGACGCCGACGGGCAGTTGCGAATCAGCCGGCGCCAGGTTGAGCGCGGTGCTGAGATTGGACATTATCCCCACTCCCAGATGAACAGGTGAAAGCAGTGAACAACCCAACCATCGAAAATTGAATCGATTTGGGAAAGACTTCCGCCAGGTCGGCAAGGTCCGGTAGCCCCCTGGCGGCGAGGGGGAGATTGTACCCGACCCAAAAAGTTAAGGGACTGATTTTTTTGCCTTTTTAGCGAAAAAGTCGACCCGGGTCGTCATCGGGGTGCCGTACCGGGCGCATTCGGAAAGACGACCCGAGCGCACAAGTCACTTCTGTGGTTTGTGCACCCCGATAGGTCCACGCCGACCGTGCGCAAGGATGGGGCAAGCTCCCGCTTTGGCGTAAAATCCGGGCTTCCCCATCCGGGTTTCCCCCGGGGTCCTTGATTCCAGGTCCTGATATGCCAAAAACGACGACCGCTCCGGTCCAGACCGACAACACCGCCGACACCAGCGCATCGGCGCCGCCCGCTTCCTACGAAGCGGCGATGGCCGAGCTGGAAACGCTGGTGGCCAGCATGGAAAGCGGCGAACTGCCGCTGGAGGCATCGCTGGCGGCCTACCGCCGCGGCGCCGAGCTGGTGCGCTACTGCCAGCAGAAGCTGGAGCGGGTCGAGCAGCAGGTCCGCGTGCTGGAAGGTGACGTGCTCAAGCCGCTGGCCGGCGAGGGCAATGGCGCCAACGGTGCACTGGGGGCGGACGAGGCATGAGTGACTTTGCCCAATGGATGCAGGCCCAGGGCGCCCGTACCGAGGCCGCCCTGCAGGCGGCGCTGCCCGCTGCCGAGACCGTGCCGCATACGCTGCACGAAGCCATGCGCTATGCTGCACTGAGCGGCGGCAAGCGCGTGCGGCCGCTGCTGGTGCATGCCGCCGGCGAGGTCAGCGGGGCGGCTCCGGCCGCCTGCGACGCGGCGGCCTGTGCGGTGGAGATGATCCACGCCTATTCGCTGGTGCACGACGACATGCCCTGCATGGACGACGACGACCTGCGCCGCGGCCGGCCCACCGTGCACAAGGCCTATGACGAGGCCACCGCATTGCTGGTTGGCGACGCGCTGCAGACCCAGGCCTTTATCGTGCTGGCCGGTGCCGGGGCGATCGCGCCCGCGGCGCGGCTGCAGCTGGTGGCCGAGCTGGCGCTGGCGTCGGGCTCGACCGGAATGGCCGGCGGCCAGGCGATCGACCTGCAGAACGTGGGCCGCGCCATGACGCGCGAGGCGCTCGAGGCCATGCATCGCATGAAGACCGGCGCGCTGTTGCGCGCCAGTGTGCGCATGGGTGCGCTATGTGGTGAAATCGACGCCGAGGGCCTGGCCGCGCTGGATCGCTATGCGGCGGCAGTGGGATTGGCGTTCCAGGTGGTTGACGATATTCTGGACGTCACTGCCGATACCGCCACGCTGGGCAAGACCGCCGGCAAGGACGCCGCCCATGACAAGCCGACCTATGTGTCGCTGATGGGGCTTGACCCGGCACGCGCACTGGCCGGGACGCTGCGCGCCGACGCACACGAGGCGCTGGCCGGCTTTGGCGAGCGCGCGGACCGCCTGCGGGACCTGGCGGACCTGATCGTGCTGCGCACACACTAAACAGAGAGCCGGCCGAACGGACATCATGACCTACGCACTCCTCAACAAGATTGACGCCCCCGCAGACCTGCGCAAGCTCGACCGGCGTGAGCTCCGGACCCTGGCGGACGAACTGCGCGCCTATGTGCTGGAGTCGGTCTCGCAGACCGGCGGCCACCTGTCGTCCAACCTGGGCACGGTCGAGCTGACCATCGCGCTGCACTACGTCTTCAACACCCCGGACGACCGGCTGGTGTGGGACGTGGGCCACCAGAGCTACCCGCACAAGATCCTGACCGGACGCCGCGAGCGCATGGGCACGCTGCGCCAGTGGGGCGGCATCTCTGGCTTCCCGCGCCGCAGCGAGAGCGAATACGACACCTTCGGCACGGCGCATTCGTCGACCTCGATCTCGGCCGCGCTGGGCATGGCGCTCGGTGCGCGCACGCTGGGCGAGAAGCGCGTCTCGGTGGCGGTGATCGGCGACGGCGCCATGACCGCGGGCATGGCCTTCGAGGCCCTGAACAACGCCGGCGTCTACAAGGACCTGCCGCTGGTGGTGGTGCTCAACGACAACGACATGTCGATCTCGCCGCCGGTGGGCGCGCTCAACCGCCACCTGGCGCGGCTCTTGAGCGGCCAGTTCTACGCGGCCACCAAGAAGGGCATCGAGAAGGTCCTGTCGGTGGCGCCGCCGGTGCTGGAGTTCGCCAAGCGCTTCGAGGAACATGCCAAGGGCATGATGGTGCCGGCCACGCTGTTCGAGGAATTCGGCTTCAACTACATCGGCCCGATCGACGGCCACGACCTGAACTCGCTGGTGCCGACGCTGCAGAATATCCGCGAGCGCGCGCTCGAGGGCGCCGGCCCGCAGTTCCTGCACGTGGTGACCAAGAAGGGCCAGGGCTACAAGCTGGCCGAGGCCGACCCGATCCTCTACCACGGCCCGGGCAAGTTCAACCCGGCCGAGGGCATCCGCCCGGCGGCCAAGCCGGCGCGCAAGACCTACACGCAGGTGTTCGGCGACTGGCTGTGCGACATGGCCGCGGCCGACAAGCGCCTGGTCGGCATTACCCCGGCGATGCGCGAGGGCTCGGGCATGGTCGAGTTCGAGCGGCGCTTCCCGGACCGCTACTACGACGTGGGCATCGCCGAGCAGCACGCCGTGACCTTTGCCGGCGGCCTGGCCTGCGAGGGTCTCAAGCCGGTGGTGGCGATCTACTCGACCTTCCTGCAGCGCGGCTACGACCAGCTGATCCACGACGTGGCGCTGCAGAACCTGCCGGTGGTGTTCGCGCTGGACCGTGCCGGCCTGGTCGGCGCCGACGGCGCCACGCACGCGGGTGCCTACGATATCGCCTACCTGCGCTGCATCCCAAACATGATGGTGATGACGCCGTCCGACGAGAACGAGTGCCGTCAGCTGCTGACCACGGCGTTCCACCAGGCGTGCCCGAGCGCCGTGCGCTATCCGCGCGGCTCCGGCCCGGGCGCGGCCATTGCCGCTGAGCTCACCACCGTGCCGGTCGGCAAGGGCGTGATGCGCCGCGAGGGAGGTGCGCGCGCGGGGCATCGCGTGGGCTTCCTGGCGTTCGGCTCGATGGTGCACCCGGCCCTGGGTGCCGCCGAGGCGCTGGATGCCGCGGTCGCCGACATGCGTTTCGTCAAGCCGCTCGACGTGGAGCTGGTCAAGCGCCTGGCCGCGGAGAACGACTACCTGGTGACCGTGGAAGAGGGCAGCGTGATGGGCGGCGCCGGCAGCGCCGTGCTGGAGGCACTGGCCGAGGCCGGCATCGACAAGCCGGTGCTGACGCTGGGCCTACCCGACCGCTTCGTCGACCACGGCGACCCGGCCTATCTGCTGCAGCAATGCGGCCTGGATGCGGCCGGCATCGAGCGCTCGGTGCGCGAGCGCTTCGGGCTGGACCAGCCCAAGGTCACGGTCGCCTCGCGCGTGGCCTGATCACCTGCTGTCCCGAAGGGGATTCGGCCCTCGCACCACGAGTGCGTCCGAATTCCCTTAAACTCCCCTTTTTTGTGTTCGCAGCTGCGGGCCGGCGTGCCACTTGCCGGATCCCGTGGTTTCACACTCGTTGCGCGGCATGGATGGACTGCGAAATTGCCGCGACCGTAAGGGCTCGTGCCGTCCCCCTTGGGCGCGACCCTGGAGGAAACCGTAGATGAATGACATCAATCCCGCCTTCGTCATGCCCGACGTCCAGTCGAGCCCCGACACCCGCCAGATCCCCATCCAGCGTGTCGGTGTCAAAGGCGTGCGTTACCCCGTGACCCTGAAGACCCCGGCCGGCATCATGCCGAGCGTGGGCACCTTCAATCTCGACGTGCACCTGCCGGCGGACCAGAAGGGCACGCATATGTCGCGCTTCGTCGCGCTGCTGGAAGAAGAGCGCGCACCGCTGGAGCTGTCCAGCTTCCGGCTGATGCTGGACAAGATGCTGGAAAAGCTGGAAGCCGAGGCCGGCCGCATCGAGGTCACCTTCCCGTACTTCATCAGCAAGACCGCGCCTGTGTCGGGCGTGGAGTCGCTGCTGGACTACGAGGTCACGCTGACCGGCGAAGTGCGCGACGGCGCCGCGCGCGTGTTCCTGAAGGCGCTGGTGCCGGTGACCAGCCTGTGCCCGTGCTCGAAGAAGATCTCGCAGTACGGCGCGCACAACCAGCGTTCGCATATCACCATGAACGTGGAACTGGCCGGCGAGCTGCCGGTGGAAGCGCTGGTGCGCATGGCCGAGGAAGAGGCCTCGTGCGAGCTGTGGGGCCTGCTCAAGCGCCCCGACGAGAAGTTCGTCACCGAGCGCGCCTATGAGAACCCCAAGTTCGTCGAGGACCTGGTGCGCGATATCGCCATGCGCCTGAATGCGGATGATCGCATCGTGGCCTATGTGCTGGAGGCGGAGAACTTTGAGTCGATCCACAACCACAGCGCGTATGCGGTGATCGAGCGGGACAAGCGGGTCGACTGACCGCGTTGTCGCTGCAATAGAAATAGCCACCGCATGCGGTGGCTATTTTTTTGGTCCGGTTCAGGCCGCCGAAGGCAGGCGGATATCCGCCAGGTCCCAGCGCGGCGTCACGCCGTAGCCATACTCGTGCCGCGCCAGTTCGGGCGCTGCCTGCAGGCGCATGGCGCCGGCAAACGCGATCATCGCGCCGTTGTCGGTGCAGAACGCCAGGTCCGGGTAATACACGTCGATCTTGCGCTGCTTGCCCATCTGGTCCAGCCGCTCGCGCAACTGGCGGTTGGCACCCACGCCTCCCGCCACCACCAGCCGCTTGTGGCCGGTCTGCTTGAGCGCTGCCATCGACTTGGCGGCCAGCACGTCGACAATGGCATCGACAAAGGCGCGCGCCAGGTTGGCGCGATCCTGCTCGCAGGTGTTGGCGAGCTTGCGTGTTTGCGTCAGCACCGCGGTCTTCAGTCCGGCGAAGGAGAAATCCAGGTTGCCCGAATGCAGCATCGGCCGCGGCAGCGCAAAGGCGCCGGGGATACCGAATTCGGCCAGCCGCGACACTTCGGGGCCGCCCGGATAGCCCAGGCCCAGCAGCTTGGCGGTCTTGTCGAAGGCTTCGCCGGCGGCGTCGTCCAGGGTTTCGCCCAGCAGCGTGTAGTCGCCGATGCCGCGCACTTCCATCAACTGCGTATGCCCGCCCGACACCAGCAACGCCACGAACGGGAAGGGCGGCGGCTCGCGCGTCAGCAGCGGCGACAGCAGGTGGCCTTCCAGGTGGTGCACGCCCACCATCGGCACGTTCAGCGCAAAGCCCAGTGCATTGGCCACCGAGGCGCCCACCAGCAGTGCGCCGGCCAGCCCGGGGCCCTGGGTGAAGGCGATGGCGTCGATGTCCTGGCGGGTACGGCCGGCATCGGCCAGCACCTGCTCCAGCAGCGGCAGCACGCGGCGGATATGGTCGCGCGACGCCAGTTCCGGCACCACGCCGCCGTAGTCGCGGTGCATGGCGATCTGCGAGTGCAGCGCGTGCGCGAGCAGGCCGGCGCCGGTGTCATAGAGGGCGAGGCCGGTTTCGTCGCAGGAGGATTCGATGCCGAGGACAAGCATGGGAAGCGCATAGGGCCGCCTCCGGTCAGGGAAACGGCTGTCGAAACAACAGGTTGCAGGAAGCGCGCAGGGTAGCACAGCAGCGCGCGGCGTGCTTTTCGCTACAATCTGCCCTTTCTCTGGCGGTGGCAATACACATGGATGCGCGAGGCGTGCAATGAGCGGGGCAACATCGGCCCGGACGGGCCGGTATGACGTGGCCGTGCTGGGTGCGGGCGCGGCCGGCATGATGTGTGCCGCCGTGGCCGGCCAGAACGGCGCGCGCGTGGTGCTGATCGACCATGCCACCAAGCTTGCCGAGAAGATCCGCATCTCGGGCGGCGGGCGCTGCAATTTCACCAACCTGCAGGCCGGGCCCGCCAACTACCTGTCGTCCAATCCGCACTTCTGCCGCTCGGCGCTGGCGCGCTACACGCCGCAGGATTTCCTTGGCCTGATGCGCCGCTACGGCATCGACTGGCACGAGAAACATCGTGGCCAGCTGTTCTGCAACGACAGCGCCGAAGACGTGATCGCCATGCTGCGCGCCGAATGCGACACCGGCCATGTGCGCTGGCACACCGGCTGCAGCGTGGCCGAGGTCCGGCGCGAGGGCGACGACTTCCTGCTGCTCACCGCTACCGGCACGGTGCGGGCCGGGGCGCTGGTGGTGGCCACCGGCGGCCTGTCGATCCCCAAGATCGGTGCCACCGACTTTGGCTATCGCATCGCCCGGCAGTTCGGGCTGGGCATCGTCGAAACCCGGCCGGCGCTGGTGCCGCTGACCTTCGATGGCAAGGACTGGGTGCCGTTCGCGCCGCTGGCCGGCGTGTCGCTGGAAGTGGATATCGCCACCGGCAACGGCAAGGCGGCCGGAGCCTTCCGCGAAGACCTGCTGTGGACCCATCGCGGCCTGTCCGGACCCGCCGTGCTGCAGATTTCCAGCTACTGGCGTCCCGGCACGCCGATCGCCATCGACCTGTTTGATGGAGAGGATGCCGCCGCCTGGCTGCTCGAGCAGAAGGCCGGCAGCCGCAAGCACCTGGGCAACCTGCTGGCGCAACGGTTGCCGGCGCGGCTGGCCGATGCCTGGTGCGCGGCCTCGGGCGTGGATGCCGCCATGCCGCTGCATGATGTGACCGACAAGGCCCTGCGCAAGCTTGGCGCCACGCTCAACGGCTGGCGCATCGTGCCGTCGGGCACCGAGGGCTACCGCAAGGCCGAGGTCACGCTTGGCGGGGTCGACACGCGGGCGCTGTCGTCAACCACCATGATGGCGCGCGAGGTGCCGGGCCTGTATTTCATCGGCGAGGTGGTGGACGTGACCGGCTGGCTGGGCGGCTACAACTTCCAGTGGGCGTGGGCGTCCGCGGTGGCGGCGGGGCAGGCCGCGGCTGAGGCATCGCGCACCGCTTCGGCAGGGCAATCGGTAGCCCAAGGGTAGACTGGCGAGAGCTGGAAGGGCGGTGGGCGGCACTCGGCAAGTGTCCGTTGCACGCCACTTCCGCGCTCGATTGTTGGTGCTACAATCCAGAACTTCGTAGAGCCGCTTATCCCGAAAATTCTCATTTTCTGGCCAAATGACCACGATCCGTCTCAAGGAAAACGAGCCTTTTGAAGTTGCCATGCGCCGTTTCAAGCGCACCATCGAGAAGAACGGGCTGCTCCCGGAATTGCGGGCACGCGAGTTTTACGAAAAGCCCACCGCCGCGCGCAAGCGCAGGAAGGCAGCCGCCGAAAAGCGCCATTACAAGCGCATCCGCAGCCAGATGCTGCCGAAGAAACTGTACTGACCCCGGCGCTCCCGCTTGTATCCGACCCGCTGTGGCCTACGCTTCGGCGGGTTTTTGCATTCTGGGCCTTGCAGCGGGCGGTCATCGCCGCCACCTGTGAGTGTCCACCCACTTTCTGGAAGATCACGATGTCCCTCAAAGCCCGTATCAGCGAAGACATGAAGACCGCCATGCGCGCGCGCGAAACGGAGCGCCTCGGCACCATCCGCCTGCTGCTGGCCGCCATCAAGCAGCGCGAGGTCGATGAGCGCGTGGAACTGGACGATACCGCCGTGCTGGCCGTGGTCGAGAAGCTGATCAAGCAGCGCAAGGATTCGATCTCGCAGTTCCGGCAGGCGGGCCGCAATGACCTGGCAGACAAGGAGTCGGCGGAAGTCGAAGTGCTGCAGGCCTACATGCCCGCAGCACTGTCGGACGAGGAAGTCGCCGCCGAGGTCCAGCAGGCCGTTGCCGCCACTGGTGCCGCCGGTCCGCAGGACATGGGCAAGGTCATGGGCGTGCTCAAGGGCAAGCTGGCCGGCCGTGCCGACATGACCGCCGTATCGGCCCTGGTCAAGGCGGCACTTGCAGCAAAGTAAATACTGATTTAATCGGTTGCTGGCAAGATAAGCACCGGATCCGCGTGGTTCGGTGCAGTTGCACGGAGATGTCACGTAGTCCGGGCGGCCCTATCACGCTGCACTACAATATTCCGATAGCAGCCGGGCGCCGCACCGGTCACGCATTCCTAAAAGAAGCCGCCCGCCGCGGGACGGCCATGCCTCAGGACGGTCAGTCGGGTGATTCCGCAATCCTTTATTCAGGACCTGCTCAACCGTGTCGACATTGTCGATGTGGTGGGCAAGTATGTGCAGCTGAAGAAGGGCGGCGCCAATTTCATGGGGCTGTGCCCCTTCCATAACGAGAAATCGCCGTCATTCACGGTGTCGCCGACCAAGCAGTTCTACCACTGCTTCGGATGTGGCGCCCACGGCTCGGCCATCGGCTTCCTGATGGAGTTTTCCGGCCAGTCCTACCCGGAAGCGGTGCGCGAGCTGGCCCAGTCGGTCGGCATGAGCGTGCCGGAAGAGCGCGACCGGCTGCCGCCCGGGCAGCGCGCGGAGCAGCAGGCCCGTTCGGTGGCGCTGTCCGACGCCATGACCCGCGCCACCGATTTCTACCGCCGCCAGCTGCGAAGCGCGCCGCAGGCGATCCAGTACCTGAAGGGCCGTGGCCTGACCGGCGAGATCGCCGCGAACTTTGGCCTGGGCTACGCGCCGGATGACTGGCAGGGCCTGGAGGCCGTATTCGGCAGCTATCGTGATGACAACGTGTCGGCGCCGCTGGTCGAGTGCGGCCTGCTGATCGAAAGCGACAAGCGCGATGCGGACGGCAAGCCGCGCCGCTACGACCGCTTCCGCGACCGCATCATGTTCCCTATCCGCAACACCAAGGGGGCCGTGATCGGCTTCGGCGGGCGCGTGATGGGGCAGGGCGAGCCCAAGTACCTGAACTCGCCCGAGACTCCGCTGTTCAGCAAGGGCACGGAGCTGTACGGGCTGTTCGAGGCCCGTCACGCGATCCGGGAAACCGGCTACGTGCTGGTGGTCGAAGGGTATATGGACGTCGTGGCGCTGGCCCAGCTCGGTTTTGCCAATGCCGTTGCCACCCTGGGCACGGCGTGCACCCCTGTGCACGTGCAGAAGCTGCTGCGCCAGACCGACGCCGTGGTGTTCTCGTTCGACGGCGACTCTGCCGGGCGCCGCGCGGCCCGGCGCGCGCTGGAAGCCTGCCTGCCGCATGTGGCGGACAACAAGACCATCCGCTTCCTGTTCCTGCCGGCCGAGCACGATCCGGACAGCTATGTGCGCGAAGAGGGCACCGAGGCCTTTGCCACCCAGGTGCGCAACGCCATGCCGCTGTCGCGCTTCCTGCTGCAGTCGGTCACCGAAGACCTGGACCTGCGCCAGCCCGAGGGCCGCGCCCGGGCCCAGTACGAGGCCAAGCCGCTGCTGCAGGCCATGCCCGCCGGCGGCCTGAGGCTACAGATTGTGCGCGAACTTGCCGATGCCACGGGAACGACACCCGCGGAGATCGAAGCCATCTGCGGCCTGCGCAGCGACCCGGCCCGCGTCGGCCGCTTCGCCCAGCCGCGCCCGCGCACGCGCCGCCAGGCCCCGACCGGGCTGGAGCAGCGGGTGATCCAGCTGCTGATGTGCTATCCGGCACTGTCGGCGAGGCTGGACGAGGATGCGCGCGCGCTGCTGCTGGGCGGCGAGAGCAGCGACAGTGAAGTGCTGGCGCACCTGGTGGAGGCGTGCGACAGCGTGCAGGGCGAGGTCAATTTTGCGGCCTTCAGCGAACACCTGGCCCAGTCGCCCTATGCCGAGGTGTATGCCGTGGCGCGTGCCGCGGTGCTGCGAGAAGAGATCGAAGAGGCACCCGCAATACAGGATTTCGATGCGGCCATTACCAAGCTGCTGGCCGAGCCGCTGCGGCGCGAGCTCGACGGCCTGCAGGCGGAGGTAGTGGCCGGCACGGCCGATGAAGCGGCCAAGCAGCGCATGCGCTGGCTGGTGGGCGAAATCCACCGGCGGCGCCAATTTGGCTGAGGTGCCTGTGTGCGCCCTGGTCATCAACCAGGAGGTGGCAGTAAGCGTTGGATAAGGGACTGGGCCCGGCCCCGCCGAGCTTAAGCCTTGATTTTTCAGGTGAAAACCTCACCTGATAGGGAGCCGGCTATGCGTGGCGTGCTACAATAGCCGGTTTGGATTGCGAAATCTTTCTCTCCAGTTCTGGTGAAAGTGAGCGTGCCAATGGCAAAGGCCAAAGCAACCGAAAGGGTTACCTCTAAAGCTCCCCAATCAGGGAGCGGCAAGGCGTCTGTGAAAACAACGGCGGCGAAGACATCGACCGCGTCAGTCAAGACACCAGCCCGGTCTGCGCCATCAAAGTCCGTGCGTAGCGCGCAAGCGCCCGCCGTGACGACTCCCGCCAGGACTCGCACATCCGAAAAGACAAAGGCCTCGACTTCGGCACGCGAGAGCGGCAAGAGCGCCAGTACGAGCGGCAAGGTCGCCGCATCTGCACCAGTGAAAGGCAAGAGTATCACCGTGGCGAAACAGCAGAATACCGAAGTCGAGAGCAAGCGAGCGGCAGCCGCCGGCGCCAAGAGTGGGGAAGCCAAGGCTGGCACCACCACTACGGCAACCAAGGCGCGTGCCGCGACACCTGCATCCGTTGCATCCGAGCGTCCCGCTGCGCCGGCAATCAAGCCGGAGCCGAAAAAGCGTGGCCGCAAGCCCAAGGCCGAGATGCAGCACGACGACAGCACAACAGACGACGTGACTGAAGAGTTTTACGAGAACGATGCGCGCCCGGCGGCAACCCCGGCCGCGGCGCCGAAGACCGAAAAGCAGAAAGCCAAGGACCGCAAGGCCAAGGAAAAGGCCCTGCTCAAGGAGTTCGCCTCGACCCAGCAGGGTACCGAGGAAGAGCTTGAGCTGCGTCGCCAGAAACTCAAGGCGCTGATCAAGCTGGGCAAGTCGCGCGGCTACCTGACCTACGCGGAAATCAACGATCACCTGCCGGACGACATGGTCGATTCGGAAACGATCGACACGCTGGTCGCCACGCTGAACGACATCGGCATCGCTGTCTACGAACAGGCGCCGGATGCCGAGACGCTGCTGCTCAACGACAACGCCCCGTCCGCCACCAGCGAGGAAGAAGCCGAGGAAGAGGCCGAAGCGGCCCTGTCCACGGTGGACTCCGAGTTCGGCCGCACCACCGACCCGGTGCGCATGTACATGCGCGAAATGGGCACGGTCGAGCTGCTCACGCGCGAAGGCGAAATCGAGATCGCCAAGCGCATCGAGGCCGGCCTGAAGGACATGGTGATGGCGATTTCGGCTTGCCCGGTCACCATCTCCGAGATCCTGGCCCATGCCGAGCGCGTGGCCAACGACGAGATCAAGATCGACGAATTCGTCGACGGCCTGATCGACCCGAACGCCGACGAAGCCCCGGAAGCGCCCGCAGCCCCGGCTGCAGCGGCCGACGACGAGGATATCGAGTCCGACGACGAAGAGGAAGGCGACGAGGACGATGACGACGAAGGCGGCGCCGGCGCCGGTGCCTCCGCGCGCCAGCTGGAAGAACTGAAGCAGAACGCGCTGGAGAAATTCCGCGTGATCGCCGAGCAGTTCGACAAGATGCGCCGCGCGTTCGAAAAGGAAGGCTACAACTCCAAGCCCTACGTCAAGGCGCAGGAAGCCATCCAGGCCGAGCTGATGGGCATCCGCTTCACCGCCCGCAATGTCGAGCGCCTGTGCGACACGCTGCGCGGCCAGGTCGACGAAGTGCGCAAGCTCGAACGCTCGATCCTGAACATCGTGGTCGACAAGTGCGGCATGCCGCGCTCGGAATTCGTCGCCCGCTTCCCGGGCAACGAGACCAACCTCGAGTGGGTCCACACCATCGTCGCCGACGGCAAGGGCTACAGCACCATCGTCGAGCGCAACGTGCCGGCCGTGCATGAGCTGCAGCAGAAGCTGATCGACCTGCAGTCGCGCGTGGTGCTGCCGCTGAAGGAACTGAAGGGCGTCAACCGCAAGATGGCCGAGGGCGAGCGTCGTGCCCGCGAAGCCAAGCGCGAGATGACCGAGGCCAACCTGCGTCTGGTGATTTCGATCGCCAAGAAGTACACGAATCGCGGCCTGCAGTTCCTCGACCTGATCCAGGAAGGCAACATCGGCCTGATGAAGGCGGTGGACAAGTTCGAATACCGCCGCGGCTACAAGTTCTCGACCTACGCCACGTGGTGGATCCGCCAGGCCATCACGCGCTCGATCGCCGACCAGGCGCGCACCATCCGTATCCCGGTGCACATGATCGAGACCATCAACAAGATGAACCGCATCTCGCGCCAGATCCTGCAGGAAACCGGCAACGAGCCGGATCCGGCAACGCTGGCCGAGAAGATGGAGATGCCGGAAGACAAGATCCGCAAGATCATGAAGATCGCCAAAGAGCCGATCTCCATGGAAACGCCGATCGGTGACGACGACGACTCCCATCTGGGCGACTTCATCGAGGACACCAACACGCTGGCCCCGGCCGAAGCCGCGCTGCACGGCTCCATGCGCGACGTCGTCAAGGACGTGCTGGACTCGCTCACGCCGCGCGAAGCCAAGGTGCTGCGCATGCGCTTCGGCATCGAAATGAGCACCGACCACACGCTGGAAGAGGTCGGCAAGCAGTTCGACGTCACGCGTGAACGGATCCGCCAGATCGAGGCCAAGGCACTGCGCAAGCTGCGCCACCCGAGCCGCTCGGACAAGCTGAAGAGCTTCCTGGAAGGCAACTAAACGCTTCCAAGGGCCTCTAGCTCATGCCTGGTTAGAGCAGCGGACTCATAATCCGTTGGTGCCGTGTTCGACTCACGGGAGGCCCACCAATGTGAAAAGGGACTGCAGGTTGATACCTGCAGTCCTTTTTTTTTTGCCTCGAACTACCGCTCAATCCTGCGCCGTCACCATCCCCATCGCCGGATCGCTAACCGTATGCCTGCCGTTCTCCACCCGCCCCGCAAAGCGGCGATAGAACGCCGGGTCGCTGTCGCACGTCACCGCGAAGTCATACCACTGCCCGCTTTCCTCCAGCGACCAATGCACGGACTTGCTGTCATTGGCGCCGACAGTGACCGGCCACGGGCCATCGGTTCGGTACGCGAGCGCCTGGATGCTGAAGTGGCAGGCCTTGCGGCCGGCGTTGATCAGGTCGACATAGACGTCGCCATTGGCAATGTCGTAGCAGACGCGGATCTCCGGTGCGATACCGGTGTCGCCGATGCGGTTGGTATCGCCGCGGAAATGGCGGTGGAAGCCGTTGGGGCCCAGTACCCACAGGTCGTATTGCCCGGCGTTGTCCTGGAACACGTTCCAGGTGTCGCTCAGGGACTTGCGGGCTTCCACGACATAGCGGCGCGGAATGCGGCCCAGCTGGTGGCGGTCGTAGACGTGGAACACCGCGGCTTGCGTGCCGGTGTTGGCGAATACCAGTTCGACCTGCCCCACGGCGCTGCAGCGCGCGCTGGTGTGCAGCTCGTACGGCAGCGCGCGTGACGGGCGGGTGCCGGTGGCTTGCAGCGGCAATTGCATGTCGACCGGCAGCGGCACCGCGGGCAGTGCCTGCTGGGCCTGGCGCAGCTGGTCGGCGCCGCTGCGCGTGGTGCGGCCACTCAGCGTGGGCAGGGCTTCCGAGTTGGGCGTCTTGAAGTTGAACGCGCTGGTCAGGTCGCCGCAGACGGCACGGCGGAACGGGCTGATGTTGGGTTCGGCCACGCCGAACCGCGCTTCCAGGAAGCGCAGCACGGAGGTGTGGTCGAACACCTGGGAATTGATCCAGCCGCCGCGGCTCCACGGCGAGATCGCGTAAAGCGGCACGCGCGGCCCGGGACCGTAGACGCGGCCGTCAGCAGCGGGCTGGGTCCGGCTGCCCGGTGGCGCCGGATGGTTGAAGTATTCGGCCTGCATCTCGGCATCGCTCAGCGTCGCCTTGCCGGCCAGCGTCTTGTCGGGGTTCACCGACGGCGCCGAGGGGGAAGGGACGTGGTCGAAGTAGCCGTCGTTCTCGTCGAAGTTGACCAGCAGCACGGTCTTGCTCCAGACCTCGGGCACGGCGGTCAGCGCGTCCAGCACTTCCTGCAGGAACCACGCGCCCTGAACCGGGCTGGACGGGCCGGGATGCTCGCAGTAGATCGACGGTGCATTGATCCACGATACCTGCGGCAGCCTGCCTTCCTTGATGTCGCGGCGGAAGGCGTCGAGGTATTCCTCGGGTCTGGTGCCGGGCAGGGTGTTGGCCACGCCCTTGTACAGCGGATTGGCGGCATTGTCGGTGGCCGCATCGTAGGCGTGGTACGGCAGTGGCTGGCCGGTGTTGGCATAGGGCGCGCCCGGCGCGCCGCCGCTGGATACCGGAAAGCCCGAGGCCAGGTTGGCCTTGCGGAACTGCTGGAACGCGCCCAGCATGTTGTCGCCCCATTCGTCCGGCATGTTCTGGTAGCAGATCCAGCTGATGCCGGCTGCTTCCAGCCGCTCGGCATAGGTCTTCCAGGTGTAGCCGGTGTTGGCCGAGGCGGGCAGGCCGTCGATCGCGTCCCACTCATTGTTGACGAAGGCGACGTTGGCTGCGGTCGGGCCGTTGGTGCCGGTCAGGTGGAATGAACGGTTCGCGTCAGTGCCCGTATGCATCGAGCAGTGGTACGCGTCGCACAGCGTAAACGCATTGGCCAGTGCGAACTGGAACGGGATCTCCTTCTCCTTGAAGTAGCCCATCGAGGTATTGGTCTTGTACGTCGGCCAACTGGCCATGCGGCCGTGGTCCCAGGCCTGCTGGCTGTCCACCCACGCATGCGGCGTGCCGGCCGCGCGCTGCGCGTTGTTGTTGGTGCCATCCAGGTGATACGGGGTCAGCACGGCGCCGTTGGAGCGCTGTTGCTGCCATACCTTGCGCGCATTGGGCAGCGGGATGGTGAAGCGGTCGCCGAACCCGCGCACACCCTTGAGCGTGCCGAAGTAGTGGTCGAAGGAACGGTTCTCCTGCATCAGGATCACCACATGCTCGACATCCTTGATGGTGCCGGTGGCATTGTTGGCCGGGATGGCCAGGGCCTTGCGGATGCTGGGCGGGAACGCGGCCAGTGCGGCGGCGGCGAAGCCGGTGCCGGCTGCGGCTTGCAGGAAGTTGCGGCGAGAGACCATGGTCTTGTCGGATGGCGTCGGGACTTGCGTTGTCAGGGGGCGCAGCGGATCACGGGGTCGGGCCGCCGGTCCGGCTTCTTGCCCGGCTGTTCCGGTTGTGCGTTCGGCGTGACAGTCGCACTCGGCGACAGGTTGCCGCCGCCGTCATCGCCACCGCATGCGGTGAGCAATGCCGCCGCGATCAGGGTCGCGGCCAGGGTTCTTGGAAGTTTGCAGGGGAGCATCGGGTTCGCCTGGCTGGGTGGGTGTGGCGGCTGCTGGGAGCCGGAGCCAGGCGAGTGTAGGAAGGCGGGGTGACGTGTCGATGACAGAATGTCCAACGCCGATCGGTGCCGTCCGTCGGGCGGACGGCAGGCAGGATGGCTACTTCCAGAAGCCCGCGTGCGGTGCCGCGGCTTCGTCCTCGAGCACCGGCCCGACCACATCCACCTGGCGCTGCCCGCGCGCGAACACTTCGCGGCAAGGCAGCGAGAGGGTGGGGTTCTCCGGGTGGTCGCCGGTCAGGCCCAGCAGCTTGTGTTCTGACAGCGCATAGACCACGCGCCCGATGCCGGTCCAGTAGATCGCGCCGGCGCACATGCAGCACGGCTCCGCGCTGGTGTAGAGGGTGCAGTCGGCCAGTTGCTCCGGCGGCAGCGCACGCGCGGCCTGCGCGGCGGCGACCAGTTCGGCGTGCTGGGTCGGGTCGCCCTCCGGCGGCATCGAGTTGTTGCCGGCGCTGGCGATGATATTGCCGGCCTGGTCGGCCACCAGCGCGGCGAACGGATGGCGGCCGCGAGCCCTGGATGCATCGGACAGCGCGATCGACTGGCGCAGCAGTTCCAGGTCGAGCGGCGACAGTTCAGCGCCGGACGGGTTTGTGATTCGGGTCATGCTTGGGGTCTCCGGTTGGGGAAAGGGATCAGGGCGTGCTGCAGGCCGAAGCTCGCCAGCTGGCGCAGCGGCAGGATTTCATCGACCGGGTGTACCGGTGTCGGGGTCTTCATGGGCTTGTCTCCTTTTTCGATGGAAGCCGCTTCCGCCTCTGGCAGGGCGGATTGGGCAGCGCCGGCCGGGATTGCCGGGATTTGTGATCCCTCGGCCGTTGCGGCATCATCTCCGCAACTTCATCGGTACAACAAATCAATACCTATCGATCCAGTCGATGGGTCGCGGGAGGGTGGCCATGCGTTTTTCGCTGGACCAGTTGCAGGTATTCGCACTGGTGGTTGAGACAGGCTCCTTTTCCGCTGCCGCGCGGCGCCTGGGCAAGACCCAGTCCACGGTCAGTGCGGCGGTGGCCAACCTGGAGATCGACCTCGGCGTGCCGCTGTTCGACCGCAGCAGCCGCAATCCGGCGCTGACCGGGGCCGGCCGCAAGCTGCTGACCGAGGCCGAAGCCGTGCTGGAGCGTTGCCTGTTGCTGCAGGCCCATGCCGCCAGCCTGGCCGATGCCAACCCGCCCGGGCTGACGCTGGCGATCGAAATCCCGTACCACGCGGTGATGCCGGTGCTGGCCGAATTCGAGCGGGAGTTTCCGTATGTCGACCTGACCATTCGCAATCCGGTCTACGGCGATGTCAGCGAACTGGTGCTGCAGGGCGAGGCCGAGCTCGGCATCGCCTTCGCGCAGCCGCACTACGCGCCGGAACTCGCCTTCGTGCAGTTGGGCAAGCTGATCATGGTGCATGTGGTGCACCCGGGACACCCGCTGGCCGGGCGCGAACAGGTCTCGTTTGCCGACCTGCACGCCTATCGGCGCCTGGCCTTCAGCGTGCATGCCGACAAGCTGCCCACCAGCGAATACCTGCGCGCGGCGCGGGTGTGGCGCGCCGAAAGCTACCTGGCGCTGGTCGAAATGGTGAAAAGCGGGCTGGGCTGGGCCACACTGCCGCGGCAACTGGTGCGCGCGGCGCTGGAGCGCGGCGAACTGGTGGAACTGGACCTGGCGGCCTATCCGTACACGGACTGGCTGGTCAGCGTCGACCTGATCTGGGCGAAGTCGGGCCGGCCGCAGGGCCGGGCCGAGCAGTGGCTACGGCAGCGCTTCCGGGAAAACATGGTGTTCGAGGTCGACCGGCGCGGGCAGCGGACCACCCGCTGAGGGCGCGGCGATGGACTATGGTAGTCATCGCGCGTTTGATCCGATTCGCACGATTCAATCTGACCAGGAGTGAAGCCCATGTCCTATATCGACGGATTTGTACTGGCCGTTCCCCAGGCCACTCGCGAGACCTATCGCCAGGTGGCGCAGAAGGCAGCCGCGGTGTTCAAGGAGCACGGCGCGCTGAAGGTGGTGGAATGCTGGGGTGACGATGTGCCGGAAGGCAAGGTCACGTCCTTTACGATGGCGGTGCAGCGCAAGGAGGATGAGGCGGTGGTGTTCTCGTGGATCCTGTGGCCGTCACGCGAGAAGCGCGACACTGGCATGAAGGCGGCGATGGCCGACCCGCGCCTGAAGGAAGGCATGGATCCGATGCCGTTCGACGGCCAGCGGATGATCTTTGGCGGCTTCGAGGTGATTGTCGACGAGTGAGCGCGCCGGGCGCCGGCGTGGCAGCGCCGGCGCGCAGCAAGCGAGTTCAGATCAGGTGGAAGACCATGCCCAGGGCAATCGCGCCACCCAGGGTTTCCACTGCTGCGAGGGCGAGAAGGTTCTTCAGTACGAAAGCGTCTTCTTTCTTCGTCACCATGGTCTGTCTCCCGGTCATTGGACTTGTTCTGAGGCACCATCGGCTGCGGCGATCCGGCGTTTGCGGTGCCAGGCCGTCGATGTGAGTCCAGTAGACCGCATCCGGACGTTGGCCGGAAGCTGGCGAAAACCCGCTCGGCGAAAACCCGGATTCCTTCAGGAATGTGACAGGGCCATGATTGACAGGCTTCGCAGGGCGCGTTTGCGGCCTGCCGGCAACGCGGCATGGCAATGGCCCACATTTGGGGGATGTCCGCCGTGGCGCGATGCGCCAGGATCAAGGCGTGGGTGGTCGAGCAGATTGCCCCGCTACCATTTGAGCCCCGCTGCCTCCCCGGCATGCGGGGCTTTTCTACATGGGCCGCGGGCGCCTCAGCGCGCCTGCAGGATGGTTTCGATGCGGGCGGCGGCCTCGCGCAGCGGCCCCAGGAAGCGCGTCTCCAGCTGGGCCTGGTCGCGGCTGCCCAGCACCATGCTGAAGCCCAGCCCGGCCACCGCCTTGCCGGCCTGGTCGCGCAACGGCACCGAGATCCCGGCGTAGCCGTCCACCAGCTCGCTCACCAGCACACAGTAGCCGTCGGTGCGCACCTGCCGCAGCGTGCGCGCCAGCGCCGTGCGCGAGCTGACCGTGAACGGCGTCAGCTTGCGCAGCGTGGCGCCTGCCAGGTAGGCCTCGAGCGCGTCATCGTCCAGGCCGGCCAGCAGCACGCGGCCAAGCGAATGCGCATAGGCCGGCATGCGCCGTCCCAGCGCCATGTCCACGCGCAGCAGCTGGCGCGGCTCCTCGCGCGCCACCAGCACCACGGATTCCGCATCGAGCACGCCCACCGAGCAGCTTTCGCCCAGGGACTCGCACAGCCCCTGCAGGTAGGGCCGCGCCACCTGCGGCAGGCTCATCGAGGCAAAGTAGGCATAGCCGAGCTCTATCACCCGCGGCGTCAGCGCAAAGTGGCGGCCGTCCTGCGCCACGTAGCCGTTGTGCTCCAGGGTCAGCAGCAGCCGGCGCGCGGCGGCGCGGGTCACGTCGAGCTGCTCGGCGACGTCCTGCATGGTCAGGCGTTCCGCGCCGCCGGCGAACAGGCGCAGCAGCGCCAGGCCCTTGCTCAGCGATTCCAGCAGTTCGTCTTTCTTGGCGGCTTCGGCTTGCGGCATTTCGGCTTAATACGGGGAAATGAAGGGGAGATCATATGGTTCTCCATGCCGCGCCGGACTTGCGCCAGCGGCCGGCATGTCCGTATGATAGCGTTTTCCGAACAAATGTTCGCAAAACAAAATTCACGGAAAAACGTGCCGCCACCGATGCGGGACGGCACAACGAAACCGGAGACAGCAATGAAGGTGATCACCGCACGCGAAGCGGCGGCACTGGTGCAGGACGGCTGGACCGTGGCCAGCGCGGGCTTTGTCGGCGCCGGCCATGCCGAGGCCGTGACCGAGGCGCTGGAGCAGCGCTTCCTGCAGAGCGGGCTGCCGCGCGACCTGACGCTGGTGTACTCGGCCGGGCAGGGCGACCGCGGCGCGCGCGGCGTGAACCACTTCGGCAATGCCGGCATGACCGCCAGCATCGTCGGCGGCCACTGGCGCTCGGCCACGCGGCTGGCCACGCTGGCCATGGCCGAGCAGTGCGAGGGCTACAACCTGCCGCAGGGCGTGCTGACGCACCTATACCGCGCCATCGCCGGCGGCAAGCCCGGCGTGATGACCAAGATCGGCCTGCACACCTTCGTCGACCCGCGCACCGCGCAGGATGCGCGCTACCACGGCGGCGCCGTCAACGAGCGCGCGCGCCAGGCCATTGCCGAGGGCAAGGCATGCTGGGTCGATGCGGTCGACTTCCGCGGCGACGAATACCTGTTCTACCCGAGCTTCCCGATCCACTGCGCGCTGATCCGCTGCACCGCGGCCGACGCCCGCGGCAACCTCAGCACCCATCGCGAAGCCTTCCACCATGAGCTGCTGGCGATGGCGCAGGCGGCCCACAACTCGGGCGGCATCGTGATCGCGCAGGTGGAAAGCCTGGTCGACCACCACGAGATCCTGCAGGCCATCCACGTGCCCGGCATCCTGGTCGACTACGTGGTGGTCTGCGACAACCCCGCCAACCACCAGATGACGTTTGCCGAATCCTACAACCCGGCCTACGTGACGCCATGGCAGGGCGAGGCAGCAGTGGCCGAAGCGGAAGCGGCGCCGGTGGCTGCCGGCCCGCTCGACGCGCGCACCATCGTGCAGCGCCGTGCGGTGATGGAACTGGCGCGCCGTGCGCCGCGCGTGGTCAACCTGGGCGTGGGCATGCCGGCAGCGGTCGGCATGCTGGCGCACCAGGCCGGGCTGGACGGCTTCACGCTGACCGTCGAGGCCGGCCCCATCGGCGGCACGCCCGCGGATGGCCTCAGCTTCGGTGCCTCGGCCTACCCGGAGGCGGTGGTGGATCAGCCCGCGCAGTTCGATTTCTACGAGGGCGGCGGCATCGACCTGGCCATCCTCGGCCTGGCCGAGCTGGATGGCCACGGCAACGTCAATGTCAGCAAGTTCGGCGAAGGCGAGGGCGCATCGATTGCCGGCGTCGGCGGCTTTATCAACATCACGCAGAGCGCGCGCGCGGTGGTGTTCATGGGCACGCTGACGGCGGGCGGGCTGGAAGTCCGCGCCGGCGACGGCGGCCTGCAGATCGTGCGCGAAGGCCGCGTGAAGAAGATCGTGCCTGAGGTGTCGCACCTGAGCTTCAACGGGCCCTATGTGGCGTCGCTCGGCATCCCGGTGCTGTACATCACCGAGCGCGCGGTGTTCGAGATGCGCGCTGGCGCAGACGGCGAAGCCCGCCTCACGCTGGTCGAGATCGCCCCCGGCGTGGACCTGCAGCGCGACGTGCTCGACCAGTGCTCGACGCCCATCGCCGTTGCGCAGGACCTGCGCGAAATGGATGCGCGGCTGTTCCAGGCCGGGCCCCTGCACCTGTAATCCTGTCATTCGCGGCCGGCCGGGCAAGCACCGCCGCCATATGCATCAGTCAGACGGGCCGGCCATGACCGGTTCGCGAGGAGGCTCGCCACGATCTGTCATGACATTACTGAACCGCTGTCGCTTCATCCCGGCGCGGCACTGAGCCGCGCTCAGGCGGGCTGCTGCCCTTGCGCCTGGCTGGCCGGCAGCGCCGGCAAGGGCAGCGCCGGCTGGCAGGCGGCCGCGGCCAGGCCAAGGAACTGGCTGGAGGTGCGCAGGAACTGCTGGCAGGTCTGGCGGAAAAGCTCGAAGTCCATGTAGGTCTCGGTGAGTTGGGGTGGCGCGGTCCGGCCGTGGCCGCCGCGCCGCCGGCATCTTGCGTGGTGGATATGACAGTTTCTTGAAATCCCGCCAGCCTGTGCCGCCATCTGTCGCGCCAGTCGCACGGCGCTGCCAGAATGCCCACTGTGCTGGCAGAGGTGCTAAAATGTAAGTCTTTGATTCTCTTGGCCAAATGCTGCAGCCAGCATGGCCGTGCCGGAACCCTCCCGGCGCCAGGCGAGAGTCAGGGCGAGATGAGTTCCAGACGCGTATCCGTTTGTGCCGGGTTCGCCTCCCGCCAGACACCGATACCCATGACCACTACGAACGCACCAGAAGCCACTACCGCGGGGCAGACCGCCGTGCAGACATTCGACAGCTTTGGCCTGGACGCGCGCATCCTGCGCGCCTTGTCCGAGCAGGGCTACACCACGCCCACCCCGATCCAGGCACAGGCCATCCCGGTCGTGCTGATAGGCAAGGACATGATGGGCGCCGCGCAGACCGGCACCGGCAAGACCGCGGGCTTCGCGCTGCCGATCATCCAGCGCCTGCTGCCGCTGGCCAATGCCAGCGCCTCGCCGGCGCGCCACCCGGTGCGCGCGCTGATGCTGACCCCCACGCGCGAACTGGCCGACCAGGTCTATGACAACGTCGCGCGCTACGCCAAGCACACCGACCTGCGCAGCACCGTGGTGTTCGGCGGCGTCGACATGAACCCGCAGACCGACGCCCTGCGCCGCGGCGTGGAGATCCTGGTGGCAACGCCCGGCCGCCTGCTGGACCACGTGCAGCAGAAGTCGGTCAACCTGTCGCAGGTGCAGATGCTGGTGCTGGACGAAGCCGACCGCATGCTCGACATGGGCTTCCTGCCGGACCTGCAGCGCATCATCAACCTGCTGCCGGCGCATCGCCAGACGCTGCTGTTCTCGGCTACGTTCTCGCCGGAAATCAAGCGGCTTGCCTCCAGCTACCTGAAGCACCCGGTCACGATCGAAGTGGCACGCAGCAACTCGACCAACGAGAACGTGCGCCAGATGGTGTACCTGGTCGAAGACGGCCACAAGCAGGCGGCGGTCGTGCACCTGCTCAAGCAGCGCGCCGAGCAGGGGCTGTCGCGCCAGTGCATCGTCTTCGTCAACAGCAAGATCGGCTGCTCGCGCCTGGCGCGCCATTTGGAGCGCGAGGGCATCAACGCCGCCGCCATCCACGGCGACAAGACCCAGACCGAGCGCATGCAGACGCTGGAAGGGTTCAAGAGCGGCACCATCGACGCGCTGGTCGCCACCGACGTGGCCGCGCGCGGGCTGGATATTCCCGACATGCCGTGCGTGGTCAACTTCGACGTGCCGTACAGTGCCGAAGACTATGTGCACCGCATCGGCCGTACCGGCCGGGCCGGCGCCAGCGGCGATGCGCTGTCGATCTACGTGCCGGGCAATGACGAGCGCCTGCTGTCCGATATCGAGAAGCTGATCAAGCGCAGCATCCCGCGCGGCAAGCTGGAAGGCTTCGACCCGACCGGCGAGCGCGCCCGCCAGGGCGATACCGAGCGCCGCCGCGAGCGTAGCGACGTGCGTCGCGCGCGCGGCAACGGCGAGGGCGAAGAGCGTCCGCGCCGCCACGAGCACAGCGCCAACCGCCAGGTGTTCCGTGCCTCGGATGATCCGTTCTTCTCGCGCCCGTACGAGCCCAGCGCCGCCAGCGTCGCCCAGGCCAAGGCGGCCGATGAAGTGGCTGCCGCGCTGAGCCGCGGCCGCCAGGCGCCCAAGCGGCCGGTGGCTGCCCTGCTGGGCGGCGTGCCGCGCAAGTCCTGATCTGATCCTGCCGTAGCTGAAAATGGCCCGCCTGCGCGGGCCATTTGCTTTTGGGGGGGCGCTATCCGTGCGGGGGTCGCGGCAGATCGGCCAGCAACTGGCGCCACCCGTCGGTGGCGCGCGCAAGCCAGTCCTTCACATTTTCCGCGCGGTTCGACAGCCCCAGGTGAGTGCCGGCTTCGCGCAGCGCGTCCAGCGGTGCGGTGGTGTCGATTGCCTGCGCACCGCTTTGCTTGCTCAGCTTCTCGCCGGTTTCGTTGACCACCACTGGCACGTGCAGGTACGCCGGCGTGGGCAGGCCCAGCAGGTGCTGCAGGTGGATCTGGCGCGGCGTGGAGTCGAGCAGGTCGGCGCCGCGCACGATATGCGTGATGCCCTGCAAGCCGTCATCCACCACTACCGCCAGTTGATACGCCCACAGCCCGTCCGCGCGGCGCAGCACGAAGTCGCCCAGCTCGGTTTCCAGGTCCTGGCACTGGCGGCCCTGCCAGCGGTCGTCGAAGCACAGGGTGGCGGCCGGGCCGTCCGGCACGCGCACGCGCCAGGCGCGCGGCAGCTTGCCGTTCAGGCCGTGGCGGCAGGTGCCGGGATAGCCCAGGGTCTGGTGCCGCTCGCGCACGTGCACCAGTGAGTCGGCGATCTCCTTGCGCGAACAGCCGCACGGGTAGAGCTGCCCGGCGGCGTCGAGGCGGCGCAGCGCATCGGCATAGAACGGCTCACGCCGGCTCTGCCATACCGGCGGCTCGTCCGGCGCCATGCCCAGGCGTTCCAGCGTGAGCAGGATGTCGTCGTCCGCGCCGCGCACGCAGCGCGGCATGTCGATGTCCTCGATGCGCACCAGCCACTGGCCGCCGTGCGCGCGCGCGTCCAGCCAGCTCGCCAGCGCGGTGACCAGCGAGCCCATATGCAGCGGCCCGGTGGGCGAGGGGGCGAAGCGGCCGCGATAGCCGGTCGCGGCAACCGTCGTTGCTGCCGTCGTTGCTGTCACTGCCATGAGACCTGCCCTCAGCCGGCGAAGTCGGGTTGCTGCAGCAGTGCCTGCGCCAGGCGCGGGTCTTCCAGCTTGCTGGCCCACCACTGCAGCGCCTTGCCGCGGTTGCTGGTGCGCCAGGCTACCTTGAAGTTGCCGGGCGCGCGCACCTCGACGGTCTCGCGCGCCTGCAGCACGCCGCTTTCGATATGGGGTTGCGCCATCGGCGCCGGCAGCCAGCCGCAGCCCAGCCCACGGATCTGTGCCTCGAGCTTGTCGCGCATGGTGGGCACCACCAGCACGTCTTGCCCGGCCAGCACGCCATGGGTACGCGCCGGCAGGTTGCGCGAGGTGTCGCCCACCGCGACGATGCGGTGCCTGGCGATCTGGATGGTGGTGAGCGGGCCTTCCTCGGTGGCCAGCGGATGGTGCGCGGCAACCGCGAACACGAACGGCATCGAGCCCAGTGGCCGGATCTGGAAGCCCTGCGTGCTGGGCGCATCGTAGGCGCCGCCGATCACCAGGTCGGCGCGGTTGTTGACCAGCGCATCCCAGGCGCCGCCCAGCACTTCCTTGGAAAAGCGCAGCCGGGTGGCGGTGTTCTCGGCGTAGAAGTCGTGGATCACCGGCAGCAGCGCGCGGAAGTTGATCAGGTCGTCGACCACGATGGTGAGGGTAGCCTCCCAGCCGGTGGCCAGGCGCTTGACGCGCCGTGCCAGGTCATCGGCGGCATGCAGCAGGTGGCGGCCCTCATCGAGCAGGGCGCGTCCGGCCGGCGTCAGCTCGGCGCGGTGGCGGCGCCGGTCGAACAGCAGCACGTCCAGGTCTTCTTCCAGCTTGCGCACCACGTAGGTCAGCGCGGAAGGGACCTTGCCCATCTCGTGGGCGGCGGCGGCAAAGCTGCCCTTGCGTTCGATGGCGTCGAGGACTTCGAGGGATTCTAGCGAGAGGGCCATGTTCAGAAATTCTGAATGACTGCTTCTAAGTCGATCCCCGTAAATATACGCCTCAAGCCCTAAACTTCCTAGCATCAAAGCGAAAACGTATGCCGCGACACGGTTACCAAGCCAGTGCTTGCGGGCAAACAGGCTCAAGGAGGGCCATCAAAATGATTGAAATCAGAAAGTCTGCAGAGCGTGGTTACGCCGATCATGGCTGGCTGAAGTCCTTTCATTCGTTCTCGTTCGCCGACTACTATGACCCGCGGCATGTGCAGTTTGGGCCACTGCGAGTGATCAACGAGGACCGCGTCGCGCCGGGCATGGGCTTTGGCACGCACGGCCACCGCGACATGGAGATCATCAGCTACGTGCTTGAGGGCGAACTGGCCCACAAGGACAGCATCGGCAACGGCAGCGTGATCCGCCCTGGCGATGTGCAGCGCATGAGCGCCGGCACCGGCGTGCGCCATTCGGAGTACAACCACGCCGCGCACGACACCACCCACTTCCTGCAGATCTGGATCATGCCGGCCGAGAACGGCATCGAGCCCGGCTACGAGGAAAAGCATTTCGACGCAGCCGACAAGCGTGGCCAGCTGCGCCTGGTGGCCAGCGCCGATGGTGCCGAGGGCTCGGTGGTGGTCCACCAGGACGTGCGCCTGTACGCCGGCCTGTTCGATGGCGACGAGGCTGCCACGCTGGCGCTTGCGCCGGGCCGCCGCGCCTATATCCACGTGGCGCGCGGTCGGGTGACGGTCAACGGCAAGGCGCTTGAAGCCGGCGACGCGGCGAAGCTGGAAGCCGAGGGCGAGGTCGCGCTGTCCGGCGGCGATGGCGCCGAAGTGCTGGTGTTCGACCTGCCCTGAGCATCGTTCATTGCCGCATGCGAGAGCCCGCCTTCGGCGGGCTTTTGCTTTTTGCATTGCGCGCCGGGCTCCGGCAGGTACCGCTGTGCTATCTTCTCGCTATGCATTGCGCCTGCGCCGGCACATCGCCGGCAAGCCCGGAAGGGCCAGGCGTGCCCTTGGAACACCCCGTACCAAGATGACCTTTGTTTCCATTCTCCTGGCGCTGATCGCTGAACAATTCCGCGCCCTGGGCCGCAACAACCCGATCCACGAGATCGTGCGCGCACTCGGCGACCGCGCGGAACACGCCTTCGACACCGGCCGCCCGCGCGATGCCGCGCTGGCCTGGCTGACCGTGGTCCTGCCGCTGACCCTGGCGGTGATCGTGGTGCACTACCTGCTGGCCTCGATCAGCGTGGCGCTGACGCTCGCCTGGAATGTGCTGGTGCTGTACATGACGCTGGGCTTTCGTCAGTTCAGCCACTACTTCACCGACATCCACGAGGCCCTCAACCGCGATGACGTCCATACCGCGCGCACGCTGCTGCACGAGTGGACCGGCCTGGACACCGTCGAGATGCCGGTCTCCGAGATCGTGCGGCACACGCTGGAGGCGGCCATCATCGCCGTGCACCGGCATGTGTTTGGCGTGTTCTTCTGGTTCCTGGTGCCGGTCGGCCCCGGCGGGGTGGTGCTGTACCGCACCGCCGAATACCTGAGCCGCCACTGGAACCAGCCCTCGACCGAGCGCAGCCCCGCGCTGGGCCGCTTTGCGGCGCGCGCCTTCTATTTGCTGGACTGGATTCCGTCGCGGCTGACGGCGATCGGCTTTGCCATCGTCGGCAACTTCGAGGACGCGGTCTACGCCTGGCGCAACCATGCGCGCAAGTGGAACGATGCCGTCAACGGCATCCTGCTTGCCAGTGGGGGCGGGGCGCTGGGCGTGCGCCTGGGCACGCCGCTGGCCGAGGATGATTCCACCGTGGTGCTGCGCGCCAGCGTGGCTGGCCCGGCCGTGGACTATGCGCCCGGCATGGAAGAGGAAAACGGCGGCCCGGAACCGGTGCCGCCCGAATTCGGCACCGAGCCCGGCGTGCGCACGCTGCAGTCGGCCGTGGGCCTGGTATGGCGCGCGGTGGTGCTGTGGATGCTGCTGCTGGCGATGCTGTCGCTGGCGCTCTGGGTCGGCTGACCAGCGTTAAAAAGGGGGCGGCGCGCTAGTCGCGGGCCGCGCCGCAGCGCCAGCAGGCCCCGAACTGGGCCTCGTGCCACTCCAGGCAGTGGCGGCATTGCCAGCTCGGCCCCGGCGCCGGGTTGGCGGCGGCATTGAGCACCGCCCACGCCTGCGCTTCCATCTCGTCATCGACCAGCCACACCTGTGGCGCACTCTCCCGGAACGGGATCTCGCCGGTCGCGCCGGCCAGCCAGGTATTGCGCAATTCCGCCCGGATGCCGGCCGCCCGCAGGACGTTCCGGCAATGGGCTGCATGGACGAGGGAAGTGGCGGACAGCAGCAGTTTCATGGCAGCGCACCGGGTAACCCAGGTGCGCTTACCTTACCACGGCTTCTGCTGGTTGGATTCGTGCAGCAACTGCATGTAGAGCTGGTGGCGGCGCTCGGAGATCGCTCCCGAGGCGACCGCGGCCAGCACGCCGCAGCCGGGCTCGTTGACGTGGTGGCAGTTGTAGAAGCGGCACCCGGTCAGCAGCGGGCGGAACTCCGGGAAGGCGCGCTCCAGCATGCCCTCGCTCAGGTGGTACAGGCCGAATTCCTGGAAGCCCGGCGAATCGATCAGCGCACCCTGATGGCCGTCCACGGTGCCCCATTCGGCCGGCAGGTGATAGAGCCGCGTGAAGGTGGTGGTGTGCTTGCCGGAGTCGAGCTTGGCCGAGATCTCGCGGGTCTGCGCATCCACGCCCGGGATCAGCAGGTTCAGCAGCGACGACTTGCCCATGCCCGATTGCCCGATCAGGATGCTGGCCAGCCCCGCCAGGCGCGGCTTGAGCGCGGCCAGCGCCTGCGCCGGGTCGGCGCGCACCGACAGCTCCAGCGTGTCGTAGCCCAGCCCGCGGTACAGCGCCAGGCGCCCTCGCGCTTCTTCGAGCCGGTCGGGCAGGTCGGTCTTGTTGAGCACGATCAGCGGCCGGATCTCCATGGCCTCGGCCGACACCAGTGCGCGGCCGAGCAGGTCTTCGGAGAAGCCCGGCTCGGTTGCCAGCACGATCACGACCTGGTCGATATTGGCGGCCAGCAGCTTGGACTTGAACTGGTCGGAGCGGTGCAGCAGGTTCTTGCGCGGCGAGGCCGCGGTGATCACGCACTGGTCGGCGGCGGCGCGTTCCACGCTGACATGGTCGCCCACCGCGCAGTCGCTCTTCTTGCCGCGCGGGAAGGCATGCATGCGCGTGCCGTCGCCCAGCTCGACCACGTAGTGGCGGCCATGGGCGGCGATGATCAGCGCGGATTCGGTGGCCGTGCCGGCATGGCTGCCGCCGCCGGCGTTGCGGTGACGCGTGGCGCGGCTCATGCGTGCGCCAGCAGGCGGTCGATCCGCTGCGCGGCGGGCGGATGCGAGTAGTAGAAGGCGCTGTAGAGCGGATCCGGCGTCAGCGTCGAGGCGTTGTCCTTGTACAGCTTCACCAGCGCCGACACCAGGTTGCCGGCATCGGTCTGGTCGGCGGCAAAGGCGTCGGCCTCGAACTCATGGCGGCGCGACGACAGGCTCGACAGCGGCCCCAGCAGGAAGGTGAACACCGGCAGCGCCAGGAAGAACAGCACCAGCGCCAGCGCGTTGTTGGACACGCCCAGGTTGGGCACCACGCCCAGCCCGGTGTAGAACCAGCTGCGCGTGGCCAGCCAGCCCAGCAGCGCCAGGAACACCAGGCTCAGCGCAAAGGTGACGACGATGCGCTTGGTCACGTGGCGGCGCTTGAAGTGGCCCAGCTCATGTGCCAGCACCGCCTCGATCTCGTCGCCCGACAGGCGCTCCAGCAGCGTGTCGAAGAAGACAATGCGCTTGGCCGCGCCGAAGCCGGTGAAATACGCATTGCCGTGGGCGCTGCGCTTGCTGCCGTCCATCACGAACAGGCCCTTGCTGGCAAAGCCGCAGCGCTTCATCAGGGCCTCGATGCGCTGGCGCAGCGATTCGTCGGTGAGCGGCTCGAACTTGTTGAACAGCGGTGCGATAAAGGTCGGGAACACCACCAGCAGGAACAGGTTGAAGGCCATCCACACCAGCCAGGTCCAGACCCACCACAGCGAGCCGGCGCGCTCCATCAGCCACAGCACCGCCAGCAGCAGCGGCAGGCCCAGCGCGCAGGCCACCACCAGCATCTTGGCCATGTCGGCCAGCCACAGGCCGAACGTCATCTTGTTGAAGCCGAAGCGCTGCTCGATGCCGAACTGGCCGTACAGCGAGAACGGCAGGTCCACCAGCCCGCCGATCAGCGCCACGCTGGCCACCAGCGCCACGCCATAGGCATAGCCTGGGCCGAAAGTGTCCAGCCAGGACTGGTTGAGCCACTGCAGCCCGCCCAGCATGGTGAAGCCGATCAGCACCGCGGCCCCGGCCAGCACCTCGAGCATCGACAGCCGGGTGCGGGCGATGGTGTAGTCCGCGGCCTTCTGGTGCGAGGCCAGGCTGATGGTGTCGGCAAAGCGCGGCGGCACCGCATTGCGGTGCTGCGCCACATGCCGGACCTGGCGGGCGGCCAGCCAGAGCCTGGTCAGCACCATCAGCACCAGGGCGGCGAGAAAGACAATCGTGAACATCGGCAAGAGCCTTGTTGTGGGTGCGGGCGCCCCGCATTGTGCGCGGCGGGCGTCCGTTGGAACCGCCGAGCCCCGGGGTGGGGCAGGCGGTGGTCCGGGATATCCGGAAAACACCCCGGCGCTGGTGCGCAAACGGCCATTCCGGACGGATATGCGAGAATTATAAATTGTTCGCGCCCGCCCCCGCCGCGGCCGCTTCCCTGAAATCCCTATCTTCCGCAGTCCCGATGACAAGCCAAGCCACCGCCAAATCCGTCAAAAGCGAAAACAACCTGATCTGGCTGGACATGGAAATGACCGGCCTGCAGCCGGATACCGATCGCATCATCGAAATCGCGATCGTCGTTACCGACTCCGAACTCAATATCCTGGCGGAAGGCCCGGTGCTGGTGATCCACCAGAGCGACGCCGTGCTCGATGGCATGGACAACTGGAACAAGGGCACCCACGGCCGCTCGGGCCTGATCGACAAGGTCAAGGCATCGACCCTGACCGAAGAGCAGGCCGAGGCCGAGCTGCTGGCCTTCCTCAAGCGCTGGGTGCCGGCCAGCAAGTCGCCGATGTGCGGCAACTCGATCTGCCAGGACCGCCGCTTCATGGCGCGCTACATGCCCAAGCTGGAGGCCTTCTTCCACTACCGCAACCTGGACGTGTCCACGCTGAAGGAGCTGTGCAAGCGCTGGGAGCCGGCCATCCACAAGGGCTTTATCAAGCGCCAGCTGCATACGGCGCTGGCCGACATCCTGGAATCGGTCGAAGAACTGCGCTACTACCGCACGCACTTTATCCGGCACACCGCGCCGGGCGCCGCACCGGCAGCGGACGCGCCGGCCGCCGGCACGCCCGCGCAATAAGCGGGGCCGGCTGCTCCCGGAACAACAACCCACTGCAAGCGACGGGCCGCCCGCACGGGGCGGCCGCCGCCGGGGCGCGTCCCGCCCGCCTGCCCATGCTTGAGCGCATCGTCTCCATCATCACGCCGGTCATCCTGATCATCCTGGTCGGGTGGCTGTACGGGCGCAAGGCCCATCCGGACATGGCCGGCATCAACCGCGCCACGCTGGACGTGATCGCACCGCTGCTGGTGGTGTCGGCCTTCGTCAGCAAGGATTTCGTGCTGGCCGACCAGCTGGTGCTGCTGGGCTGCGCGGTGGCGGTGGTGCTGGGCTCCGGCGTGCTGGCGTGGGCGCTGGCGCGGCTGCTGAAGGCCGATCCGCGCACCTTCGTGCCGCCGATGATGTTCAACAACTGCGGCAACATGGGGCTGCCGCTGTCGGTATTTGCCTTCGGTCCGGCGGGGCTGGCGCCGGCGGTGGCGCTGTTCGCGGCATCGAACCTGATGCACTTCACCATCGGCATGAAGATCGTCAACCGCCATGCGTCGATGGCGCAGATCGCGCGCAACCCCATGGTGCTGGCCACCGTGGCGGGCGTGGCGCTGGCGCTGGCGCGGCCATGGTTCACGCTGCCGGACCCGGTATACCAGTCGGTCAAGCTGCTGGGCGACGCCACCGTGCCGCTGATGCTGTTTGCGCTGGGCGTGCGCATGAAGGACGTGAGCCTGCGCAACTGGGGCATGGGCCTGGTCGGCGCCGCGGCCTGCCCGCTGACGGGAATCGCGGTGGCGCTGCTGCTGGCGCAGTGGGTGCCGCTGACCGAATTGCAGCGCGGCCTGCTCTTTGTGTTTGCCGCGCTGCCGCCGGCGGTGCTGAACTTCCTGGTGGCGGACCATTTCCGGCAGGAGCCGGACCAGGTGGCGTCGATCGTGCTGCTGGGCAACATCGCCGCGGTGGTGTTCGTGCCGGTGGGGTTGTATCTGGGCTTGCGCTGAGGCGCGGGGAAGGGGAGCCCGCAGGCGCGCGCCTGCGGGGATTGGCGATTACGCCGCGGGCTTGGCCCGCACGGCGTTCTTCGGGCGCCAGGCCTTGACCACGGCCTCATCGGTTTCCATGTAGGGGCCGCCGATCAGGTCGATGCAATACGGCACCGCAGCAAAGATCCCTTGCGCCACGGCCTTGCCATCGGCATCGCGCAGGCCCTCCAGGGTCTCGCGGATGGCGCGCGGCTGGCCGGGCAGGTTGACGATCAGCGCGGCGCGGCTGGCGGTCTCGCGGATCACCGCCACCTGGCGCGACAGGATCGCGGTCGGCACGAAATGCAGGCTGACCTGGCGCATCTGCTCGCCGAAGCCGGGCATTTCCTTGGTGCCCACGGCCAGCGTGGCCTCGGGCGTCACGTCGCGGCGCGCCGGGCCGGTGCCGCCGGTGGTCAGCACCAGGTCGCAGCCGGCCACGTCGACCAGGTCGATCAGGGTGCGCGAGATCTGCGCCTGCTCGTCCGGGATCAGCCGCTCCACCGCCTGCCAGGGCGTGGTCAGCGTGCGCCCGAACCACTCGCGCAGCGCCGGGATGCCTTCGTCCTGGTAGGTGCCGGCCGAGGCGCGGTCCGAGATCGAAACGAAGCCGACAACGAGTTCATCGGGATGGTTGCGGACTACCGGCTGCGTGGTCTGGGTCATGCCTCGGGCTCCGGGGTAGGGGGTTGGTCCGCGGCGGCGCCGGCCTTGCCGTCCTTCGCATCCAGCGCCGTCTTGATCGCCTGGAACAGCTCGCGGAAATAGCGCGGCGGCTTGCCTTGCTCCTTTTCCTTGCGCGCGTTGCGGATGGTATTGCGCAGCGCCTGCACGTCGATGCCGGGGTGCTCGGCGAGGAAGCGCGTCAGCGCCGCGTCGTCGGCCAGCAGCAGCTCGCGCCAGCGCTCGATCAGGTGCATGCGGGCGGTTTCGGCCTTGCTGGTGCCCTTGAAGCCCTCCAGCGCTTGCCGGATCACCTCGACCTCTTCGTCGTCGAGGCCGCGCATGATCTTGCCCACGAACTGCATCTGGCGGCGCTTGCCCTCGTGGCTGTTGATGCGGCGGGCCTGGTGGATGGCGTCGGCGAGCGCTTCGGGCATGGGCACGCGCGCCAGGCGGTCCTTGGCCAGGGCTTCGAGCTCGGCGCCAAGGTCCTGCAGGGCGGTCATTTCGCGCTTGCGCTGCGACTTGCTTTTCGGTTCGTCGTCTTCCGGTTCGGGCGCAAAGCCTCCGGGAAAGCGCGAGCCATTCGGATTACGGGAATTTCGCGTCATGCCCGGCATTTTATCTTGCTATGATTGCCGCTTGGACTTTTGATGACACCCGCCCAGCATGGACCAGATCGCAGAACAGACCGCGCACTTCACCTACACCCAGGCCCAGCTCAGCGAGATGGCCGCCGATGTGCTGCGCGTTGCACGCGAACTTGGGGCGACCGACGCCGCCACCGAGATCTCCGAAGGCAGCGGCCTGTCGGTATCGGTACGCAAGGGGCAGGTGGAAACCATCGAGCAGAACCGCGACAAGGTGGTCGGGGTCACGGTCATGATCGGCAAGCGCCGCGGCAATGCCAGCACCTCGGACTTCTCGCCGGCCGCGCTGCGCGCCACTGCCGAGGCCGCCTACAACATCGCCCGCTTCACGGCCGAGGACGATTGCGCCGGCCTGGCCGAGGAAGAACTGCTGGAACGCGCGCCGCAGGACCTGGAACTGTTCCACCCGTGGGCGCTGGACGCCGAGCGCGCCATCGACATTGCCACCCGCGCCGAGGCCGCCGCCTTCGCGGTGTCGCCGCGCATCCGCAACAGCGACGGCGCCAGCGTGTCGGCGCAGCATTCGCAGTTCGTGCTGGCGACCACGCGCGGCTTCTCGGGCGGCTACCCGTATTCGCGCCATTTCATCTCGTGCGCGCCGATCGCCGGCAGCGGCAGCGGCATGCAGCGCGATGACTGGTACTCGTCCAAGCGCTCGCCGCTGGCGCTGGCCGCGCCCGAGGACATCGGCCGCTACGCCGCCGAGCGCGCGCTGGCGCGGCTGCAGGCGCGCCAGCTATCCACGCGCCGCTGCCCGGTGCTGTTCGAGGCGCCGCTTGCCGCGGGGCTGCTGGGCGCCTTCGTGCAGGCGGTGTCGGGCGGCGCGCTGTACCGCAAATCCACGTTCCTGTGCGATTCGCTGGGCCAGGCCGTGTTTGCGCCGCATATCCAGATCCATGAGCAGCCGCACACCCCCGGCGCCATGGGCAGCGCCCCGTTCGACGAGGAAGGCGTGCGCACCCGTGCCCGCGACGTGGTCCGCGACGGCGTGGTGCAGGGCTATTTCCTGTCGACCTATTCCGCGCGCAAGCTCGGCATGCAGACCACCGGCAACGCCGGCGGCTCGCACAACCTGACACTGACCAGCTCGCTGACCGAGCCCGGCGACGACTTCCCGGCGATGCTGCGCAAGCTCGGCACCGGCCTGCTGGTGACCGAGCTGATGGGGCAGGGCGTCAACTACGTGACCGGCGACTATTCGCGCGGCGCCTCGGGCTACTGGGTCGAGAACGGCGTGATCCAGTACCCGGTGGAGGAAATCACCATCGCCGGCAATATGGCCGAGATGTTCCAGCAGATCGTCGCCATCGGCGCGGACTCGCTGGTGCGCGGCACCAAGGAAACCGGCTCGATCCTGCTCGAGCAGATGACGATTGCCGGCACCTGAGCGGCGCGCGCCACCCAATAAAAAAGCAGGCCTGACGGCCTGCTTTTTTATTGCCCGCGCAACGGCTTACGACTCGTCCGACGGCGGCCGCTCGTACGTGACGAACGCATAGTCGAAGCCATTGGCCTCCGAATGATGCGTCTCGCGCGCGGTCTCCACCCATTGGGTGCGGTCGATCGCCGGGAAGAAGGCATCGCCTTCCACATCCGCATCGATCTCGGTCACCACCAGCCGGTCCGCGCATGGCATGGCCTCGGCGTAGAGCTGCGCGCCGCCGATCAGGAAGATCTGCTCCGCGCCCACGCACAGGCGCTGGGCATCTTCCAGCGAGGCCGCCACCTCGGCGCCCTCGATGCGCAGGTCCGGGTTGCGGCTGACCACGATATTGCGGCGCCCCGGCAGCGGGCGGCCGATCGAGTCCCAGGTCTTGCGGCCCATGATCACGGGCGCGCCCATGGTGGTGCGCTTGAAGTGCGCCAGGTCTTCCGGCAGGCGCCACGGCAGCGTGTTGTCGCGGCCGATGGTGTTGTTGCGGGCGCGGGCGACGACCAGTGTCAGCAGCGTCATACGGCCACCGGTGCCTTGATGGCGGCGTGCGACTGGTAGCCGGCCAGTTCAAAGTCTTCGTAGCGGTAGTCGAAGATGCTGTCGGGCTTGCGCAGGATCTTCAGCTGCGGCAGCGCCAGCGGCTCGCGCGCCAGCTGGGTCTGCACCTGCTCGAAATGGTTGTTGTACAGGTGGCAGTCGCCGCCGGTCCAGACGAAGTCGCCCACTTCCAGCCCGGTCTGCTGCGCCATCATGTGGGTCAGCAGCGCATAGCTGGCGATATTGAACGGCACGCCCAGGAAGATATCGGCGCTGCGCTGGTAGAGCTGGCACGACAGCCGGCCATCGGCCACGTAGAACTGGAAGAACGCGTGGCAGGGCGGCAGCTTCATGCGCGGGATGTCGGCCACGTTCCAGGCCGACACGATCAGGCGGCGCGAATCCGGATTGGCGCGGATCTGCGCCACCAGGTCGGTGATCTGGTCGATATGTCGGCCGTCCGGCGTCGGCCACGAGCGCCATTGCGAGCCGTAGACCGGGCCCAGTTCGCCGTTCTCGTCGGCCCACTCGTCCCAGATGGTGACGCCGTGCTCCTGCAGCCAGCGCACGTTGGTCGAGCCCTGCAGGAACCACAGCAATTCATAGATGATCGACTTCAGGTGCAGCTTCTTGGTGGTCACCACCGGGAAGCCTGCGCGCAGGTCGAAGCGCATCTGGTAGCCGAACACCGAGCGCGTGCCGGTGCCGGTGCGGTCGGCCTTGTCGGTGCCATGCTCGTACACATGGCGCATGAAGTCGAGGTACTGTTTCATCGGCGCGGGGCGGGATCGGGAGTGACGCGGGTACTGGTCCCGCAAAGCTGGCATTTTAAAGCAAAAGGGCCATCCCTCAGGATGGCCCTTCAGAGGCATGGCCGGGGCGGGTGCCCCGGCCATGCCTGGCACGGCTTGCCGCCTTAGTGGCTGCCGGCCGGTTGCTGCACGCGGCGCTTCTGCACCAGGTAGCCGGCGCCCAGCACGCCGCCGACGATCAGCACGTACAGGCCCCAGTTGACCACCGGGTTGGCTTCGAAGAACGCCTTGATCATCGGCTCGTGCACGATCATCTTGACTGCCGTGAACGCCAGCACGCCTGCGCCCAGGTAGATGATGATCGGGAAGCGGCTCATCAGCTTGAGCACCAGGCTCGAGCCCCACACCACGATCGGGATGCTGATCAGCAGGCCCAGCACCACCAGCAGGAAGCTGCCGTGCGCGGCGCCGGCCACCGCCAGCACGTTGTCCACGCCCATCACCGCGTCGGCGATGATGATGGTCTTCATTGCGCCCCACAGGGTCGAGGCGCCCGAGCCGTGCCCCTCGCCGTCGCCTTCGTCGGACAGCAGCTTGTAGGCAATCCACACCAGCGCCAGGCCGCCGATCAGCATCAGCCCCGGAATCTTCAGCAGCCAGACCACCCCGATCGTCATGGCCGAGCGCACCACCACGGCGCCGACGGTACCCCAGATGATGGCCTTCTTCTGCAGGTGGGCGGGCAGGTTGCGCGCCGCCAGGGCGATCACGATGGCATTGTCTCCAGCCAGCACCAGGTCAATGACGACGATGGACAGCAGTGCCGTCAGGAACTGCATCGTGAACAGATCGGTAAACCACTCCATGAACTCTCCTCAGGGTACAAATCAGCGCAAGTGCGCGTATCGGGTTCGCCTGGTTTCACGTAGCACGGGAGCGTGGGGGCGCCTTTGCAAACCATGAAGTCCAGGTTGCAAAGGTCTTGCTCGACCACTGGCGCGGTATGCACGCCGGTAGTCAGCACAACCGGGGACAAGGGTCCCGGAATGACGATTGTGCTAAGGGCATGGGCCCCGGAGCTACTCCCCTTTGAGGGACACGACCCGTTTCGGGGCCGCGCTGGGCGGGATTATAAACGAACTGCAAGGGATATGCCCCATTAGGAAAGATACTGACTCAAAGTTCTTGATGTGCTGCGTGCGGCGCATCCGGCGATCGGCGGTGCGCGATCCGCCGGATGGGCCTATCCTTTAGGTTCGGCTTCGCCCGATGCGTCCCGGACGGCACAGGGAGGCGTTGCGGAGACCGGCGCGCACGACATGCACAGCGCGGCCTTGGGGAATACGCAGTGAAGCAGTGACCATTCGCGACCACACAAGGAAACGACATGCCGGCTGTCCCGAATCCGCCGAATACCCCCTTCCAGAAAAAAGCCCCGCAGACACCTCTCCCACCCCTGAACCACCACAACGGCCATGCGGCCGCACCGCCCGCCCTGGTCGCGCTGGCCAATGGCCGCGCGCACCGGCAGCCGCCCCAGCCGGAGTTCGTGCAGCAGTACCGCGAGGACAGCGGCGCGCTGCGCGAGCAGGTGCTGGCCGGGCTGCGTGCCGGGCAGGCCGCCATCAGCCCCAAGTTCTTCTACGACGTGCTGGGCTCGCGCCTGTTCGAAGCCATCACCGACCTGCCAGAGTACTACCCGACCCGTACCGAGGCCGCGATCTTTGCCAGCGCGGCGCCCGCCATCGCCGCGCGTGCCGGCAGCGGCTGCGTGCTGGTGGACCTGGGTGCGGGCAATTGCGAAAAGGCTGCCAGGCTCTTTGGCACCCTGCGCCCGGCGCAGTACGTGGCGCTGGATATCTCCATAGAGTTCCTGCGCGCGACGCTGTCGTCGCTGCAGCAGCAGCATCCCGACATCCCGATGCTGGGCCTGGGCGCCGACCTGTGTGCGCCGTTCGATCTGCCCGCCAACGTCAGGCGCGGCAGGCGGCTGTTCTTCTATCCGGGCTCGAGCATCGGCAATTTCGCCCCGGTCGAGGCCCTGGCGTTGCTGCAGCGCATGCGTGGCGCGGCCGGGCGCGGCGACGGCGTGCTGATCGGGGTCGACCTGCACAAGGACGAAGCCACGCTGGTGTCTGCCTATGACGATGCGCTGGGCGTCACCGCCGCGTTCAACCGCAACGTGCTGCGCAACGTGAACCGCATCGTCGGCACGGATTTCTCGCTGGACGACTGGCGCCATGTGGCGAGCTTCGACCGCGCGGCCTCGCGCATCCAGATGCACCTGCAGGCTTGCCGCGACGTGCGCGTGCAGTGGCAGGGCGGCGCGCGCGAGTTTGCCGCCGGCGAACGGATTCATACCGAGGACTCCTACAAGTACCGCCCGGAGGACTTCACGCTCTTGCTGGAAGCCGCCGGGTTTGACGACCCGGTGTACTGGACCGACCCGAGCGGCTGGTTCGCCGTGTTCCACGCGCGCGGCTGATCCGCCCGCGCGGGCGCCATCCGGCGGGGATGGCAGGTAGTGTCATAATGACCGCGGCCGGCCTGGCGTGCGAGCGCCGGGCCAGCAGTTGCCTGCTTCGGTCACTGCCTGTCCACTGTTCACTCCCCTGCACGGACTTTCCCGATGAGCGGCTTTCCCATGCTTCCCGATCTCTACTTCACCGGCGGCAAGGCGACCTGGTCCGACCCGCGCCGGCTGCCGCGTGAAGGGCTGGCGCAGGCGCTGGTCGATGCGCGCAACCGCACGCTGGCGTGGCTGGCACCGTTCGGGCAGACGCGCCGCGCCTGGGACGTGCCGCATCAGTACGATGCCGATCCGCCGTTGTGGACGCTCGGGCACGTGGCCTGGCATGCGGAGTGGTGGTGCCTGCGCGGCGTGCGCCAGGTGGACCGCGGCGGCGTGCCGGTGCCGGTGGCATCTGAGCCGTCGCTGCTGGACGGCGCCGACGAGTGGTTCGACCCGGACCGCATCGGCCCCGACGAGCGCTGGGAGGTCACGCTGCCCGACGTCGCGGTGGTCAAGCGCTACGCCGGCCACGTGCTCGACGGCGTGCTGCGCCGGATTGCGCTGCTGGCCGACGACAGCGACCTGACCCTGTACCCGTACCGCCGCGCGCTGCTGCATGAGGATGCCCAGGGCGAAGGCGTGGCCGCGCTGTTGCAGGCGCTGGGCATGGCTCCCGCGGAGGCCATCGGCGCCGGTCCGGTGCAGCCTGCGGGGCATGGCGGCACCCTGCATTTCCCGGGCGGTCGCTTCACACTCGGCTGGAGCGATCCCGACGGCTTTGCCTGGCCCGATGAGCTGCCGCCGCAGCCCACCTACGTGCCCGCGTTTGAAATGGACATGGCGCCGGTCAGCAACGCGCAGTTTCTCGAGTTCGTCGAGGACGGCGGCTACGAGCACCCGGCGTGGTGGTCGGCAGCGGGGCGCCAGTGGCTGATGACGCAGGAACGCTCGGCGCCGCGCTACTGGTCGCGCCATCCGGAATCGCGCGCCTGGATGGTGGAGCGCTTCGGAACGCGGCGCACGCTCAATCCGGATGAGGCGGTGCGCCATGTCACGCTGTACGAGGCGCAGGCGTGGTGCGTGTGGGCGGGGCGGCGCCTGCCGGCGGAATCGGAATGGGAGCTTGCCGCGACGCAGAACCGCGGCCTGCAGTGGGGGACGCTGCGTGAGTGGACTGCCACGCCCTATGAGCCGTACGCCGGGTTTGCCGCCGCGCCGTCAGACAGCGAGGTGGTGGGGCGCTTCGGCACGCACCAGGCGGTGCGCGGTGTGTCGTTCGCCAGCCCCGCGCGGCTGCGCCATGTGCGGGCAAGGTGGGCGCGGTTGCCGGAGGACGACCTGTCCTTCATCGGCTTTCGCACCTGCGCGCCGTAGCGGGCTGTACGCGACAACAAAAAAGAGCACCCGAGGGTGCCCTTTCTTCTGCCTGGTAGGTGCGCTTAGCGCACCACCGCATCAACGCTCGTAGCGCGAACGGCTGTTGCGGTTGCCGCTGCCATTGCCGCCGAAACTGCGATTGCCGTCACGGTTGCCGTCGCGGTTGCCGAAGCTGCGGCCGTCGCCGTTGCCACCGGTGTTGCCACGATAGCCGCCGCCAGTGCGGTCGCCGAAGCCACCACGGTTGTTGTCGCCAAAGCTGCGGGGGGCGGCGCCGTCGCGGTTGCCGAAACCACCGCGGTTGTCGTCGCCGAAGCTGCGGCCACCTTCGCGGTTGCCGAAGCCACGCGCACCGTCGTTGGCGCCGCGGTAGCCGGCGCCCTGGCCGCCCTGGCCCTGGCCACGGTAGCCGCCTTCACGATTGCCGAAGCCGCCGCGGTTGTCGTCACCGAACGGGCGTGCGCCTTCCGGGCGGTTGCCGAAGCCGCGGCTCTCGCCGCTGAACTTGCGCTCGCCGAAGCCGGTGCGGCTTTCGCCGCCGCCGAACTTGCGGTCGCCGAAGCTGCGTTCGCCGCCACGGTAGCCGCCGCCATTGCCGCGGAAGTCACCACGGCCGCCACCCGGCTTGCCGCCGAAGTTGGAACGCGGCTTGGGCGAACGGCGCGGCTCCAGGCCTTCGATCACCGAAGCGTCGATGCGCTGGTTGGTGAAGCGCTCGATGCGCTTCCACTGGAACATGTCGTTGTGGTTCACCAGGTTGATGGCGGTGCCCGAGCGGCCCGCGCGGCCGGTACGGCCGATGCGGTGCACGTAGTCCTCGGCCTGCTTGGGCAGGTCGAAGTTCACCACGTGGGTGATATCGGGCACGTCGATGCCGCGCGCGGCCACGTCGGTGGCCACCAGCACGCGCAGGTTGCCGCGGCGCAGCGCGGTCAGGGTGCGGTTGCGCGCGCCCTGGGTCATGTCGCCGTGCAGCGCGCCGGCCGAAAAGCCGGTGTCGGACAGGCGCTCGGCCAGCGAATCGGCATCGCGCTTGGTCGCGGTGAAGACGATGGCTTGCTTGAGCGTCGCGTCGCGCAGCAGGTGGTCCAGCAGGCGTTCCTTGTGCGACATGTCGTCGGTGAAGTGCAGGCGCTGCTCGATATGGCTCTGGTCGGCGCGGGCCGCGGCGATCTCGATGCGCTGCGGGTCGCGCAGCTGGCGCGAGGCCAGCTGGGCAATGCGCGCATCCAGCGTGGCCGAGAACATCAGCGTCTGGCGCGTGGCCGGGGTGGCATTGACGATGGCGTCGATGTCGTCGGCAAAGCCCATGTCGAGCATGCGGTCGGCTTCGTCGAACACCAGCATCTGCAGGGCCGACAGGTCGATGCGGCCGGCGTCGATATGGTCGAGCAGGCGGCCCGGCGTGGCCACCAGGATGTCAGGCATCTTGGCCAGCGCGGCCAGCTGCTTGGGGTAGGGCATGCCGCCCAGGATGCTGGCGCAGACGATGCGGCGCAGGTTGCGGCCGTACTTGGCGGCGGCCTCGGTCACCTGCAGGGCCAGTTCGCGCGTCGGGGTCAGCACCAGCAGTGCGGGCTGCGCCGGCGACGGGCGCGGGCGCTTGCCCTTCATGCGCTTGGCGGGCTCGGTCGCGCGCTGCGGCGCCGGCATTTCGCTGATGCGCTGGATCGCGGGCAGCATGAACGCGGCGGTCTTGCCCGAGCCGGTCTGGCTCGAGACCAGCAGGTCGCGGCCGGCCAGGAAGGCCGGGATGGCCTGGGCCTGCACCGGCGTGGGCGTGTTGTAGTTCAGTTCGGAGAGGGCGCGCAGGATGGCCGCATCGAGGCCAAGCGTGGCGAAACCGCTTTCCACGGCCGGGGCTTCTTCAACTGCCGGGCTGGGGTTGAGCAGGGCGTCGAGCTTGTCGAGCGGGCTCTGGGCAGCGTCGGAAGTGATCGAAGCGTCGGTCGCGGAGGCAATAGCTTGCTCCGCACGAATGTCGTGCTGGGTCATGTCGGAATGGTCAAATAAATGCATGGCACCCCGGCAAAGCAAAATGGGGTGGGCGCAGTGCAAAGTCTTAAAAAGGCTTCGGCGCCAATCGGTGAGGCCGTTACGACAGACACAGCTGGCAGTACGGCGGCAGGCAGGGCGGTGGCTGGTCCCGCTAGGCGGTCCGGCCGTATCCCTGGCAGGCAAACAGCTCAGGTTTCAGGCTGTTCAACAGGATCGGAGACGAGGCGACGTCAGGTGAGCGGTGCGTTCTGCTGGGCGGCTGGGGCCATGAAGTGATGACTAGGCGTCCGGCAGCGAGGAAACAGAGCTTGGGAGGGCAGCGGATTCGCCGCGGCAGGAAGCCGGGCGTTTGGCGGATCTCACAGTTGCGAAACTCACGGCGCGGATTATAGCAGAGTACGGAATTTTTGTTGCACTGCGAAAACGTAACCGGATATGTCAGGCGCTCGTCACCTTCCGGACGCGCCCCGCGCCACGCTGGTTGAAAGCCGAAAACCCCCGCCTATACTGGAGGCGCGAGCACACAGGATGCCCGCACGGGGCGGACGAAAACGCTCCCGCTTGACCTCCTGCAGCGGCATTGGGCCGCTGTTCGCGGCGAGCACTGCGGTCATTGACTCCACGCGCCAGACTTCCTGCGACTCTCCGGGTGGTCCGGATGGGCGTCCGCTTCATGCATCATGGGCGGAATCATGGGAAGCCTGCCTGGAACAGAATGACCGAACTGCTGACCGCGTGACCCAGGTGGTCCGGGCCCGTCCGCATCCAAAGCCCGCCAGCGATGGCGGGCTTTTCATTTGGCGGTTGTGGTTGCGGTTCAGTCTTCTGCATCCTTGCCAGCGGCCTTGCGCGGCAGCCGCCCTAGCGGCTGCTCCTGCGGCATCACATGGCGGTTGCCCGGCAATCCGCCCGGGTAGTCGACGATGCGCGCGGCGCCCTGGCGCCGCAAGCTATGCCATGCCTGGCCGCCGGCGGTACGCCCGCCGCCCAGGATGGCGGTCATGGCCTGCCGGTCGAGATCCATGCTGTCGGGCAAATCCTTGATGACGATCACTGCCATGGCTGTCTCCGGTCAAGCGGCGCCACGGCCATGCGGCCGCGGAACCGCTTCAGTATAGGCGAGGCGGTCCGCGGTCTTGCCCGCCGGACCGCCGCGCGGTGCGCTCAGATGGCGGCGCAATTGCCGGCCCATCGGGAGGTACTAACGCAGGGAATGTGCCAACGCCGTTGCCGGCCCCCGCCAGGCACGCGCAACTGCCTGAAAGCATGGGGGATTTATTTTCGATGTCGGCTCGCGCCCGCTGGCTGTAAGGCCTGCCGCATGCCGCGGGTGACGGGCCGCAGGCAACAGCCGGCGTGCTGGTGTTGGCGCGGCCGCGACAGTGGCGCGCTACAGGTGACGCGATTCGCAAAGAGCGCCCGCGCGCCGCGTTGCACGCCGGCCTCGCGCGGTTTGCGCATGCCATGGGTGCGCACTAGTATCCATCTCGAAGGCAGGGCATATCTGCACTGTGGGATGGGCCGTGCCAGCAACCATGTCGGGGCATCCCGTGGCCAGTCTCAAAGAACTGATCCGCAAGTTCCAGAACGGCGGTCTCTCCGACGACGAGTTTGTTGCGTCGTTCGAAACGGCGCTGGCGCAGGATCCCACCACGCCCAGCCAGGCCGCGCGCGTGGTCATCGAGGAAAACACGCGCTTCCCGTTCCCGCCCGCGGTCTATGCCGAAGTCATGCGGCGCATCGAGCGCCGCGGCGCCACGCAGTACGACGGCGCCACCGAGGCCACGCGCCTGGCCGGCACGCAGACGGGCTCGCTGTATGCGACCTCGCCCGAGCCGGGCACGCTGCCGCAGGCGGCGCATACCAAGGGCGTGGGCGATACGCTGAACGGCCGCTTCGTGCTGGAAGAATGCCTGGGCGTGGGCGGCATGGGCACGGTCTACAAGGCGCTCGACCTGCGCAAGCTGGAAGCCTCGGACCGCAAGCCCTATATCGCCATCAAGGTGCTGAACCTGCAGTTCAGCGGGCACCCCAAGTCGCTGATGGCGCTGCAGCGCGAGGCGCGCAAGGCGCAGACGCTGGCGCACCGGAATATCGTCACCGTCTATGACTTCGACCGCGACGGGCCGGTGGTCTTCCTGACCATGGAATACCTGTCAGGCTCTTCGCTCAACCATGTGCTCAAGGCCCCGGGCTTCACCGGCATGCCGATGGCGCGCGCCATGTCGATCATCAACGGCATGGGCAATGCGCTGGCATACGCGCACGAGCGCGGCTTCGTGCACTGCGACTTCAAGCCCGCCAACGTCTTCCTGACCGCCAACGGCGAGGTCAAGGTGATCGACTTCGGCATCGCGCGCGGCTTCCTGCCGCCGGCCGACGAGTCCGACCGGACCGTGTTCGATCCCGGCTCGCTGGGTGGCATGACGCCAGCCTACGCCAGCCCGGAGATGTTCGACCATTGCGAGCCCGACCCGCGCGACGACATCTTTGCGCTGGCCTGCGTGACCTATGAACTGCTGACCGGCAAGCATCCCTACCAGCGGCTCTCGGCCAACCAGGCGCGCGATGCCGGGCTCAAGCCGGCGCAGCCGCCGCAGTTGAGCCGCACGCAGTGGAAGACCCTGCGCGAGGCGCTGTCGCTCGACCGCGAGACACGCACGCCCACCGTCGCGCGCTTCCTGCATGGCATGAGCGCGGTGCCGGTGGTGTCCACGCGGCGCCCCTCGCCGCTGATGGCAGGCGGCGCGCTGGCCGTGCTGGCGGGCGTGTCGGCGATCGGCTACTACGCCTGGCATTCGCAGCGCCAGGCCGAAGCACCGGCTGGCGATGCGCGCGTCGAGGCCCCGGCTACCCCTGTGCCCGCAGCGCCGGTCATCCCGCCCGCACCGGCTGCCCGCCCGGCGGTGCTGTCGATGGCCGACGTCACGAAGATGCTGGCTGCGGTGCCGTGCTCGCTGCTCACCGCCACCCAGCAGGCGCAGACGTTGCGTGTGCGCGGCTTCCTGGCCGAGAGCGTCGGCGCCGTGCGGCTGCGCGAGCAGCTCAGCGCGTTGCCGGGCGTCAAGGAGCTCAAGGGCGTGTCGATCGACACCCAGCCGCTGGCCGCCGACAAGTGCGACGTGGCCACCCTGATCGCGCCGTACTGGTCGGGCCACCGCGAGGGTGACACGGCTTCGTCGCTGCGGCTGCGCGGCCAGGGCACGCAGCTGACCGAGGGTTCTCCGCTGGTGCTGGATCTGCGCACCCCGGCGCGCGACTCTTATGTCTATGTCGACTACTTCGCGGCCGACGGCAAGGTGGCGCACATGGTGCCGAGCGCGCGCGTGCCCGCCCACCAGGCGCCGCCCGGCCATGGCGCCACGGTTGGCGACGGTGGCGACTGGATCATCTCCAGGCCTTTCGGCACCGAGCTGGTGGTGTTGCTGACCACGCCTGCGCCGCTGTTCGAGGGCCGGCGCGCAGAGGTCGAGTCGCACAAGGACTACCTGAAGGCACTGGAAAAGCCGCTGGCGCAGATGGCACGCACCTATGGGCGGGACCGCATCAGCGCGGACCTGGTGCAGATCTCCACGCGCGCGCGCTGATTGCTGCCACCTGGCCGGCTTGCCAATTGCGCCAGCCGCTACTTCATGTCGCGCGCCACGCGAAAGCCGTTCTGCGACTGCCGCACGCTGGGGCTGTACTTGAAGCGCGTCGACGACACCATGTAGCTCGCCCCTTCGCGCCAGGAGCCGCCGCGGATCACGCGTGCGCCGCACGCGTTCTCGTTCCACACGCGCCCGTCGGCGGGCGCGCCCTTGTATGAGCTGTGCCAGCAATCGGCCACCCATTCCCACACGCTGCCGTTGACGTCGTGCAGGCCGTACGGGTTGGCCGCGAACGTCCCGACCGCGGCCGGCGCATCCTGGCTCCACGGGTCGCCGCAGTCCTTGCAGTTGGCATTGCCCTTGCGCATCTGGTCGCCCCACCAGTAGGCACTGGCGGTGCCGCCGCGCGCTGCGTATTCCCATTCCGCCTCGGTGGGCAGCCGGTAGGCCTTGCCGGTGGTCTTGCTGAGCCAGGCCACGTACTGCTGCGCGTCGTCCCAGCTGACATCACGCACCGGCGCGGTCTTCGGGCTGTCGGCGACGGTAGGGACGCGCTGGCAGCCGCCGGCGTCGGCGCAGGCATTCCATTGCTCGACCGTGACCTCATAGCGGCCGATGGCAAACGGCTGGCCGATGGTGACGTGATGCGGGGGCTTCTCGGCGGGATCGCTGGCACTGCTGCCCATGGTGAAGCTGCCCGCCGGCAAGGAAACCAGCACCGGGCAGGTCGGGCAATCGCGGATCTCGCCGGTGCGCAATGTGGGGCTGACCGCGCCGCCCGCCGCCGTGCCCGGGCGCGGCGATGCAGTTGCCGGTGGCGCAGCAGGCGGCGATGCCGGACGCGCTGCCGCGGCGGGCGCTGGGGGCCGCGTGACCTGGCCCGCGGCAGAGGTGCCGGAGCGGGGCGGCGGGGCGGGCGCGGGCGCCTGGGCCTTGGGTGCGGAGGCGGACGCCGCCAGCCGCTCCAGGCGCGCCCTGGCCAGCACCGCGAAGCGTCCGTTGGGGTACTGCTTCAGGTAGGCCTCGTAGTCGCCGGCGTAATTGCTGTTCTTGATCGATTCCCAGAAGCTCAGCTCGTACTGCTCGTCGGTGTTCTTGGGCATGATGCCGGCGAGCAGCAGCGGTTCCGTGGCCGCGGGGCCTGCGGCAGCGGCGGCCGCCTGCGCAGGCGGCGGCGCGCCGGCGAGTATCGCGGCCATGGCGGCCATGGCGGCCGCGCATACGACTGGTAGATTGCGCCACATCTTCACACCTCGCTGGAGCCGCGGCGATCCCGCTGCATGCCGGTAGCTGCCGGCACATGCGTCGGGGGCGCATTGTGGTGTTGCCGAGACGTCGACCGGGCTTGCTTCAAGATAGCACAGCGCTTGTGTCTCCGGCGGGGCATTGCCATGCCGCCGCGACGCGCCGGGTTCGCTTTTTCCGGGCTTGCGACCTAACCTGAATGACGAATCGCCGAGCGCTGACCAACAAGCAACAAGAATGGGCTTTCGGGACAACGTGATCGGGTTTCGGACTGTTTCCGGGAGGCGCCGCGTATGTCCAGACGATTCCTGTTCCGCCTGCTGGCGGCTGCCACCTTGGCCGCTGCGCCGTCGCTTTCGCTGTCGACGGCAGCCCCGCCCAATGCCGAGGCCTACATCATCTGGCCGCACGATGGCACGGTCATCAGCGGCGGCAAGTTGTGGGTGCGCATGGGCCTGCGCAATATGGGCGTCTGCCCCAAGGGCGTCGAGTCGCCGCGCTGCGGGCACCACCACCTGCTGGTCGACACCGAGCTGCCGCCGCTGGACAAGGAAATCCCTTCGGACAAGAACCACCTGCACTTCGGGGCGGGCGAGACCGACGCGCGCATTGAGTTGCCGCCCGGCAAGCATACGCTGCAGTTGCTGATGGGCGATGCCAAGCACGTGCCGTTCGAGCCGCCGATCTATTCGAAGAAGATTACGATCACGGTGAAATAGCGGTGCAGCGCGCGCCGCGGAAGCCGAACCAGGTCGATCAGGAAACAGGGGAGAGCACCATGTCCAGACTACTTGCCGCGGCTGTCTTTGCCGCCAGCCTGCTGCTGTCAGCGGTGGTGCAGGGTGGTTCGACGCCGGCGCCGCCCAACGCCTACCTGTATATCGGCTGGCCCAACGACGGGCAGACGATGCCCGCGGGCAAGCCATTCAAGGTGTGGTTCGGGCTGCGCAATATGGGGGTGGCGCCGAAGGATGTGAAGTATCCCAATACCGGGCACCATCATCTGCTGATCGATGCGGATCTGCCGCCGATGGACAAGGAAATCCCCAACGACCGCAATCACCTGCATTTCGGGGCGGGGGAGACCGAGACCATGATCGAGCTGCCGCCTGGCAAGCATACGCTGCAGCTTTTGATGGGGGATGACAAGCACATTCCCACCAACCCGCCGGTCTATTCGAAGAAGATCACGATCTACGTGAAGTGACCCGGACCTTGCGGTGACGGCGGCGCGCGTGTGCCGCCGTTTTTTTTTGCGCCGGCTCCGCAAGTGTCGCGTGCCATCCAACACCGACGCGCGATCTGTTGGTTGCGCCCCGCCAGTACGCCGTGACGCCAGCTCGCCGCGCATCCGCGGCCGGCGCCGGCTGCAATGAAAAACCCCCGTGTTTACAGGCACTTCCGTGATCCGCGCGGGCATGGCGCTGGAGCTGGCACGCTCCCTGCTGTTGTCCTTTCCAACCCGATGCTCGAGACCAACCCATAGACAACACCTCCCGCTGACCCCATGCATATCGGGGTTGGTGCGCGCGTCCGCGCGCACCACAATACAGACAGACTTCGCGGCCCCGGCATGCCATGGATAACTCAAGTGCATCCCGCCCGCCGCCGTCGCACGCAGGAACCCATCGTGCCCGAATCCATCATTGCCTCGCCCGGGGTTACGTCGACCGCCGCGCCGCACCGTACTGCCTGGCTGACCGCGCTGGCTGTCTGCACGGCGCTGCTGGCAGGCTGCGCCGACTTCCGGCCGCCGGTGTACCAGCGCCCGGAAACCCCGGCCAAGGCCGAATGGACGCGCCAGGGTTCGATTACGGTGTCGCCGGCCGAAGCGGTGCAGCCCAACTGGTGGCACGGCTTCAAGGATCCCTACCTGAACAAGCTGATCGAACAGGCACTGGGCGGCAACTATGACATCAAGGTGCTGGCGGCGCGCATCCGCGTGGCCAACGCGCAGATCGGCGAGGCCCGCGCGGGAGCGCTGCCCGTGATCGGTATCGGCGCCAGCGCGAACTTCCAAAAGACCACCGGGCAGAAGTCCACTACGATTTATAACGCCGCCGCCCAGCTGAACTGGGACATCGATATCTGGGGCAAGGTCGAGAAGGGCGTGCAGGCGCAGACCGCCGAGTTCAACGCGACCGAGGCCGACTGGCGTGCCGGCTACCTGACGCTGGTGTCCAATGTATCGACCACTTACTTCCAGATCCTGCAGTTCGACGAGCAGATCGAGCAGCAATCGCGCACCGTCGCCAAGAACGGGCAGATCCTGTCCACCTTTCAGGCGATGTACCAGAACGGCCTGGTGCCCAAGATCCGCGTGATGCAGCAGCAGGCGGAAATCAACCGTCTCAACAAGGACCTGCTCGAGCTGCGCCGTTCGCGCGATGTCGCCGAAAACGCGCTGGCGACGCTGGTCGGCGTGCCCGCGGGCAATCTAAAGGTTCCGGCAGGGCGCCTGCAGGACCGCGTGCAGCCGCCCGCGGTGCCGGCCGGGCTGCCGTCGCAGCTGCTGGCGCGCCGTCCGGATGTGGTGGCCGCTGAATACCGCGTGCTGGCGGCCTACAACATCGTCGGGCAGGCACGCCTGGCGCAACTGCCCACCATCAGCCTGACCGCGAGCGGCGGCACCGCAAGCTTTGCGCTGAGCTCCCTGCTCAAGTCCTTCACCTTCGGCTTGGCGCCCAGCATCAACCTGCCGATGCTCGATCCCAACGTGCGGGCGCGCGTGAAGACCACCGAGGCGCAGGTGGGCGTGGTGGAAAACGAATATGGCCGCACCGTGATGACCGCGTTCGAAGAGGTGGAGAGCGCGCTGGTCAACGTCGACGCGCACAAGAAGCAGCGCATCGAGTTGCAGCAGCAGGTTGAGCAGCTGCGCGTCGTGTCCGCGCAGATCGAGGCGCAACTGAAGGAGGGCGTGGTCTCGCAGCTGGAAGTGTTTGAGACCGAGCGCTCGCTGCTGGCCGCGCAACTGCAGTTGTTGGCGGTCCACCAACAGATCCTGGCCGACACCGTCACCCTGTACAAGGCGCTTGGCGGCGGCTGGCCCGATACCGATGTGCGCAACGCGGCCTCGAATCCAACGCAATAAGTGCTGCCAGAGGTTCCTTGGCGGTGTTCATGTGATACCGGCGTAAGCAACGCGTTGCGCAACGCGTCCATAGCCCTGGCCGCTTGCCCCGCTGCATGTGCCGCTCCCGTGCCAACCGCGCGTCCCGCGCCCGATTGACTAGCCTTAGCCGTCGCCTACTATGTTCTTAGTCGCTTCACTCCCCTGGCCTGCCGCCGCGGCAGCCGCGCTGTTGGCTCGCTGGAAACATGGCTCCTGACGAAGCACTGATCATGGAAATGCCGGTGAAAATGGCCCAGGGATTCACGCGGGAGTTCTCTCACGATCTGGCGCAGGAATTCGATGTATTCCTGACGCCCGTCGCGCGCCCCGAGCTGGGCGAAATCCGCATTGACGAAGACCTGTTCGCCGTCGGCCGCAGCGAGCTGCCGTTCGCCACCTACCCGGAAGACCTGGCCGCGCCGCTGTCGCGCCGGCATGCGCGCATCTTCGCCGAGCATGGCGCGGTTTATGTGGCGGATCTCGGCAGCAAGAACGGCACGCGCGTGAACGGCGCGGCGGTGGCGCGCCAGCCGGCGCAGCTCAGCGACGGCGATGAGGTGGCCTTCGGGCCCGCGCTGTCGTTCCGGGTCCGGCTGTTGCCGCGCGCGCCGCAGCCCGAGCCGCCGCGGGTGGCGGTGACGCTGGTGCCCGAACGCGGAGATGTCGGACTGCAGCCGCTGCACGTGGACGGCTTCCCGTACCTGATCAGCAAGGCCGACGATGCCTTCGCGCGCTACCGCGACAGTTATCCTCAGCAGGTCAACTACCTGTCGAGGCGCCACGCGCACGTGTACCTCAAGGGTGGCGTGCCGTTCGTTGAGGACCTGGGCAGCACCAACGGCACCTTCGTCAACGGCAAGCGCCTGGCAGACCACGGCGTGCCGCTGGACGACGGCGACCTGATCGCCTTCGGCGGCAACCACTTTGTCTACCAGGCGCAGGTCCAGCGCACGGGCGATGGCGATGCCACCGCGACGCGCTCGATGCTGCAGCCCGTCGCCGCGGCACCGGACACGCCGGCCGCTTCCCCGGCGCCGGCCGCGCGCGACGAGGATGACCGCACCACCTTTGTCGGTGCGGCCGATTCCTTCCTCGACATCTTCTGCGTCGACTACGCCGCGCAGCAGGACGACGAGGTCAACGCCGAGGCCGAGGCACAGGCCGCGGCGGCCACTGCGGCGCACGACGGCGCGCAGGCACGCCGCAAGCGCGGACGTGCCGCGCTGTTGCTGGCGGAGGGCGCCAGGCTGTTCGGCCTGGACGATCCCGCACGCACGCGGCGCGCGGCGCGATGGGGTGGCGCGTTGCTGTTGCTCGCAATACTGGCGGGCGCGGCCGTGTACTGGCGCGGTGCGGCGGAGCGCGAAGTGCAGGCCTTATTTGCCGCCGGCGATCACGCCCGCGCGGCGCAGGCCGCCGACGATTACCTGGCGCGTCATCCCGACGATGCCCAGGTGCAGGCCCTCGGCGCCGAGGCACTGATGCGCGCTTACGTGCCCGATTTTGCAGCCAGGCTGAAGGCCGGTGATGTCAGCGGCGCCGATGCCGCGCTGGCCCGGATGCGCAAGCCCAGTGCGCACAACGCCGATGCGCGGCCGCTGGTGGCCGAGCTCGACTGGATCGGCCGGCTCGAACGCTTCACCGCGCAGCGCGGCGCCGACGCGCCGATCCGCCTCTACACCGATGAGGCTCCGATCCGGCAACTGCTGGCGTACTGGAACCAGGACACTACCGCGCACCAGCGCGCACTCGGGCGCATCGCGGCCGATGTGCCGGCGTTCCGCGATCTCTATGCCGATGCGCTCAGTGATGTGCGCCGCCTGCAGAATGATGCCTCGGTCTACCTGGCGGCGATCGACCGGCTGAACGCCACCATCGCTGCCGAACTCGGCCGCGACCGCCCGGAGGCGTTGCAGCCGGTCATCGCCGAGTACCGCGAGAAGTATCCGCGCCTGGCCGGGCTGGACCGCGTGCAGTCAGACCTGGACCGCTACACCGCGCTGATGCAGGCACTGCGCGCGCGCCGGCCCGGGCCGCTGGTGGCGCGGCTCGCCGACAGCCGCTTCGCCACGCCGCCGTTCCAGGCACAGTTCAACAACCTGGCCGCGCGCCTGCCGCCGCCGGAGATGGTGCGTCAGTATGCCAGTGCGGCCAGGGCGTGGCAGCAGGGCGACAGCGCCGCTGCGCTGGCGGGGATCAAGCAGATCAGCGGCGGACCCTGGGCCGACGACCTCGCGCGCGACCTGTCGCACAAGCAGAAGGTGGCGGCGCAGTACGCCGAGTTGCAGTCCGCGCGCGGCAGCAAGGGCTATGAGGACCGGCTGCTGGGCTTCTACGCCATGCTCGATGCCGAAGAAGACGGCCACTTCGCCAAGGCGGTCGAGGCCGACGTCAACGGCGTGCGCGACAGCGCCCTGCGGCGCGCGCGGGAGCTGATGGGCAGCGCCGTCGCCGCATGGAAGCAATACCGCAGCAATGGCGTGATCGGCAGCGAACAGCGGCTCGAGCCCGGCATCTCGCCCAGGTTCCGCGCGCAGGCCCGGTTGCTGTCGCAGGCGCAGGGAGACGCGCGCCAGGGCATGCGCATCTTTACGCAACTGCGCGCGGGGGAAAGCGCCGACCTGGCACAGCTCGCCAAGATCGAGGAAGAGATCCGCGCCGAGGCCGACCAGCAGCGGCGCGCGCTGCACGAATTGCGCACCGTGCTCGATCCCGCCGTGCTCAAGACCAAGCTGGAACTGATCGGCGGTGAAGACACCGGCAAGGCGCCGGAGCCAGCCGCTGCTGCCGCGGCGCCACAGCAAGCGGGGCAGCCATGAAGGACGATGCCCGACAGGGCGGCCTCAAGCCACTCTCCGAGGCGCTGGAAGACCACAGCGCCGAGGGCGTTGGCCTGTTGAGTGCCGAGCCGTCGCGCCTGGGACTGCTGACCATCGTCACGACCTTTGCACTGGTGTTGTGCGGGCTGGTGTGGTCCTTCGTCGGGCATGCCGATGTCATTGTCACGGCGCAGGGCACGCTGGCGCCGGAATCCGAGGTGCGGCGCTTCTATGCCCCGGTGGACGGCGAGCTCGCCGACCTCTACGTGGCCGAAGGGCAGCCGGTGTCCAAGGACGACGTACTGGCGCGCCTGAATGCGCGCGGCGCAATCGAGGCCGCGGCCAATGCACTGGAGGCGCAGCTCAAGCTGGAAGACTCCGAGCGCGAGTGGAAGCAGTTCCCGGACAAGAAGGCGCTGATGGAACGCCGGGCCGCGGCGCTCAAGCAGCAGATCGACGTGGCCACGCGCCAGCACGAGACCCGCATTGCAGAAGGCACCACGCGGCTTGCCGAACAGCAGCGCGCCCAGCTGCAGGAAGCACGCAGCAACCTCGAGAACGCCCGCCGCGCGCGCGAGTTCGCGCGCCAGGAGCAGGACCGTTATGCGCGCCTGCTGGCGCTGCCGGGCGGTGGTGGCGTTTCGCAGTCGCAGGTTGACACCAAGCGCGCCGCGGCGCAGGACGCGGAGAACAACCTGCGCGTGGCGCAGTCGCGGCTGAGTGAACTGGATGCGCGCCTGGGCCGCGAACTCACCCAGGCCAGTTCCGAGCTTGAAAGCAGCGGCCAGGACCTGGCCGGGCTGCGCGTGCAGTACGAGGCGGCCCTGCGCGAGATTGCCAACACCGAGGACAAGCTGCGCCTGCAGGTGCAGACCGCCCGCCTGGTGGCAGACGCGGCGGCGCGCATCCGCTTCGAGAACATCGACAAGGACAACTTCCTGCTGATCCTGGCGCCGGTGTCGGGCGTGATCACCGATGTCACCTCCACCCAGCGCGGCGACAAGGTGCAGGCCAACACGCCGCTGGGGGGCATTGCGCCCAAGGATGCGCGCCCGGTGGTCAAGATCGTCATTGCCGAGCGCGACCGCGCCTTCCTGCGCGAAGGCCTGCCGGTCAAGCTCAAGTTCAGCGCCTTCCCGTACCAGCGCTACGGGATCATAGAAGGAACGCTGGAATTTATCTCGCCCGCCACCAAGCCGGGGCCGGACAAGCAGCCGGTCTACGAGGGCCGTGTGCGCCTGGCACGCGACTACTACGCGGTGTCCGACAACAAGTATCCGTTGCGTTACGGCATGACCGCCACGGCAGAGATCGTTGTGCGCGAACGTCGCCTGATCGATCTGGGGCTTGACCCCTTCCGTGAGGTGGCAGGGTAGCGCAGCCGGGGGGAAACACGAAAACAGCCGATCTGGACAGCCCGGTGCGCAAGCGCAGGGGCCGTCAAAGGAGCCGAGAAATGACTGGCATTGTGCGTATCGACGACGAGGTGTTCGGCGTCGAGGAGTTCGTGCGGCTGCTCAAGCTGACCGGGCAGTTCGAGGGCCTGGTCGAGCAGATGGTGCGCGACAAGCTGACCGTGCACGCCGCGAAACGGCAGGGCCTGGTGGTCACGCCCGAGGAGATCCAGGAGCGCGCCGACCAGTTCCGCCGCGTGCAGGGCCTGCATCGCGCCGCCGACATGAACCACTACCTGGATGCGCTGAACGTCAGCCTGGACGAGTTCGAGGCCTTTATCACCGACAACCTGTATCAGGAGCGGATGATGGAGCAGGTCTGCAACGACGCCGCGGTGCAGGAGTACTTTGCGCTCAACTCGCCGCGCTTCGACAGCATCGAGGTCAGCCATATCGTGGTCGACAGCGAGGGCAAGGCCAAGGAGCTGATCTCATACCTGCAGGATGATCCGGAGGCCTTCGCCGAGATGGCGCGCGAGCATTCCATTGCCGACACGCGCGAGCGCGGCGGCGAGATCGGCAAGGTGCTGCGCGGCTCGCTCAAGACCGATATCGAGGCCAAGGTCTTCAATGCCGAGCCGGGCGACCTGCTGGGGCCGTTCCCCGCCGCTGACCGCTCCTTCTTCGAGGTGTTCCTGGTGCGCGACAAGCACCAGGCCACGCTCGACAGCGAGGTGGCGGTGGAAGTGCGGCGCCTGTTGCGCGAGAACTGGCTGATGGCCAGGGCGCAGGAACATGTCATCGAAGCCCGCTAGCGAGTCCGGCCAGGCCGGTGATCGCGCCGCCGCGGCTGCCCCGGACAAGCCGGAGGCAGGATCGGCGCTGGCCGCCTTCCTGGCCAGCGTCGAGATCCTGTCGGTGCTGACGCCGGAGGAGTTGGCACGCCTGGCGGAAGCCGCGCAGGTGCTGACCTTCGGTTTTGGCGACACTGTCTGCAATGCCGGCGAAGCGGCGCCGGGCTTGTTTGTCGTCAAGTCCGGCTCGGTGCGCGTGTTCAACGAGGAGCACGGCAAGGAAATCAGCATGGGCGTGCGCAAGACCGGCGAGGTCTTTGCCGATATCGCGCTGCTGCGCGACTACCGGCATGAGTCGTCGGTGCGCGCCTCCGGCAAGACCGAGCTGCTGATGATCCCGCGCAGCGTGGGCGAGCCCGTGGTGGCGGGCAACCCCGCCGCGCTGGCCTTTATCACCAGCTATGTCGCGATCAGTTCGGCCGGCGGCTTTGTCGCGCGGCTCTTCGACCTGCGCGGCAAGCTCGACAAGCAGGAGCTGGAAGACGCCGTGCGCAGCGTCGGCGTCAAGCGCGTGGCGGCCGGCAAGGAAATCCTGAAGCAGGACGGGCGCGAGGACCGGCGCCTGTACGTGGTGCGCCAGGGCACGGTGCGCATCGTGCGCAGCGAAGAGGGCAGCGAGTTCCCACTGGCCACGCTGGGGCAGGGCGATATCTTCGGCGAGCGCGCCTGCGTGATGCGGCAGGAGCAGCTGGCCTCGGCCATTGCCGAAACCGACGTGCGCCTGCTGGTGATCCCCGAGAAGACGGTGCAGCTGATCCTGGAGCGTAACCCGCGCCTGCGCGAGGTGCTGGAAGAGCGCATCCGCGTGCTGGACCGCGAGCTGCATCGGCAGAAGAAGCTGGCCGAACGGCGCAAGCGCCCGGTGCTGCTCGACCTGCATTCCAAACCGGAGCTGGGCGAGAAGCTGATCCGCCGCTTCGCGCTGGTGGAGCAGGCCGAGGAGATGGATTGCGGCGCGGCCTGCCTGGCGATGATCTGCCGGCACTACGGCATCCCGATGACGCTGGGCAAGCTGCGCGAGCTGGCCAACGTGACCACCCAGGGCGCCACGCTGGACAGCCTGGCACGAGCCGGCGAATCGCTCGGCTTCACCACGCGCGGGGTGCAGTGCACGCGGGATTCGCTGATGGGCTTCGAGCTGCCCTTTATCGTGCACTGGGAGGGCTACCACTACGTGGTTGTGTACGGGATCTCGTCGCGCTGGGTGTGGGTGGCCGACCCGGCCATTGGCTTCCGCAAGATGAGCGCGGAGGAGTTCGAGCGCGGCTGGAGCGGCACCTGCCTGCTGTTCACGCCGGGCGAGAGCATGACCCAGCTGTCGGTGTCGCGCTCGCCGTGGCTGCGTTTTATCGGCTACCTGGCGCCGTATAAGAAGATCCTGTCGCACCTGTTCCTGGCTACCTTCGTGATCCAGATGCTGGGGGTGGTGCCGCCGCTGATCATCCAGAACATCCTGGACGGCGTGGTGGTGCACCAGAACGTGGGGCTGCTGCACCTGCTGATCGCGGGGCTGATTATCTCCAGCGTGTTCTCGCAGCTGATGGCGACCATCCGCGCCTACCTGGCCAACTTCATGGTGCGCAGCATGGACTTCGCCATGATGTCGCAGTTCTTCAAGCACACGCTATCGCTGCCGCTGTCGTTCTTTGCCAAGCGCAAGACCGGGGACATCTTCGCGCGCTTCCAGGAGAACCAGACCATCCGCGCCTTCCTGACCGAGTCGACGGTGACCACGGCGCTGAACCTGCTGATGGTGTTTATCTACTTCACCATCATGTTCCTCTACAACGTCAAGCTGACGCTGCTGCTGATCGCCTTCGTGATCCCGATCGCGGCGCTGACGGTGGTGGTGACGCCCAAGGTCAAGACCTATGCGCGCGAGGTGTTCGCGGCATCGACCGATGCCAAGGCCTACCTGATGGAAACGCTGGGCGGCGCCGAGACCGTCAAGGGCATGGGCATCGAGCGCCCGGTGCGGCTGCGCTGGGAGCGCAAGTACGCCAAGGCCCTGGACGCGCAATACCGGGCGCAGGCCTTCCATATCCTGGTGGGGCTGGTGAGCCAGCTGCTCAACGCCGCCACCACCATCGCGGTGCTGTGGGTGGGCGCGACGCTGGTGCTGGAGCGCGAGCTCACCATCGGCCAGCTGATCGCCTTCAATGCCTTCATGGGCAGCGTGCTGGCGCCGCTGATGGGGCTGGTGGCCTTGTGGGGCCAGCTCAACGACGCCGGCGTGGCGATGGAGCGGCTGGGCGACGTGCTCGACCTGGAGCCCGAGCAGAAGCCGCAGGACGTGCTGTCGCGCGTGATGCTGCCCGACCTGCAGGGCGAGATCGTGATGAAGGACCTGTACTTCCGCTACGGCGGCGAAGACACGCCCTACGTGCTGGAGAACATCAGCTTCGCCATCCGGCCGGGCGAGATGGTGGCCATCGTCGGGCGCAGCGGCTCCGGCAAGACCACGCTGGCCAAGCTGCTGGTGGGCTTCTACAAGCCTACCGAGGGCTCGATGACGGTGGACGGCTACGACCTGAACGTGATCGACGCGGCGTTCTACCGCGCTCAGGTGGGCTACGTGATGCAGTCCAACCTGCTGTTCTCGGGCACCATTGCCGAGAACATCGCCTGCGGCGACGACAGCCCGGACCGGCGCCGCATCGAGGAGGTGGCGCGCATGGCCGATGCCCACGCCTTTATCAGCAAGCTGCCGCTGGGCTACGAGCAGGTGGTGGGCGAGCGCGGCATCGGGCTTTCCGGCGGGCAGATCCAGCGCCTGTGCATCGCCCGCGCGCTGTACCACGACCCGCGCCTGCTGGTGTTCGACGAGGCCACCTCGGCGCTCGACACGCAGTCAGAGAGCAACATCCTGGCCAATATGCAGGAGATCCTGCGCGGGCGCACCGCGGTCATCATCGCGCACCGGCTCAGCACCATCATGCAGGCCGACAAGATCCTGGTGCTGTATGAAGGCGCCATCGTCGAGCAGGGCCGGCACGAGGAGCTGATCGAGCGCAAGGGCATGTATTTCCAACTGGTGCAGAAGCAACTGAGTGCCGCATGAAGCTATATAACCAGGGTGCCACCCCCGCCTCGGCCACCTCGCCGGTGTCGTTTGCCGGCCTGATCGAGAAGATCGAGATCCTGCGCTCCACGCTGCGCTGGTCGTCGCGGCTTGACCGGCCCGAGATCGAGAAGCTGCTCAAGCAGGCCACCACGCTGCGCGACGAGGTGATGGGGCTGTCGCACAAGGAGCGCTTCGTGCAGGCGGCATCGGCCGAGGCCGCCGCGCCTCAGGAAGAAGTCGAGCGCATGCCGCGCGAGCGCCGGCAGGCGCTGGTGGAGCGCAGCTTTATTTTCGAAGGGACCTTCGGCGACAACCCCAAGTTGCTGGAAGCGCTGGAGATTGCCGAGAAGGCGGCGCCGACCGACCTGCCGGTGCTGATCGATGGCGAGAGCGGCACCGGCAAGGAGCTGATGGCCAAGGTGATCCATGCCAATGGCTCCCGCACCGACAAGCCGTTTATCTCGGTCAACTGCGGCGCGATTCCCGACAGCCTGCTTGAATCCGAGCTGTTCGGCCACAAGAAGGGCGCCTTCACCGGCGCCAGCAACGACCGGCGCGGCAAGTTCGAGAGCGCGCATACCGGCACCATCTTCCTGGACGAGATCGGCGAGCTGCCGCTGACCGGGCAGGTCAAGCTGCTGCGCGTGCTGGAGGCGCACGAGATCCAGCGCGTGGGTTCGGACGAGGCGATTTCGGTCGATACGCGCATCGTCGCGGCCACCAACAAGGACCTGCGCCGCATGAGCCAGGCCGGCACCTTCCGCGAGGACCTGTTCTACCGCCTGAGCGTGATCCACGTCAGCCTGCCGCCGCTGCGCGAGCGGCGCGACGAGATCCCGCTGCTGGTGTCGTACTTCAGTGACGAGGCCGCAGGCATGCTCAAGCGCCGGCCGCTCAAGCTGACGCCGCGGCTGCGCGACTTCCTGCTGCACTACGACTACCCGGGCAATATCCGCGAGCTGCGCAACCTGCTGTACCGGTTGAGCTGCCTGGCCGGCGACACCGCCGACCTGGCCCACCTGCCGCAGGACATCCGGCCCAGGCCGGCCGCGCTGGCGGTGGTCGGCGCGGGCACGGCAGCCGCGGACATCACCATGGCGACGTCGCTGAGCGAGGCCAAGCGCGCCGCCAGCGACGAGGCCGAGCGGGCCTTCCTCGAACGGGGCTTGCAGGAAGTCGGCGGCACCGTCGCCGAACTGGCGCGGCGCTTCGACATGAACCGCTCGCACCTGCAGATGCTGCTGAAGAAGCACGGCATCCACTCGAAAGATTTCCGCGCCAACCGGCAGGCCGACGGCGGCAAGGGGTAGCAAGGGGCAGGGGGCCGAGGCTGCCGGCGGTCGTGCCTTCAGGCGTCCAGCTCGGGATTGACCAGCGTCTTGTCAGAGCCGTAGGGGTCCGCCGCACGCAGCACCACCACCGACACGTTGTCGCGGCCGCCGGCATCAAGCGCCATCTGCACCAGCGTCGGCGCGGCCTGCGCAACGTCCTGCTGCGCCAGCACCGCCGCGATGTCGTCATCGTCGACCTCGTTGCTCAGGCCATCGCTGCACAGCAGGTAGACGTCGCCATCGGCCACCTCGGTCAGCAGCTGCTCCGGCGCCAGCGTCGGGGCCGCGCCGACGGCGCGTGTGATGGTGTTCTGCGCGGGATGGTGGCGCGCTTCTTCCGGGGTGATCAGCCCGCGCGCCAGCAGGCGCTCGACCTGGTTGTGGTCGCGCGTGAGGCGCGCGAACTGGCCGCCGCGCAGCCGGTACAGGCGGCTGTCGCCGGCCCACACGCAGGCGCAACGGCGATCGCCCGCCAGCATCACCACCACCGTGCTGCCGATGCAGCGCACGCCCAGGCGCGCCGCTTCATCGACCAGCGCCAGATTCACGCCCTGCAGCGCCGCGCGCGTGGCGTCGACCCGGTCTTCCAGCCGGGGCTGCGGCGGCAGCGTGGCCAGCGCCTGGACCACCGCCTGGCTGGCGAAGTCCCCCACGGCATGGCCGCCCATGCCGTCGGCTACCGCCCACAGGTCCTGGCCGGGCAGGTCCAGGCAAGCATCCTCGTTGCGTTCGCGCACGCGCCCGACGTCCGTGCATGCGGCCGAGGTCCACTGGAAGTGCGAGTCGAAACCCAATCTTGTCTCCGGTCCGCGTGAAGCCCCGGACCCGCCGGGGCACTACCACGGCGGCGCTGGCGCTCAGATCAGCATCAGATCAGCCGGCCGTCGTTCCTCGCGCCCTGGTCGCCCTGGACATTGATGTTGGCGTTTGGCGCGTTGTTGCGGATATCGATGTTCTGGAACTGGTTGTTCATCTGATCAGCATAGAAGCTGTAGTTGATCTCGTAAAAGTTGATCACCGTCCCGAGCGGCAGCGGAGACGAGGGCACGAACGGGCGGATCGTTGATCGCAAGGGTGGCCATGATCGGTCTCCGGTGGATGTGGCGTGGCGCCGGGGGGCGGTACCGGTATTTAGCAAGGCGCCTGCCACAGCATGGGTGTGGCAGGCGGGCGACTGGAAACCCAAGGCCGGCGCGGGCTGCAGGGCGGAGTGGCGACAACGGGGCCCACCCCGGCGGGCCTGCCACGTTGGCCTGGACCCGACACCCGGCCAGCCAGTGTCGGGATGCGCCCACCACAGCGTACGCATCGCGCGATCGCTGCCGCCAGCCCGTCCAGGCCCCGCGGCGCACGGCGAATGGTGGCTGCCAGCCAACAGAGTTGCCGCCACGCGGTTGGCTGCCATCCGACAGTCCATCCCCTCCAAAACCCCCGGATTCCCGCCAAACCGTTGTCCTGCCGTGCCTCCCTGGTATTGGCATGGTTGATGCTGTTGGTCTGGCATGAAGCAGCAATGCCTGCAGCAACCAGACAGACCGAGGCCAGCCATGAACATCCAGGAACAACAAGAACGCGCTACCGGCAGCGACGATCGTTTCGCCGACCCGCTGCCGCTCGGCGCGCACCTGGTCACGAAGCGCCACGGCTACGCCCATCATGGGATCTATGCCGGCGCCGGCCGCGTCATCCACTACGCCGGTTTCGCCCGCTCCCTGCAAGCCGCGCCTGTTGAAGAAACTACCCTCGAAGCCTTCGCCGCCGGATTCGGCATCGCCGTCAGGCCGGAACCCTGCGCCCGCTTCGCCGGCCGTCAGGCCGTCGAACGCGCCCGTTCCCGCGTTGGCGAAAACGCCTACCACTTGCTGACCAACAACTGTGAGCATTTCTGCTCCTGGTGCCTGTCCGGCGAAAGTCGCAGCGAGCAGGTGGAAACATGCATGCGCCGCCCGAGCGCCGCGCTGCACATCGGCTGGCTGCTGCTGGGCGCGCTGCTGCAAGCCCAACTGGGCGGCCTGAACCTGGGCCTGGGCCTCGCCTGAACCGCGCGGCCATCACCGAATCAAGGAGCCTGCCATGTCCGGACTGATCGACTGGGAACTGCGCTGCAACCTGCGCGGACAAGCCTGCCACCGCAGCTGCGCCACTGCCGCCGCCAACTGCGCCCGCGGCCACCACCGGCCGGGGCGCCGCGCCCTGCGCCATGCCGGCCGGCCGACGCGCCTGCCGTCGTCCGGCCGCCTTGCCGGGCGAGGCCGCCGGGACGGGTCCGCCACTGCCGGCGAGCCGGGCCGGTGCGGATTTTGATATACTCCGGGCCGTCTCCAGGATCACCGCGCCCGCGGTTCCCGATCCTGACAGTCCTGTCCCTCGCCGTAGTTCAATGGATAGAACGAGCGCCTCCTAAGCGCTAGATACAGGTTCGATTCCTGTCGGCGGGACCACAGTTAAGTTCACAGCAGTTCTCTGAAGTTCTCTCTCCCCAAGTAAAACAAGGCTTCGCGCCGAATCGACGTTCGCCAAAGTTCGTCATGGCCCGTTGGCATCCGTCACTTTTTGGGGCATCCTTAGGGGCATCTTCGAATGCCCCTATTTTCGGTGCCCCTAAGCGATGCCCCGCACGGTCGAGCCATTAACGGATACTAAAATCCGCAACGCCAAGCCGCGCCGGTGCCCCTCCTCCTCACCGAGTAACTTGGTGTATGGTTCGACCATCCGGGACAGGGGCACCGGGGAGTACTTCGGGTGGGCAGGCCGTTCATATACGTTGAGCTGCGAGCTCGTGTTAGTAGTTAGCCGCCCCTGCGACCCGCCCGGTTGCGCTGCGAGCGCGAATCCGTAGTTGTCGTGCTGTCCCACCGGCTCCCATTTGCGATGTTTCCCATGGGAGACGCCAATGTGAGTGATAGGACTGGATGTATCGCGATCGGTGGCCGAGATCGCCTATCTGGAGAATGGCCTGCTGCGCGCCGGCGGGCGCGTCGGACTGCGACGCGACGAGCTCGAACGCTTTGCCGCCAAGCTAAAGCCCGATGACCACGTAGTACTCGAGGCGACCGGCAATACGATCGCCATTGCGAAAGTGCTGACTAGTCACGTCGGCAGAGTGATCGTCGCCAACCCGCTGCAAGTCCGTCTGATTGCGGAAGCCCGCGTGAAGACGGATAAGATCGATGCGTCGATCCTGGCGCAACTCTATGCGAGCGGCTTCCTGCCTGAGGTCTGGATTCCCGACGAGGCCACGCAAGCGATGCGGCGGCAGGTGTCGCGCCGCGCTCAAATCGTGCGGCAGCGGACGCGGCTCAAGAATGAGATTCACGCTGTCCTGGCCGCGCATCTCATCGAGCGGTGTCCCGCGACAGACCTGTTTGGCAAGAAAGGGCGGGCCTGGCTGAGCCTCCAGCCGCTACCCACGGACGAACGCATCGGGATCGACCAGCGGTTGCATGAGCTGGACCGGCTGGCAGAGAATCTGCAGGAGATTGAGCGCGTGCTGGCCCAATCTGCTATTCAGGACGACAGGCTGCGCAAGCTCCTGACCATCACTGGCATCAACACCACGGTGGCGATCGGGTTGCTCTCCGCCATCGGCGATGTTGCCCGCTTTCGCTCGCCGGAGAAATTGGTCAGCTACTTTGGCCTCAATCCGTCGGTCTACCAATCCGGCTTGCAACCAGCAAAACACGGACACATCAGCAAGCGCGGACGTTCCTATGCGCGTGCCATGCTGGTCGAGGCTGCCTGGGCCGCAGCGCAAACGGCCGGGCCCGTCCGAGCCTTCTTCCTACGTGTCCGGGAGCGTCGCGGTCAACAGATCGCGGCTGTTGCCACGGCGCGCAAGCTAGCAATAATCGTCTGGCGCGTCCTCACGCATAACGAAGCCTTCGCCTGGGATCGCCCAGCGCTGACTGCGCGAAAGACCCGTGAGTTGGAACTGCAGGCAGGCATGCCTGCTGCGCGTCGCGGTAGCCGCAAGGGCTCTGTCGCCGCCTACAACCTGAAGTCCGTCCGGGATCTGGAGCGTGCAGTCGGCGAGCAAGCCGAGCAGGCTTACCAACGCCTGTTCTCGCGCTGGAAGCAAGCACGACCGCAAGGTGCGGTTCGCGCTCCCTGGCCACCGATACGAACGCCATGAACGCCGGAGATTGCCGCGGGGGCTTGTCAACTTCATCCGTAGTGTAGATCACACGCCGGATCTCGGGCGGGAACACGAAGAATGGCGTGACGTGCTCCCAGGCGCGTCGCCACGACTGCGCGATCATCGGCAGCTTTTCGCCCCACGGGCCGTCGGCAGAAATCCTGCAGCGCCTGCTCGGCCTCCTGCTCGCTGGCCGCGCTGTAGATTGGTCGCAGCGCCTGCGCCAGCGCCTTGCGGTCCTTGTAGTTGGCGTAGTCCAGGCTGTTGCGGGTCAAATGCACGATGCAGGTTTGCACCGTCGTGCGGGGATAGGCCGTCGCAACGGCCTCAGCCAGGCCCTTAAGGCCATCGACCACGGCAATTAGGATATCCTGACAGCAGCGGTTCTTGAGCCCATTGAAGACCTTGAGCCAGAACTTGGCGCCTTCGGTCTGCTCGACCCACAGGCCCAGCACATCGCGTTGACCGTCTGCCTGGATTCCCAATGCCAGGTACACGGCCTTATTGCTGACCACGCCGTCGGTGCGGATTTTGACCCGTAACGCATCAAAGAACACGACCGGGTACATGGCTTCGAGCGGGCGGCTCTGCCACGCGATTGCCTCGGCCATAACTTCATCGGTGACCGAGCTGATGAAGTCCGGGGAGACTTCGGTTCCGTAGCTCTCGGCCAGGAACGCCTGAATCTCGCGCACGCTCATGCCGCGCGCGTACATGGCAATAATGCGCTCGTCGAATCCGGTAAAGCGCCGCTCATGCTTCGGGATCAGGACCGGCTCAAAGCTGCCATCGCGGTCGCGTGGCAATTCGACCCGCACCGGGCCGCGCTCGGTGATCACGGTCTTGCCGGTGAGACCGTTGCGTGCATTGGATTGCTCGGCCGGCTTGGGCTCGCCTGGCTTATAGCCTAGGTGCATGCTCATCTCGGCGCCCATCGCCCGCTCGATGATGGCCTTGTTGAAGGCCAGCATCAAATCCTGGACCTCGCTGGGCGTCATTGGCCCTTTAACCAGTTCGTCGAGCAAGCCCTCAGGCAAAGCCGGCAGCGGCCCGCGGGCCGCTGCCTGAGACGCCACCGTACGTTTCTTCTTCATCGGCATATCCATGGTCATTCCCTCTCATGATATGCCTCGTACACAAAATTCCGGATCGGTCCTCGCAGCCGGCTGGACTGTCAATGGCTGGCGCAAGGACGCTCAGATCGATCGAATGAAGACGGCCAACGCTCAGTCCGATCTGGTCAGCGCCAACAAGGCGATCGAGGACATCGGCAAAGCCAGCGACGCCATCCGCGCCAAGGCTGACGAGTTTAACGTCACCCAGACCACCCTCGGCGCTAAGGTCGATGCCGCCGTGAAGGAATTTCGAAATGCGAAGCAGCCTCTGCCTACTGACTGCCGCCCTGACGATTTCAGGGTGCGCAAGCTGTCCGACGCCGTCGACGCTGCCAAACAGGCCGCCGCCGCTCGATAGCGCGCTGGCCACACCGTGCCAGATCCCGGACGCGCCGGCCGCCGCTGATTATGACGCCTGGCAGGAATGGATGATGCGGGACGCATTGGGCGCGCTGGGGAAGTGCGCGGCTAAGCATGTGAAAACGGTTGAGGTGTGGCCGCGTTAGCTACATCCGTTCCAAGATATTGAGGGACAGACTCGATTGGCGGACGCTTTCAAACGAATCTACTACAGTCGTGTCACTGCTCTCCCGCATAGACTCGCGCTCAGGTGTGGATGAGCCCGCGACATTAGCCGCGAGGCGTTCTTTTCAGAATCAGCTTGCTCATGACATAAGTCAACGGCATCATTGCCGCCGTAACCATAAGCGGCGCAAACGATACGTTGACTCCAGCGAATTCGACTAATCCATGCAGCAGCAAGGCCGAAGCGCAGTACTGAAAAACGTAGACCATTGGATACGAAAGAAACTTTACCCAGGAAAAGGCCACTTTGAAGACCAGGCGCGAGTTAAACCAATACGAAAAAACAACACCGATCACATAGGCGGCAAGATATGCAGACTGATATCCAACCACGAGCTTGAAGGCGAGGTACAGCGCGTAGGTCACGAAAGTGTTTATCCCACCTCCGAGTAGGTATCGCCCCCACCGCTGTACGCTGCTTCCGGAAAAAATTGTAGTCAAAGCCCGTTTTTTTGTTTAGTTATTTCGACAAATTCCGCGTAATTGCGAATATAGTCATCGGCATCGTATTCGTCCGACGCAAACACCAAAAGCATTGCATCGCTCGAATACTTATACTGGATGCCCCAGGTCAGTGGTGGCAGATACAGACCCGTCTCTGGTGATTCGAGTGCGATCTCGCACCGGACCTTGCCATCGTCAACGACCACTGAACATTTTCCTCTAACGCAAATCAGGAACTGATGACATTTGTGATGAGCGTGCTCGCCCCGGGTTTCTTCGCTCGGTACATTGAATACCAGGAAATAACGCTTGGGGTCGAACGGGATGTCTCGAGGAAATTCCCCAACGGAGAGATCACCTCTCATATCATTAACGCGCTTGAGACGATGAAGTGTCACCCCGCCTACGCCGACATGTGCTCGAGCGTCTAGCAGCTGCTCAGGCGCCCTCACAGACGTACTTTTGACCGCGCCACCGGGCGAGGCCGCGTTTTCAACGTACCCGACAATACGGGCCGGATTGCCCGTGACGATTGCATAGGGAGGCACAGATCGCGTGACCACTGCCCCGGCGCCGATCATCGCGCCTTGACCAATCACAATTCCCGGAAGCAGCACGGCAGCGGCGCCGATCGAGGCGCCATCTTCCACGACAGTCTGGAGGAAAGCTTCTGGGTAAGCCTTCGACCGCGGAAATTTGTCGTTGCTAAACGTAACATTGGGGCCCACAAATACATCATTGCCCAGACGGATGCCGTCCCATACGTAAACCCCACACTTGATGGTTACGCGGTCTCCGATAACAACATCGTTCTCGACAAAGCATTGCGCATTAATGTTGACGTCACTGCCGATGCGCGCGCGCGGGAGGACCGTTACGGATTGCCAAATAGTCGTGCCTGCCCCGATGTCATTCGATTGCACATCGGCAGAGCCATGAACTGTGAAATTACTCGGCATAGGATTGAATTGAATTTTTCTGTCGAACGGAAATAACCGCCAATGGTCGCTTTTTGCTGTTTTCGTAAGCGCGCCACGCATACGTTCCCACCAGCCCAAGCCCGAATAAATTGAGAGTTCCGAAGAACATGATCACTATCATGACGGTCGCATAACCGGGAACATCGATGCTATTCGACAGGCGACCGACCAGCACGATTCCGCCAAGAATACTGGACAGCATGAAGCCTGCGATGCCAATCTTGGTCAGCAATCGGATAGGGTAATCGGTGAACGCGAAGATACTGTCCATCATGTAGTCCACCTTTTTTCGGAAAGTCCATGCGGTCTTCCCTTCCTGGCGGACTCGTCGCCCGTAGCTTACGATCTTGCGGCGAAAACCTAGCCAGAAAATCAGTGCAATCAGCGACGATCTCGACTCCTCGAGTTGAAGCAACTGGTCGCGGAACACCCGATTGCAGCCAAAAACGTCGACGCCGCCTGCTGGCATTTCAGGAACCACCAGCCGCCGGTATAACCACCAGAACATGCCGGATGCCATACGGGAGAAGTAAGGGTCGCTTCGACTTGCTCGTGTGCCAATGGCGACATCGCACTCATCGCCATCTAGTGACCGGAAAAACTCGACAAGCAGTTCCGGCGGCTCCTGCAAATCTGCCGCCATGACGCCAAAAAAATCTCCCCTGGCAGCAGCCAACCCCGTCCGGATCGCCGGAAAGGAACCGAAATTTCGTGAATGCGCCAACAATTGTGCCGGCACATCCATGGTCCTGAGCGCTGCGCGCAATAGCGCAAACGACTGGTCTGGGCTACCGTCGACAACGAATACGACTTCCAACTCGCCGTCCAGTTGGCGATTCATATCCGTCAACGTTTGCAACAGACGGGGAATAGACGATTCGTTCTTGTAAACAGGGATGATGACCGAGAATTTCATGGTCGCCACCTATTGACTGCGGAGATGACGCTATCGACCTCTGCGTCGGTCATTTCGGGATAACAGGGCAAGGTCAGAATTTCACCTGCCAAGCGCTCAGTGTTTGCGAGTCGAATGTTTGCAAAACGCTCTCCGAAAACCGGTTGCCGATAGTCAGGGATGGGATAGTGCACGTCGGAGCCGATCTCCAAATCATGCAAATGCGTGCGCAGGGCATCCCGATGCGCGCTGCGCACGACGTAGAGGTGCGCCACGTATGCCTCTCCCACCGCCTGCGGTGTCAGAACTTTGTCGTGAGCAATTCTCGCGGTATAGCGTGCAGCAATTTCACGCCTGCGAGCATTCGCAGCATCAAGATACGGCAGGAAAGTCGAGAGGACAGCCGCTTGCAGTTCATCGAGACGGCTGTTGCGCGATCCGGCCACTTCGACTTGATATTTCGACGACCAGCCATATTGACGAAGTCGGGCGACTCGCTCGGCTGTCTCCGCATGCTTCGTCACAACTGCGCCGCCATCGCCAATTGCACCAAGGTTCTTGGTGGGATAGAAGCTGAAAGTGGCTGCATCCCCAAACCCGCCCACGCATGTCCCGTCGATACGGGCACCGTGAGCTTGGGCACAATCCTCAATGAGCAGTACCCCCCGGTCGGCACAAAGCTGTGCAATTGCAGCAATGTCAGGCACGGCCCGACCGTAAAGATGCGTAACCACCACCGCTTTGATTCCGGCAAGAATGGCTCGCTCGACTTCCTGGAACGTGACACCATGCGAATCAGTATCGACGTCAAGGAAGAAAGGCTCGGCTCCAACAATCTCGATGGCCGTTGCCGTATACATTCCCGCATTGGCCGCAGTCGCGACGCGGTCACCACGAGTAACGCCAAGTGCTTTCAGCGCCAATTCAATAGCATCCGTGCCATTGGCCACGCCCAGGCAGTAGTCAACGCCGACATACTCGGCAAATTCGTGTTCGAATTGCCTCGATGCCGGGCCCAGGACAAACCACCCGCTGGAAAGTACCCTATTGATCGCCTCGGCTAGCTGTGGGTTCCGGGAAATTCGCGCCGAAAGGCTGTTTATCTGTATCAACATTGCTCTCCGCAAACAATGGCTGGACGCCAGGTTAACTTCCCGATTCGGTTGGGGCTGATCACTTCCGGGGGAGGGGCCACATTTTACGTCAAAGGATGCCAGCCTTAAAGTACCAGGCCCCCTGTACAGCACGCCTAGGTAGGGCTATGCACGCATTTGTGGTATTACGAGGGGTCCACTTTTATTGCACGGCCAGTCTGTCGGGAAAGCCAAATTCGTTTCGGCCGCATGATCGACCATCCGTTGGCTATCCAAAGCCCTATGCCTAACAGCGTAATTGCCATACCAAGTGTGCGGTATGGGGTATCAAAGCGAGCAATCAAAACGTAGCGCCCAGCTGGCAACTGCCAACCGCGGAAACCCTTTACGTCAACGGGAAAGATGTCTTTCGCCCCGCCCGACCAACCGCAGTCATCACAGAGCAGTCGCGCGGACCATCCCTTGGCGTAGATTTCGTTCTCCACAACTGCTGTGGGCACGCCCAGGTCAATCTGATACCGAATCTCGGTCGTCCCATACGCCGAACATACTGCGTCCACGCGTGGAGCCTTGGACAAATCTGCGTCGTGCGTACGATGAAGGTCGGATACCGCAACCATGGTCCATGGAAGCATTGCGAAGCCCCGCAGATCATCGGAGCCGAGGATGCTCTGCTGGCGTTGGAATTTCATCGGCCCAGAATAGTCTTGCATAAAGTATTGACCACTGTAGTAGCCGCTCCAGGGAAAGCGGTCCGCGGTGGGTAACGGAACGTCATGGCGCGGACCGCGGCATGTCTCGGTACGCAACTGACGCTTCAACGCTTCGCGTGTATCAGAAAACTTCCCCGCAATTGATTCGACCCATGCAGTACCGTCTTGCGCCGGCGGCGCAAAATACCTCTCGGTCCACGTCACGCACATCCAGTGCGATATTGCAACTGTCGCCAACGCAGGCATCACCACCCCTCTTCCTGACTGCAAGAACACGGGAGACAGCGCCACGATCGTCAGGACCGCAGTGATGGCAATCGGGATCATGACACCATTCTGATTCACCCTGGCAACGAGCAGCGTGCTGGCGATGTACGCTGCAACAATGGCGGAGAATATTATCAACAATGGCTCCAGGCTCTTTTTTATGAAAAGACTGCAAAGAAAATTCAAGCCCAGTGCAAGAATCGCCAGCCACCTAATGACGCTTATTACCTCCGCTCGCGCCGGCGTAGGCATGACATTCAAGAGATAGCTCGAATACCAAATAAAAACGGCACCAACAACGAAAACCAACGGCTCGAGGGTCCAGCCAAGCAATCTTGCCGCGAATCTGTTCAGGATAGCTGCCACCCCGACAAGCAAGACCATCAGCAGGGCAATGTGGTCTTCTTTCGCATAGGCGCGCTCGAGATTCAGTGCATGCACGCCATACCATACAAAAATCCCGAACAACAATAGCCAAATGATCCCGCCTTTTTTCCCACCATGACGATCATCCAACACTGTCACCGCCGCGAGAATAGCGACGAGGCCAATGAGGGCTCGGTAGTCGGCCATCACAAACCGGCTCAAGCCGAGAGGTGGAATCATTAACACGAGAATCTGGTGCAGCGGCCCGGCTGCCATCAGCAATGCGATCAGCCCGGAAATCAATGGCCACATCATGCGGCGACGAACCTCGACGATGCCCATTAAAAATAGCGCGACAACCGGAAACCCGACAAAGAACGATCGCATTGAAATATCATGCCCGAAATACGAATTATTTATCGGGAATGCGAACGAGAGAATGTCGCCAGGTAACATGTAGTCATAAGCGAGTGTCTCAATGGTTTTCGAGCGGGCAATTTCCCCAGAGGAAAGAAACGCCGGCACAAGGGCTATTCCGGCAACCAGCGTTCCTGCAACAAGAGCCACCAGTATCCAAATGCCCACACCAGATACGTCACGTTCCCGAAGCGTGCGTAGCACGCTAACCGTCGCTAGAACGAATAGCGTTGCCATCGCGGTTCCCGGATACCCGCCGGTCCATACAGCAAAAACCCACATTGGCAGAGTGACGACACCAATCATCAATGACGTCGACCTGATTCGCCAATCGGCAAATACCGGGCCGCACAACCATGGCAGAAATGCAAACGCTCTGACAATATCGGGGTGCTGTGAGTTCGAGTAGAAGCCCCCAAAGCATTGATAAAATATCCCCGCCAGCATGGATTCCCGCCACCCCACCCCCAACAGTCGTGCGCAGACGGCCGCGCCGATACTTCCAAGCAGCACGTGCGCGCCTTGCATCACGACAGCGGCATGGATGGTGTATGTTCCGTCAAACAAGGGAAACAGCCAGAATGGAAGATAAAACTCTCCGCTTTGCAGGTTCAGGAACAAGGGATACCCCATACCCTGAAAAGGAATCCAGGCGATCCCTTTGCCCAACTTGACTGCCTCGATCCAGTAGTACGGAATGGCGTGATAAGTCAACAGGAAGTCGTCGGGGAACGCGATGCCATCAAAGTAATGTCGCCAAAAAATCAGGAGATTTTGCCCTGCCAACAACAATAACATAAGGCAACCTCGCACAGGCATCCATAGCTTTGCTTGTGTATCGATACTTCCTTGTCGCAATATTTTCATGAACCTTGGTGCGATTGCGCGATTGAAGAGCCGCAACTGCTTTTATTTGATGAACAGAGTAAGTACGGGAAAGCGCCAAGATTATAGTTTATGTGCTTGCAGGCTCGGGTCATCCTGGCTCGTGACTGACCTGAAGGCCAAAGAGACCCACCGGATTGAGCGTCAAGATCTTGGTGATCGCTTCATCAGCCTGTGGGGAGGGACCTAATCTCGGTAGATGCATTCCCCGCAAAGCACGATGTTCTCCGGGGGCGCTGGCAAGTCCGCGACACTTCGTGAAAGGCGTCTGCCCAGACGGCCTCGGCCAAGCCGCGCCAGCCATAGCTGCTTGCTGCTCGCTGGACGGCTTCCGACTTCCAGATGCGCTCGAACGCCTCAGGATCGAAGTCGGCGCCCGTGATCAGGCTTGTTTGCCTTGGCGTGCTCGCCAGCAAAATTTCCAACTCGTGCCGTACTTCCTCCAGTTGGTCGCCGGCGGGCTCGCACAGCCCGTTCTCCCATCCGTGAAACCCCTTCGATTCGGTGCCCGCGTGTAGTCGATCCATCGCCGCCAAGAGGCCTGTGGCGACCTGCCGGACGCGACCGCTACGGCCGACTATGATGCGATGCGTGGCAGGAATGGGGGATGAGGGGCGTGCTGAAAGCGCTAGGGGCGTGTGAAGCGAAGCACCGGAAGACGGTGGAGGCGTGGCCCGCGCTAGGACGGGGGAGTTGCCCGGCTCACGGTACAATGGCCGCCTCTTATCAGAACCTAGCCGGAAGGGGGCACTTACCATGGGCGCTGTCACAACACGCACGCTCCAAAGGATGGACTGATTCATGGGCGCAATCGCACTGTTCGGCGCACTTGCGTGCTTTTGGTTGGTGGGCGCTAAGCGCGCCGCATTCGTGCTCGCGGGCGTCATGGTGTTGGGTCCCGTTTCGTTCCTCATGAACCGCCAAGGAGGGCAATTAGATGGGAATCATGCGTGGTTCTCCGATCTCATACCGAGTACGCTTGTGGCACGGTTTCATTGCCCAGATGATGGCGAGCCGGTGAAAACCCGCATTTTCACTGAGGAACATGTTGATGCCGAAGTGCACCGCCTTATCAGCACCGGCGTTTGCCAGGCTAAAGCGATCGAACGCATACACACGGGATGGGGGGCGACGTTCGCGCCGGAATATCTCTCCCGCTATGGGCGTCGCGCGCCCTAGCTACGCCACTCAGGGCGAAGAATGCCGGGACCGCTGTGGTTCCCAGCAGTGCTTCCTCCCCAACTCGATCTAGGCATTCCCCGGAGTTTCAGTCCGAGAGGATGGCGCCAGCCTCGCCGTCGAGGGCCTGGATTGACAGGTGCTTCATGCTACGATCCTCCAAACTCCGGAGCGCTCGCCATGGAACTGAAATACAAAGGCCGAGAGATCTCAATCCAGGCCAAAAAGGACTCGGGCGGCCAGTGGGACTGGTCATATGGCATCCGCGGTCACGGACACCGGCACAACACCGGGGCGCTTGCTCCCACGGAATCGGTCGCGATCGATAACGCCTATGCGTGCGCGAAACGGGAGATTGACCAGGCCACTTCAGGCGACGCCAACGACTGACACTTCCTGAATGCCACTAGTGGAGAAAGACATGGATCTCCAAGGTTTCACGTATTACCGCGACCACTGGTATGAAGCATCGGCAACGTCCCTTGGCGTTGGCGGCCCCTGGCAAGGTGAGGTGACCATCTGCGCGAAAGCGGCGGATGGCGCGCCACTCAAGGTCTTCGATCACCATCTTGTTCCGGGCCAGTTCTTCAGCGAAGGCGAGGCATGGCAGCATGCCTCGGACTGGGCCAGGAAGCAGATCGATGCGCGCTTTGGCTAGCACGCGCGCCAGTCGCTGCGCAAGTGCTCATGCCGCACTGCGTTCGGCGATCAGCACGTTCGCGGGAATCTTCAGGTCACGGTGCAGCCGCCGGATCATGGCCAGACTCAGCGCGCGCTTGCCATTGAGCACTTCATATACGCGGTTGAGGTTACCCAGGTACGGTTGCATGTCGCGTGGCGTGAGGCCAGCTTGTTCCATGCGAAAGCGGATCGCGGCGATCGGATCCGGCAGATCCATCGGAAAGTGCCCGGCTTCATACCGTTCCACCAGCATGGAGAGGATTTCCAGCTTGTCGCCCTCAGGCGTGTCGGGCGCAGGGTCTGCGTCGACCAGGGCGGAGACCGCGGCCAGCGCTTCCTGGTAGTCGGCTTCAGTGTGCAGGGGGCGGATATCCATGGTGATCACTCCATTTCCGCGGTGGCGGCGTCTATGCGGTCATAGTCGAGATGGGTGCCGATGAACTTCACGCAGACGACCCCCCAATCGGTATGCGACAGCGACGATAAGCCGGTACTTGTTCCCGCCGAGATTGAAGACCACGCGGTTGCTGCCGACGAAGCTGGCACTGGCGTAGCGTGCCTTGATGTCCCTGGGCGCGGTCCAGGCCGCGCAGCGGGCTTCTTCATGCCAGGCAAGCAGCGGTTGCCTGGCTTCGGGGTGGAACTTGCTGAATTGCAGCAAAGACCCCTTCGCTATGATTCGCATGTGGGCAATGCCAGTCCCAAAATGGGACTGCGGCAAGAGTGGATGAGGGGTCATCTCTGCCGAGCATACCTATGATCAATGCGCGCTAGTCTTCGAAAACAGCTGAATGACGGCGACGCCGGCAATAATCAGACCAATCCCAGCGCAAGCCGCCAGATCCGGCACCTGGCGGTACAGCACCACCGCGATCAGCGACACCAGCACGATCCCGGCCCCACTCCAGATCGCATAGGCAATCCCCACCGGCACTGTCCGCATCACCAGCATCAGCAAATAGAACGCCGCCACATAGCCGGTCACGACCAGCACACTGGGGACCAGGCGCGTAAAACCCTGCGACGCCTTCAGGCTGCTGGTGGCGATGACTTCGGCGACGATGGCGAGGGCGAGGAGCAAGTATCCGTTCATGGGAGCGCATAAATGGGTGGGCCGAAACGGGCCGAAGCCGGCATCTTAGCGCTCCCGCATGTTGCGCCAAAGCCGCGCCCCTCCGTTGCGGTGGTTGTGCAAAGCGGTGATGGAGGATTGAATGTGGCTATAACGAAGAGAACAAGCGGGCGCATGGCCGGCCCGCGGCACAAGTCCTACAGGGCAGTCGCGGTAGTTGGCCCGACCAAGCCGGCACGAACCCCACGATGCCGGCGGCGGGCATGGGTAAGGGGAGCGGTATGCATCACAATGGCATCGACGGCACGGCCGCCTGGACGTCTTCGCAGCCCGGGGACGGGGCGCCCGCGCCGGACGCGAATCCGTGGCAGGACACCATCGCCGCGGCGGACCAAGCACTGGAAGAGGCTTCGCGCATCCAACGCGGCGTGCAGCACAACCTGAAGCTGTTGCAGGAGGTGCGGTCGCTGCGCGAAGAGTTGCGCAAGGCCCATGCGGAGGTCGATCGCTACCGGGGCATGCATGCCCGGGTGGTGGTCAGCATGCGTCAGCTGGACGAAGACCATGTGGGGGAAATGAGCCGGCTCCAGGCGGCGAACGAGATGCTGCAGGTGCGTCATCGCGTCTACAAGCTGATGGCCGAGCACTACGCGCGCGCGGCGTTGAACCTGGATCCGGAAACCTTCGCGGCCCATCGCGACCGCGTGCTGCAGCATGTCTTGTTCCAGCGCCGCAGGGGCGTGTCGTCCGACGATATCGGCTACGCGGACGTGGCTTTCCTGATGCTCTAGCGGCGATGCTCAGGCGGCGCGCCGGCGCAGCACGTGGAACGCCAGCATGCCGCCCACCACGCCCCAGAACGCGGAGCCGACACCCGCCAGGGTCATGCCGGACGCCGTGATCATGAAGGTCAGCAGCGCGGCTTCGCGCTCGGCCGGGATTTGCATGGCCACGGTCAGGCCGTTGGCGATCGAGCCCATCAGTGCGAACGCGGTCACGCCCACCACCAGCGCTTGCGGAAAGGCCGCAAACAGCGCCGCGATGCTGGCCGCCAGCGTGCCCGCGACCAGGTAGCCCACGCCGCAGACCACGGCCGCGGTATAGCGGCGGTTGCGGTCGGGGTCGGCCTGCGGGCCGGTGCAGATGGCGGCGGTGATCGCCGCCAGGTTGACGCCGTGCGAGCCGAACGGCGCCAGCACGGCCGAGGTCAGGCCGGTGATCGAGATCAGGCGCGAGGCCGGCACGTGGTAGCCGTCGGCTTGCAGCACGGCCAGCCCGGGGATGTTCTGCGAGGCCAGCGCCACGATGAACAGCGGAACCGCCATGCTGACCAAGGCTGACAGCGAGAATGCCGGCGTGGTCCACACCGGCACCGCCAACGCCAGCCGCACGCCCGAGAAATCGAGCTGGCCGAGCACGCCGGCGACCACCGCCCCGGTCAGCAGCACCCCTGGCACCGCATAGGCCGGCCACAGGCGCCGCCCGAGCAGGTAGGCGGCGAACATCGCCAGCAGCAGCACGGTCTGGTGCTGCGCCTGCACGAACACATCCACGCTGATGCGGAACAGGATGCCGGCGAGCAGGGCTGACGCGATGCTGGCGGGCAGGGCGCGCATCAGCTTGTCGAACCACCCGGTCATGCCGGCCGCGGCCATCATCAGCCCGGCCAGCAGGAAGGCGCCGATGGCTTCCGCGTAGGGCACGCCGGGCAGGCTGGCGATCAGCAGCGCCGCGCCGGGCGTGGACCAGGCCACCACGATCGGCACGCGCAGCGCCAGCGACAGGCTGATGGTGGTGATCCCCATTCCCATCGACAGCGCCCAGATCCAGGACGAAATCTGGGCATCGGTCAGGTGGGCGGCGTGGCCGGCCTGGATCATCAGCACCAGCGAACTGGTATAGCCGGTGAGCGTGGCGACCAGCCCGGCGACCAGCGCGGACACGGACAGGTCGGACAATTTCAGCGAAGCGGTGGTCATGAAGGTGGCAGCAGGCCATTGGCACGGCCGACATCTTCGCATGAGTGCCTTGGTCGTACCAATTTGCCGCGGCGGCGTCCAGAAATCGCGGTTGACGGGGCTTTCCCTTACGGACTTTTCCGACTGGAGCGGGCAGGGGGGGCGTTGTTATGCTGGCTTCGTGCCTTGCGAGCAGGGCACCGAGGAGAGACTCTTGGGCCCGCAGTGCGCGGGCCCTTCTTTTTTGGGGCCAGCCTTGGCCCGGCCCCGGTCGTCTACAATGCGGGCTGCCGTGCCACGCCAGCCCTGGCTGCCAGGCCGTCCCTCCTTTCCCTCGTCGTCTCGTCTTTTTCCCATGGCCCTGTTTTCCATTACCGACGCCCAGCTTGCCTTCGGGCACGTGGCCCTGCTCGATCACACCGACTTTTCGCTGGAGGCCGGCGAGCGCGTGGGTTTGATCGGGCGCAACGGTTCGGGCAAGTCCTCGCTGCTGAAGATCGTGGCGGGGCTGTCGGCGCCCGACGACGGGCTGATCGCGCGCCAGAGCGGCGTGACCAGCGCCTACGTGCCGCAGGAGCCGCAGTTCGAGGCGGGCATCACCGTGTTCGACGCGGTCTCGCAGGGCATGGGCGATGCGCACGACTTGCTGGTGCGCTACGAGGCCGCCGCCGACCGCGTCGCCGAGAACCACGACGACGAAGCCGCGCTGGCCGAATTGCACCGGCTGCAGTCCGAGCTCGACGCCGCCGGCGCCTGGCAGCTGCGCACCCGCGTGGAAACCACGCTGGCGCGCCTGGGGCTGGATTCGCACACGCGCGTCGAGGCACTGTCCGGTGGCCTGCAGAAACGCGTGGCGCTGGCGCAGGCGCTGGTGGTCGAGCCCGACATCCTGCTGCTGGACGAGCCCACCAACCACCTCGATGTGGAAGCGATCCGCTGGCTGGAAGACCTGCTGCTGGGCTTCCGCGGCAGCGTGCTGCTGATCACCCACGACCGCGCCTTCCTCGACCGCGTCGCCACCCGCATCATCGAACTGGACCGCGGCCGGCTGGTGTCCTTCCCCGGCAACTTCGCCGCCTACCAGGCGCGCAAGGAAGAGATGCTTGCCGCCGAGCAGGTCGAGCAGGCCAAGTTCGACAAGCTGCTGGCGCAGGAAGAGGTGTGGATCCGCAAGGGGGTGGAGGCGCGCCGCACGCGCAGCGTGTCGCGCATCCAGCGCCTGGTGGCGATGCGCAACGAGCGCGCCGCGCGGCGCGAGGTGCAGGGCAATGTCAGGCTGGAGGTGTCGCAGGCCGACCGCTCCGGCAAGATCGTGGCCGAGCTGACCGACGTCAGCAAGGCCTACGGCGACAAGGTGGTGGTGCGCGACTTCACCGCCACCATCATGCGCGGCGACAAGGTCGGCCTGATCGGCCCCAACGGCGCCGGCAAGACCACGCTGCTGCGGCTGATCCTGGGCGAACTGGCGCCGGACAGCGGCACCGTGCGCAACGGCAGCAACCTGCAGGTGGCGTACTTCGACCAGATGCGCACCGCGCTGGACCTGGAGCGCTCGCTGGCCGACACCATCAGCCCGGGCAGCGACTGGGTCGAGGTCAACGGCCAGCGCAAGCATGTGATGAGCTACCTGGGCGACTTCCTGTTCGCGCCGGAGCGCGCGCGTTCGCCGGTCAAGTCGCTGTCTGGTGGCGAGCGCAACCGGCTGCTGCTGGCGCGCCTGTTTGCGCGCCCGGCCAATGTGCTGGTGCTGGACGAGCCGACCAACGATCTCGACATCGACACGCTGGAACTGTTGGAAGAACTGCTGCAGGACTATGGCGGCACCGTGTTCCTGGTCTCGCACGACCGCGCCTTCCTGGACAACGTGGTGACCTCGACCCTGGCCGCCGAGGGCGATGGCGTGTGGCGCGAGTCGGTGGGCGGGTATTCCGACTGGGTCGAGCAGTCGGCCCGCAGCGCGGCGCTGCAAGCGGCGCGCAAGCCGGAGCAGAAGGCGGCAGAGCCGGTAAAGGGCAAGGATTCGCGCGAAGCGCGCGGCGCCAATCGTACGGTCAAGCTGTCGTACAAGGAGCAGCGCGAACTGGACGGCCTGCCGGAGCGCATTGCCGCGCTGGAAACCGAGCAGAAGGTGATCTCGGCACAGCTCGCGGACGGCTCGCTCTATGTCAGCGATGCGCCCAAGGCCGCGCAGCTGGGCACGCGGCACGACGAGATCGAGATGGAACTGCTGGAAGCGCTGGAGCGCTGGGAAGTGCTGGAGGCGAAGTCGAAGGGCGAGGGGGCCTGAGGTCAGGCAAGCCGACCCTCACCCGCACCAGGCCAACACCATGTTGGTCAGGTCGACCATGAACCCCGGCCGCAGGTAACCCACGAACCCAAGCGCCAGCACCCCGACCAGTACCGCCAGCCCGGCTGCCTTCATCACGCGCGCTTGGGTCGTGCTCATCATGCCGCCGCCGGCTGCGCGCGCACCAGCGCCTGCTCGCGGATCGGCAGGTTCACCAGCGCGGCCACCACGCCCAGCGCGATCGCGATCAGCCACACGGTGTTGTAGCCGCCGGTGCGGTCGTAGAGGAAGCCGCCCAGCCAGGCACCCAGGAAACTGCCGATCTGGTGCGAGAAGAACACCACGCCCGATAGCATCGACAGGTATTTCACGCCGAACACCTGGGCGATGATGCCGTTGGTCAGCGGCACCGTGGACAGCCACAGGAAGCCCATGACCGCCGCGAACACCCAGGTGCTGGCCACCGTCAGCGGCAGCAGCAGGTAGCTGGCGATCACCACCGAGCGCGTCACGTAGATGGCGGACAGCAGGTAGCGCTTGGGCAGGCGCTGCCCCAGCGCACCCGCGGTATAGGTGCCGAATACATTGAACAGCCCGATCAGCGCCAGCGCCACGACGGCGACTTTTGGGTCGGTCAGGCCCTGGTCCTTCAGGTAGGGCGCCAGGTGCACGCCGATAAACACCACCTGGAAGCCGCACACGAAGTAGCCCAGCGTCAGCAGCTGGAAGTTGCGGTTGCCGAAGGCTTCGTGCACGGCCTGGCCGATGGTCTGGTGGTGGCCGCCGGTGTGGGCCGCTTCGCGCGGCTCGCGCAGCGTCAGCGCCAGCGGCAGCATCACGCAGGCCATCAACGCCATTACATAGAGGGCGTTCTGCCAGCCCAGCCCGGAGATCAGGCCCTGTTCCACCGGGATCATCAGGAACTGGCCGAAGGAGCCGGCCGCGGCGGCGATGCCCATGGCCCAGACCCGCTTCTCGGGGCTGGCCACACGGCCGATCACGCCGTAGACGATGCTGTAGGTGGTGCCGGACTGGGCGATGCCGATCATCACGCCGGCACCGGTGGCAAAGGCGGTGCCGCTGGTGGCCAGCGCCATCACCACCAGCCCGGCCACGTACAGCGCCACGCCGACCAGCATGATGCGCAGCGCGCCGAACTTGTCGGCGAGCGCCCCGGCAAAGGGCTGGCTGGCGCCCCACATCAGGTTCTGCAGCGCCAGCGCGAAGGCGAAGGTCTCTCGGTTCCAGCCATGGGCCTGGGTGATCGGCAGGTTGAACAGGCCGAAGCCGTGCCGGATGCCCATTGAAAGGGTCACGAGCAGCCCACCGCACACAAGTACGGTGGTCAGGGAGAGTTGTCGGTTCTGCATGTCTTGGCTCGATGTGCGGCAGTCCCGCCGGGTAAGCGCGGTGCCGACAGGGATTGTGTGCTTGTTGTTGTCCATGCCGGGACGGCAATCGGGCTTGCCGGGGCCGGGTGCTGGCGAGTTTACTCCGGCTCGGGAAAACGCGTACGGCGCTGCCCGCGCTGCCGGCGCCCTGGCAAAAAGTGGCGGCGGCCCGGCAAAACCGGCGCCAGCGCGGGTCGGCAGGCCAAGCGCCTTTTTGGCGGGATTGCCGTCGCCCGCTTCCATTACAATGCAGTGCCCGGTGCCCCGGCGCGTGCACAGTTGTGCGCCTCATGGCAGCCGGGACCATCACTTTCGTAGCGACTCCATGGCGAGCAAAACCAGTCAGTACAGCGAATCTTCCATCCGGGTCCTGAAGGGCCTGGAGCCGGTCAAGCAGCGTCCCGGCATGTACACCCGGACCGACAACCCCCTGCATATCGTGCAGGAGGTGATCGACAACGCATCGGACGAGGCCCTCGGCGGCCACGGCTCCGAGATCCTGGTGACCCTGCATCGCGACGGCAGCCTCAGCGTGGAAGACGACGGCCGCGGCATCCCGGTGGGCATCCACCCGGAAGAAGGCGTGCCGGTGGTCGAGATCGTCTTCACCCGGCTGCACGCCGGCGGCAAGTTCGACAAGGGCAAGGGCGGTGCCTATGCCTTCTCGGGCGGCCTGCACGGCGTGGGCGTGTCGGTGACCAATGCCTTGTCGACGCAGCTGGACGTGACCGTGTGGCGCGACAGCATGTGCTCGACGCTGACCTTCTCCGGCGGCGACGTGACCGTGCCGCTGGCCTCGCGCAAGATCGAGCGGGGCGAGAAGAAGAGCGGCACCCGCGTGCAGGTGTGGCCGGATGCCAGGTATTTCGACTCGGCCGCGATCCCGCTGGCCGAGCTGCAGCGCCTGCTGCGCAGCAAGGCGGTGCTGCTGCCCGGCGTCAAGGTCACGCTGGTGACCGAGAAGACCGGCGAGCGCCAGACCTGGCAGTACGACCAGGGCCTGAAGGGCTACCTGGTCGAGGCGCTGGCGCAGGGCAGCGGCGCGGAATTGGTGATCCCGATGTTCGAGGGCGAGCATTTTGCCGACCCCGACGCCAATCCCGGCGATGAAGGCTTTGCCGACGGCGAAGGCGCCTCCTGGGTGGTGGCCTGGACCGAAGACGGCGCGCCGGTGCGCGAGTCCTACGTCAACCTGATCCCGACGCCGGCCGGCGGCACGCATGAATCCGGCCTGCGCGAAGGGCTGTTCCAGGCGGTCAAGAGCTTTATCGAGATGCACGCGCTGCAGCCCAAGGGCGTCAAGCTGATGAGCGAAGACGTGTTTGCGCGCGCCTCGTTCGTGCTCTCGGCCAAGGTGCTGGACCCGCAGTTCCAGGGCCAGATCAAGGAACGCCTGAACAGCCGCGACGCGGTGCGGCTGGTCTCCACCTTCAGCCGTCCGGCGCTGGAGCTGTGGCTGAACCACCATGTCGAGTACGGCAAGAAGCTGGCCGAGCTGGTGATCCGCCAGGCCCAGGCGCGCACGCGCGCGGCGCAGAAGGTCGAAAAGAAAAAAGGCTCCGGCGTGGCGGTGCTGCCCGGCAAGCTGACCGATTGCGAGTCCACCGACGTGACCCGCAACGAACTGTTCCTGGTCGAGGGCGACTCGGCCGGCGGCTCGGCCAAGATGGGCCGCGACAAGGAGTTCCAGGCCATCCTGCCGCTGCGCGGCAAGGTGCTCAATACCTGGGAGACCGAGCGCGACCGTCTCTTTGCCAACAACGAGGTGCACGACATCGCGGTGGCGATCGGCGTGGACCCGCACGGCGCCAACGACGAGCCCGACCTGTCCAACCTGCGCTACGGCAAGATCTGCATCCTGTCCGACGCGGACGTGGACGGCGCGCATATCCAGGTGCTGCTGCTGACGTTGTTCTTCCGGCACTTCCCCAAGCTGATCGAGACCGGCAACGTCTTTGTGGCGCGTCCGCCGCTGTTCCGCGTCGATGCGCCCGCGCGCGGCAAGAAACCGGCGCAGAAGCTGTACGCGCTGGACGAAGGCGAGCTGCTGGCCATCCAGGACAAGCTGCTCAAGGACGGCGTCAAGGAAAACTCGTGGCAGATTTCCCGCTTCAAGGGCCTGGGCGAAATGAGCGCCGAGCAGCTCTGGGAAACCACCATGAACCCCGACACGCGGCGCTTGCTGCCCGTGTCGCTGGGCGAATACGACCTGCCGCAGACCGTCGAGATGATGAATATGCTGATGGGCAAGGGCGAGGCCGCACAGCGCCGCAGCTGGCTGGAAGAGAAGGGCAACGAGGTCGAGGCCGATATCTGAGCGAAACCTGAGCGGAAAGCGGCGGCCGGTGATTGGGTAGATAATCCCCCAGTCTGCCTGGCCGTCATTCCCGACGGCCGCCAACGGACAGTAATCTGGAACGCACGATGACGACGAGAACTCCCGGCAAACCATGGCGCAAGGCGGCGGCAGCCGTCGTGGCGCTGGCCGGGCTCGCCTTCGTGCCGGCGGCGCATGCCGAGCTGTGGGGCTTTATCGATGCCGATGGCGTGGCGCACTTTGCCGACCAGAAGCTCGACGCGCGCTACAAGCTGTTCATGAAGGATGGCGGCAAGCTGGATACCGCGCGCCTGGCGGCGCGGCAGTCGCAGGCGGCCGCTGGCGCTGACATCGACCTGGAGCAGCACAAGCTGTACCGCTACGTCGTCAACCATCCCAATATCAAGACCGTCGAGCCGCTGATCCACCAGATCGCCGGCAAGCAGGATGTCGATCCCGCGCTGGTCAAGGCGGTGATGGCGGTCGAGTCGGGCTTCAACCCGGGCGCGGTGTCGCCCAAGGGCGCGATCGGCCTGATGCAGGTGATCCCCGACACCGGCGCGCGCTTTGGCGTGAACGCCGATGCGCGCCGAAGCATCGAGCAGAAGCTGGCCGATCCACGCACCAATATCACCGCGGGCGTGCGCTACCTGAGCTGGCTGATGCAGCTGTTCCCGAACAACCTGGAGCTGGTGCTGGCTGCCTATAACGCCGGCGAGGGCGCGGTGCAGCGCTACAACAACCGCATTCCGCCTTACCCGGAGACCCGGCAGTATGTCAGCACCGTGCTGCAGTTTTACCGGCTGTACCAGCCGCAGCAGGGCGCGGTGCTCAGGCGCGCCAGCGCCAGCGCGGACGGCCCGCGCGTGAAGATGGTCATCGGCGGGCGCCGCGCCATGCCCTGACCGGCATACCCGAACAACAAGCAACCCGGCGCGCCGGCAGTTCAACGTGGCGCGCCGAATTCTTGCCTACCCATGGAACAACAAGACATCACGTTTCAACCTGAAGAGCCGGCCGATTCGCTGACGCTGGCGCGCTACGCCGAGCGCGCCTACCTGGACTACGCCGTCAGCGTGGTCAAGGGCCGCGCGCTGCCCGAGGTGGCCGACGGCCAGAAGCCGGTGCAGCGCCGCATCCTGTTCGCGATGCACGAGATGGGCCTGCGCGCCGACGCCAAGCCGGTCAAGTCCGCGCGCGTGGTCGGCGACGTGCTGGGCAAGTTCCACCCGCATGGCGACCAGTCCGCCTACGACGCGCTGGTGCGCCTGGCGCAGGACTTCTCGCTGCGCTACCCGCTGATCGACGGCCAGGGCAACTTCGGCTCGCGCGATGGCGACGGCGCGGCGGCGATGCGCTACACCGAAGCGCGCCTGACGCCGATCTCGCGGCTGCTGCTCGATGAGATCGATGAAGGCACGGTCGATTTCGCCCCCAACTACGACGGCTCGATGCAGGAGCCCAGGCTGCTGCCGGCGCGGCTGCCGTTCGTGCTGCTCAACGGCGCCTCGGGCATCGCGGTGGGCATGGCGACCGAGATCCCGCCGCACAACCTGCGCGAAGTCGCCGCGGCCACCGTGGCGATGATCCGCAATCCCAATATCACGCTGGCCGAGCTGCTGGCGCTGATGCCGGGGCCGGACTACCCGGGCGGCGGCCAGATCATTTCGCCGGCGTCCGATATCGCCCAGATCTACGAGGGCGGCCGCGGCAGCCTGAAGGTGCGCGCGCGCTGGACCATCGAGGAGATGGCGCGCGGCCAGTGGCAGCTGGTGGTGACCGAGCTGCCGCCGAACACCTCGGCGCAGAAGGTGCTGGAAGAGATCGAGGAAATCACCAACCCCAAGATCAAGACCGGCAAGAAGGCGCTGACGCAGGACCAGCAGCAGCTCAAGGCCACCGTGCTGGCAGTGCTGGATGCGGTGCGCGACGAATCGGGCAAGGATGCGCCGGTGCGGCTGGTGTTCGAGCCCAAGAGCAAGAACGTCGGCCAGCAGGAGTTCATCCATACGCTGCTGGCGCATACCAGCCTGGAGTCGGGCGCGCCGATCAACCTGGTGATGATCGGCACCGACGGGCGCCCGCGCCAGAAGGGCCTGCGCGAGATCCTGTCGGAGTGGATCGCGTTCCGCTTCGACACCGTCACGCGCCGCACGCGCCACCGCCTGGGCAAGGTCGAGGACCGCATCCATATCCTCGAAGGCCGGATGCTGGTGCTGCTCAATATCGACGAGGTGATCCGCATCATCCGCGAGAGTGACGAGCCCAAGCCGGCGCTGATCGAGGCCTTCGGCCTGAGCGACCGCCAGGCCGAGGACATCCTCGAAATCCGGCTGCGCCAGCTGGCGCGCCTGGAAGCGATCCGGATCGAAAAGGAACTCAAGGAACTGCGCGAGGAGCAGGCCGACCTGGATGTGCTGCTCAAGTCCGAGACCATGATGCGCCGCCGCATCATCAAGGAGATCGAGACCGACGCCAAGCAGTACAGCCCGGAAGACAAGGACCCGCGCCGCACGCTGATCCAGGAAGAGCGCCGCGCCGCGGCCGAAGTGCGCGTGATCGACGAGCCGGTGACGGTGGTGATGTCGCAGAAGGGCTGGGTGCGCACGCGCCAGGGCCATGGCCACGACGCGCAGCAGTTCACCTTCAAGGCCGGCGACGCGCTCTACGGCACCTTCGAATGCCGTACCGTCGACGTGCTGCTGGTCTTCGGCACCAACGGCCGGGTCTATTCCGTGCCGGTCGCCAGCCTGCCTGGCGGGCGCGGCGACGGGGTGCCCATCACCACGCTGATCGAGTTGCAGTCCGGCAGCCAGGTCGCGCACACCTTTGCCGGCAGCGCGGAGCAGCGCATGCTGATCGCCACCGCGGGCGGCAATGGCTTCCAGACCAAGGTCGGCGATATGATCAGCCGGCAGAAGGGCGGCAAGTCGTTCCTGACGCTGGATGACGGCGACACGCCGCTGGCGCCGGCGCCGATCGGCGACGAGGCCACGCATGTGGCCTGCCTGTCCGGCAACGGCCGCCTGCTGCTGGTGGCGCTCGATGAAGTGAAGGTGCTGTCCGCCGGCGGGCGCGGCGTGATCCTGATCGAGCTGGAACCCAAGGAGAAGCTGCTGCAGGCGGTGGGCGTCGGCGCGCCGGGGCTGATGCTCTCGGGCGCGGGGCGCGGCGGCAAGCCGACCTCGCAGAAGCTGGCAGGCGTGGCCTTGCAGGCCTACGTTGGCAAGCGCGCGCGCAAGGGCAAGGCGATCGAGGCCAAGCTCAAGGAGCCGCGCATCGATCCGGTGCGCGTGGAGCCGCCGGCTGGCGGCAATTGATTAGCTGAATCGTCAGCCCAGGCGAATGTTTGCTCCCCTCTCCCGCAAGCGGGAGAGGGGAGCAAACCAGCGACTCAATCCACTCCCACAAATCCCCCGGTCTGATGCGCCCACAGCCGCGCATACAGCCCGCCGTGCGCCAGCAATTGCGCGTGCGTGCCGCTTTCCACGATATGGCCGTTGTCCAGCACCACCAGCCGGTCCATGCGCGCAATCGTCGACAGCCGGTGGGCGATGGCGATCACGGTCTTGCCCTGCATCAGCGTTTCCAGGCTTTCCTGGATTGCCGCTTCCACTTCCGAATCCAGGGCCGAGGTGGCTTCGTCCAGGATCAGGATCGGCGCATTCTTGAGCAGCACGCGCGCGATGGCAATGCGCTGGCGCTGTCCGCCTGACAGCTTCACGCCGCGCTCGCCGACCTGTGCCTCCAGCCCGGTATTGCCGTGGGCGTCGACCAGGTGCGGGGTGAATTCGTCGGCGCGGGCGCGGTGCAGGGCTTGCTGCAGTTCAGCCTCGGTACTGGAGGGTTTGCCGTAGAGCAGGTTCTCGCGGATCGACCGGTGCAGCAGCGAGGTGTCCTGCGTGACCATGCCGATCTGTGCGCGCAGGCTTTCTTGCGTGACCGCGGCGATGTCCTGGCCGTCGATCAGGATGCGGCCGCGCTCGACGTCGTAGAGTCGCAGCAGCAGGTTGACCAGCGTCGACTTGCCGGCGCCGGAGGGGCCGACCAGCCCGATCTTCTCGCCCGGGCGCACCGTCAGGTCCACGCCTTCGATGACGCCTGAGCCCTTGCCATAGTGGAATCCCACCCGCTCGAAGCGGACCTCGCCATGGGTGACGCGCAACGGCTTCGCGTCGGCGCGGTCGGTCACCACGCGCGGCACGGCTATCGTCTTCATGCCGTCCTGCACCTGGCCGACGTTTTCGAAGATGCCGTTGACCACCCACATGATCCAGCCGGACATATTGTTGATGCGGATCACCAGCCCGGTGGTGAGTGCAATCGCGCCGGTGGTGACGTGCCCCTCGCTCCACAGCCACAGGGCCAGCCCCGTGGTGCCGGCAATCAGCGCGCCGTTCATGGCGGTGATGGTGATGTCCATGCCGCTGATCATGCGTCCGGCCAGCCGCGACTTCTCGGTCTGCTCGGACATGGCGTCGCGCGCATAGTCTTCCTCGTGACGGGTGTGGGCGAACAGCTTGAGTGTGGTGATATTGGTGTAGCCGTCGACGATACGCCCCATCAGCCGGGAACGCGATTCCGTGGCGACCACCGAACGCTGCTTCACGCGCGGCACGAAGTGGAGCAGGGCGGCCACGTAGCACGCGATCCACAGCAGCAGCGGGATCATTAGCCGCCAGTCGGCCTGCGCGAACAGCACCAGCGAGCTGATCGCGTAGATCACCACGTGCCAGATTGCGTCCACCGCCTGCACCGCGGAATCGCGCAGCGAGAAGCCGGTCTGCATGATGCGCTGCGCGATGCGCCCGGCAAAATCATTCTGGAAGAACGACAGGCTCTGCTTGAGCACGTAGCGGTGGTTCTGCCAGCGGATCAGGTTGGCCAGGCCGGGGTTGATGACCTGGTGCACAAGGACGTCGTGCAGGCCGAAGAAGATCGGGCGCAGCAGCAGCGCCACCACGGCCATCCACAGCAGCTCGTTGCGATGCCGGCTGAAGAACTCCGCGCCTGGCGTGGTCTGTGCCATGTCGACCAGCCGGCCGAGGAAGCTGAACAGCGCCACCTCGATCAGTGCGCCGACCAGACCCACCAGCAACAGCAGCGCGAACACACCCCACACTTCGCGCAGGTACCAGGCATAAAAGCGCCAGACCTGGCCGGGCGGCTCGTGGTCGGGCATGCCCCGGAAGGGGTCGATCAGTCTTTCCAGGCGACGCAACATGGCAGGTTTCCCGTTGTGCCCGGCGCGCCCCGGCGTCTTCGTGGGAGGTGGGGGCGCGCGTGCGGCGGATCAGACACAACATGATACGCGCCTTGCACAATGGAAAAGCCCCGCCAGGGGCGGGGCCTTGTCAGAACCGCAGTGCGGAAACTTCTGAATGGTCAGGGATGGTGGATCACCATATGCGTGAACGGCGGCACATAGGCCTGCAGCGTCACGAACAGGCCCACCAGGATCGCCAGCACGATCGAGTGGAAGAACACGTAGCGCAGGATGTCGCCTTCGTGGCCATACCACTTGGTCGCGGTCGAGGCCACCACGATGGACTGCGCATCGATCATCTTGCCCATCACGCCGCCTGAGCTGTTGGCCGAGGCCATCAGCACCGGCGACAGGCCCAGCTGCTCCGCCGTGGTCTTCTGCAGGCCGCCGAACAGCACGTTCGAGGCCGTGTCCGAACCGGTCAGCGCCACGCCCAGCCAGCCCAGCATGGTGCCGAACAGCGGATAGAACACGCCGGTGTGGGCGAAGGCCAGGCCCAGCGTGGCATCCAGGCCCGAGTAGCGGGTCAGGTAGCCGACGCCGAACATCGCGCAGATGGTCAGCAGCGAGTAGCGCACCAGCTTGATGGTTTCCCAGTATTCCTTGAACAGGCGCGGCACCGAGTAGCCCATCAGCAGGCCGCCGGCGATGGCCGAGACAAAGATGCCGGTGCCGGCCATCGACAGCACGTTGAAGTTGAAGACCGCGCCTTCGATGACGTCCTTGGGCACGACCGGCGGCACCTTGACGATGGCCTTGTCCAGCCCCGGGATCGGGAATTTCCACGCCCACAGGCTATCCATCAGCTTCTTGAACTCGGGCACGCCCCAGACAAAGACGAACACCGTCAGGATCACCCACGGCATCCAGGCCTTGGCCACCGAGATGCCGGCCGAGGCGGCGCTGGCGCGGGCATCGGCTTCGAGCGCTTCGGGATGGTCGACCTTGGAGTCGTCGTGGCGGCCCAGGATCCTGGTCGAGGTCCAGATCTCCTTCGGATGCCAGACCTTCAGGAACAGCGTCAGCGAGCCCATCGACACCAGCGCGGCGATCACGTCCACCAGCCACGGTCCGTGGTAGTTCGACACCAGGAACTGCGGGATCGCAAAGCTCACGCCCGCCACCAGGATCGCCGGCCAGATCGCCAGCATGCCGCGGAAGCCGGCAAAGGCCCAGATCAGCCAGAACGGCACGATCACGGAGAAGAACGGCAGCTGGCGGCCGATCATGGCCGACAGGTCGAGCAGGTCCAGCCCGGTCACCGACGCCAGGCCGATGATCGGGGCGCCCAGCGCGCCGTAGGCCACCGGCGCCGTGTTGGCGATCAGCGCCAGGCCCGAGGCGGCCAGCGGCGAGAAGCCCAGGCCGATCAGGATGGCACCGGTCACGGCCACCGGTGTGCCGAAGCCGGCCGCGCCCTCGAAGAAGGCGCCGAAGCTGAACGCCACCAGCAGCAGCTGCAGGCGGCGGTCCTCGGTGATGCCGGAGATCGAGTTCTGCAAGACCTTGAATGACCCGTTAAGGGTTGTCAGCCGGTGCAGGAAGATGATGTTCAGCACGATCCAGCCGATCGGGAACAGCCCGGATACGATGCCCAGCCCCGCTGCCTTGCCGGCCATTGCCGCCGGCATGCCGAACACCGTGGAGGCGACCACGATGCCGATCAGCAACGCCAGCCCCGCCGCCAGGTGGGCCTGCATATGAAAGAACGCCAGCGCTGCCAGCAGCACGGCGACGGGAATGCCCGCGGCAATGGTCGACAGCGCCATATTGCCTAGCGGGTCATAGACTTGACTCCACACGATCGATGTCCTCCTCAGGTTGGCTCAGGCGCCGGGACGATCTGCGTGCCCTCGGCGCCGTGCATGCGCTTTGCCCCGGCGAGCGGCATCCGCCGCGCGCGGGAAAGAACCAGCGATTGTAGGAACGGGTTCCGTGTTCGCTGTCGTATATTGCGTCATGCCTGGCATGAGCCACATTCAGGGATCAGGGTTTCCCTGGGGGGCATTGCGGCGCACGTGGTGCCTTCCAGGCACTCCGGCGAGAGTACTCTAAACGGCGCCTGTTGCAAAAGTCTGCGTGCCTGCCACCGGCTTGCATGACCGGCCCGGCAGCCATGCCCGGGGCTGGCACAAGCGCCGGCGCTCGGCGCATACTGGCGGGCGTCATGCCGCGGGCGCGCTGCCGCCCGCATCCAACCATTGAATGAGGCTGCCCATGACCGAATTCCTTCCCCCCTGGCCTTTGCTGACCGCATTCGTGCTGGCCAGCCTGGCGCTGGCCATCACGCCCGGCCCGGCCGTGGTCTACATTGTCACGCGCACCCTGGCGCAGGGCCGGCAGGCCGGGCTGGCCTCGATCGGCGCGGTGGCGCTGGGCAACCTGGGCAACGCGATCGGCGCCTCGCTGGGGCTGGCGGTGCTGTTCTCGGTATCGGCGCTGGCGTTTTCGGTGGTCAAGTACGCAGGGGCGGCCTACCTGATCTGGCTGGGCATCCGCGCCTTGCGTGGCGGCGCCGCGGCGGCTGACGGCGGCACGGTTGAAGCAGCGCCACGCAGCCTGCGCCAGGTGGTGCGCGACGGCTTCGTGGTGGCGCTGCTCAATCCCAAGACCGCGATCTTCTTTGCCGCTTTCCTGCCGCAGTTCATGAACCCGGCAGGCTCGGCGCTGACGCAGAGCCTGGCACTGGGCGTGGCCTTCGTGCTGATCGCCGCGACCACGGACGCCTGCTACGTGATGGCCGCCGCCGCGGTGATGCCGGCACTGCGCCGCGCCGGCAGGGCGCGCGCGCTCGGCCGCTACCTGACCGGCGCGGCGTTTATCGGGCTGGGGCTATTTACCGCGGCGTCGGGCTCGCGCGCGGCGAAGTAAGGCAGGACGGCAGGAAAGAAAAAACTGCCGCGGCTCAGCGCAGCGGCAGTTCCAGGATGCCGTCCGCGGCGGGGCGGGCGCGCATTGCGCTCAACCAGCGCTCCAGGTTGGGGCGCGACTGGTGCTTGAGCGGCAGCCCCATCCAGCGGTGCGCGGCGCAGGCCAGCGAGATGTCGGCCATGGTGAAGCGGTCGCCGCCGATGAACTCGCGCCCGGCCAGCGCCTTGTCCAGCAGTTCGGCCAGCGGCTCGGTGCGCTCGCACGATGCCTTGATGGCAGCCTCGTCGCGCTCCGCCTTCGGCTTGCGCACCAGGTTCAGGAACGCCGTCACCATGGCCGGGCTGAAGGCGGTGGTCTGCCAGTCCATCCAGCGGTCGGCCGAGGCGCGTGCCTTGACGTCCTCGGGCCACAGCGTGCCTTCGCCGTAGCGCGCGCACAGGTACCGCACGATCGCATTGGATTCCCACAGCACGAAGGGCTCGCCGCCGACATCGGTGCCGCGGAAATCCTCGATCACGGGGATCTGGCGGTTCGGGTTCAGGCGCACATAGGCCTCGGTGTCGAGGTCGCCCTTGGTCACACCGATATCCACGCGCTCATGGTCCAGGTGCAGCTCGCGCGCGCACCAGACCACTTTCTGCACGTTGATGGAGGAGAGTCGGCCCCAGATACGCAACATTTCGGCTCCAGTGATGATGCGCGCCCGGGCTTCAGGCCGCGCGCGGTTGCCTGGCGGCGGCCGCGGCGATGGCTTCGCGGAACAGCTCGCCAAGGATGGCCACGCCCTGCTCGATGCGCTCTGCCGACACCGTGACGAAGGCCAGGCGCAGCGCGTTGCGCTTCGGGTTGCTGGCGTAGAACGGCGCGCCCGGCACATAGGCCACGTTGCGCTTCACGGCTTCTTCCAGGATCACCATGCTGTCCAGGCCCTCGGGCAGCTCCATCCAGATGAACATGCCGCCTTCGGGCTCGTTCCAGGTCACGCCCTTGGGCATATGGCGCTTGAGCGCATCCAGCATGTACTGGCACTGCTTGCCGTAGAGCTCGCGGATGGTCGGGATATGCGTGTCGAGCAGGCCGTCGCGGATGGTCTCGTAGGCCACGCGCTGGGTGAAGGTCGGCGTGTGCAGGTCAGACGCCTGCTTGGCCTGGCACAGCTTGAAGTGCAGCTCGGGCGGGGCGATCACGTAGCCCAGGCGCATGCCGGGGGCCAGGATCTTCGAGAACGAGCCCATGTAGATCACGCCGTCCGGATTCATCGACAGCAGGCTGGGCAGTTGGTCGCCGGTGTAGCTGAGCGCGCCGTAGGGATCGTCCTCGACCAGCAGCACGCCCTGTTCCTTGGCGCGGGCCACCAGCGCCTCGCGGCGTTCCAGCGGCAGGCGGCGCCCGGTCGGGTTCTGGAAGTTGGGCAGGGCGTACAGGAAGCGCGCGCCGGCGGTCAGCTCGGGCGTCAGCGCCTCGGGCAGCAGGCCCTTGTCATCGCTGGGGATCGAGACGAACTCAGGTTCGAACAGCGAGAACGCCTGCAGCGCGCCGAGGTAGCTGGGGGTTTCCACCAGCACCTTGCTGCCCGGGTCGATCATCACCTTGGCGATCAGGTCCAGTGCCTGCTGCGAGCCGGTGGTGATCAGCACGCGCTCGACCGGCGCGCCATGGCGCCTGGCGACGAACTCGCGCAGCGGCAGGTAGCCTTCGGTCGCGGCGTATTGCAGCGCCGCCTGCGGGTTGTCGGCGAATACGCGGGCCGTCGCTGCCTCCATGGCCGCTACCGGGAACGAGGCCGGCGACGGCAGGCCGCCGGCGAACGAAATGACTTCCGGACGCTCGGTGACCTTCAGGATTTCGCGGATGGCCGAGCTGGTCAGTTGCTGTGCCCGGCGGGAGATGGCCCATTTCATGATGTGTCTCTTGTGGTCTGGGGGAGTTCTGGGCTGAGCGGCAAGCCTGCCGCTCAGTCAACGATAAATAGTCGTGCGCCCTTCGGCGAGGACGAACGGTGCGCTTCCGCCTGGTCGGCTACCTGGTAGCTGGTGCCCGCGCCGAGCACGAACTGCCGGCCGTCTTCCAGCTCGGTATGGAGCTCGCCGTCCAGCACGAACAGGATATGGCCCTTGCTGCACCAGTGGTCGGCCAGGTAGCCCGGCGAATATTCGACCATGCGCACGCGGATGTCGCCGAACTGGCGCGTGCGCCAGGTGGCCTCGCCCTGCTCGCCGGGGTGGCGGGTCGGCGCGATGGCCGACCAGTCGGTGGTGCCGAAGGGCAGGTTGTCGATGCGCATGCGGGCCTCAGGCCGCCTTCACTTCGGCGATCATCTCGATCTCGACACAGGCGCCCAGCGGGACCTGCGCCACGCCGAAGGCGCTGCGCGCATGCTTGCCCTTGTCGCCGAACACTTCGGCCAGCAGCTCCGAGGCGCCGTTGGTGACCAGGTGCTGCTCGGTGAATTCGGGAGTCGAGTTGACCAGGCTCATCACCTTGACGATGCGGGTGACGCGGTTCAGGTCGCCCACATGCGCGTGCAGCGTGGCCAGCAGGTCGATGGCGATCGCGCGCGCTGCGGCCTTGCCGGACTCGGTATCGATGTCCTTGCCCAGCTTGCCGGTCCATACCTTGCCGTCCTTGCGGGCGATATGGCCCGACAGGAACACGGTGTTGCCGGTTTGCGCGGCCATTACATAGGCGGCGGCGGGGGCGTTGACGGCCGGCAGTTCGATGCCGAGGCGGGCAAGGGTGTCGTAGACGGACATGTAGGCTCCAGTCAGTGAATGCGTCCAGGGAGGATCGGTGGCGTTTCCGGGGCGGGGGCGGGTGCGCTTTGCTGCACGGCGGCGCGGCGGCCGAGGGCCACGACGGCGATCACCGCCACCGCGAAGGCGATGGTGGGGGCGTCAAGCGGCTCGGCCAGGATCAGCGCACCGCCCGCCAGCGTCAGGAACGGCTGCAGCAATTGTATCTGGCCGACGCGCGCCACGCCGCCTTTTGCGAGGCCGGCGTACCAGAAAAGGAAGCCGACAAACATCGAGAACACCGACACATAGGCCATGCCGCCCCAGGCGCGCGGCGACGCCGCGGCTATTGCCGGCAGGTCGCGCAGGGTCAGCCAGGCCACCACCGGCACCAGCACCGGCAGCGACACCACCAGCGCCCAGCTGATGGTTTCCAGCCCGCCCTGCTCGCGCGACAGCTTGCCGCCCTCGGCATAGCCCAGCGCGCCCAGCACCACGGCGGCGAACAGGTACCAGTCCGCATGCTGCAGGCCGCCGGCACCCTGCCAGACGGCAAAGCCCACCACCAGCGCGCTGCCGGCCACGGCCGACAGCCAGAACGCCGGCGACGGCCGCTCACGCCCGAGCCAGGCGGCGAATACCGCGGTCGCCAGCGGCAGCAGGCCGATCACGATGGCGCCGTGGCTGGCCGGCACCTCGCGCATCGCCAGCGAAGAAAACAGCGGGAAACCCGCCACCACGCCCAGCGCGGTCACGGCCAGCCGCGGCCACTGGCCGCCGCGCGGGCGGCGGCTGGCGGACAGCGCGCCGCGCCAGGCAAGCAGCGCCAGCGCCAGCAGCGCGGCCAGCACGGCGCGTGCCAGTGCCACAAAGACCGGGTCCAGCTCGGCCACCGCCATGCGCGTGAACGGCAGCGTCTGGCTGAAGATTGCCACGCCGACAAAGCCGAGCAGCATGCCGCCGGAGGCCGGTGGGGCAGACGTCAGTGGCGGAGAAGCGGGGCGGCTGGCGGGCATGGTCGGGGTCTTGGTTGTCATCGGCTCGGAATCGGATCGCCGCGGGTCACTGCATGCCCGGGCTGGCGCTGACCGCAATCCACAGCGCGGTCAGCGCCAGCGCCGCGCCCATGGCGCGGTTGAACCAGCTCACGCGCTGGCCTTGCTGCAGCCATTGCCGCAACGACGCGCCCAGCACGCCGTACACGCCGTTGCTGACAAAGCCCAGCACTGCGAACAAGCCGCACACCAGCAGCACGCGCTGCAGCGGCGAGGGCGCGCCCGTCATGTAAGAGGCCGCGACTGCCAGCGCCAGCATCCACGCCTTGATGTTGGCGTACTGCAGCACCGCCGACTGCCACACGCTGAGCGGGCGCAGCACCTGCTTCTGCGCCAGCACCGTGCTGCGCGCGATCTTCCACGCCAGCCACAGCAGGTAGGCCACGCCGGCCAGGTGCACGCTGGCGGCCAGCGCGGGCTGGCCCAGGATCAGCGCGCCCACGCCCAGTGCGCACAGCGCCAGGATGCTGGCAAAGCCGAAGGCCACGCCCACGCAGTGCGGCAGCGTGGCGCGCAGCCCGAAGTTGGCGCCGGTGACCGCGGCGATGGTGGTGTTGGGCCCGGGCGTGAACAGGCCCACCGTCAGCAGGGTCAGCAGGGCCAGGAACTGCGCGGCCGTCAGGCCGGTGAGCAAGCCGGACGCCATCACGCGAACGCGACCACCACGCGCCGGTTGGTGCGGCTCTTCTTCTCGATCCTGGTCACCACCACTGCGCCGATCTCGCTGGTGTTGGCCACGTGCGTGCCGCCGCAGGGCTGGCGGTCCACCCCGGGGATTTCGATGATGCGGATGCTGGCCGTGCCCGCCGGCGGCGCGGCGCCGATGGTGCGCACCAGCTCGGGCTGGGCGGCCAGTTCCTGCGGCGTGATCAGCGTGGTGCGCACGGCGGTGTCGGCGTGGATCAGCGCGTTCAGGCGTTCGGTCAGGTCGGCCTTGTCCAGGGTCGATTCCGGCAGGTCGAAGTCGACGCGCGCCGACTCCGGCGAGATGCCGCAGCCGGTCACCGGCACCGGGATCAGCGAGCCCAGCAGGTGCAGGCAGGTATGCAGCCGCATCAGCTTGTGGCGTCGCGCCCAGTCGATGGTCACGGTGACGCGCTCGCCCACGCGCGGCAGCGGCGCATCCGGTGCGGGCACATGCAGGATGCGGCTGCGGTCTTCGGCGTAGATGGTGTCGGCGATGGCCACCGTGCGCCCGTCGGCCAGCGCCAGCGTGGCGGTGTCGCCGGCCTGGCCGCCGCTGCGCGCGTAGCACACGGTTTCGTCGAGTTCGATCCCTTCGGCGCCCGCCGCCACCACGGTGGCGGTGCAGTGGTCGAGGTAGGGGTCTTCGTCGAAGCGCTTGCGGGTGGCGGACATCGGGGGTCTCCTGGTGGGCTTGTTCCGGGTGTGGCTAGCGCAGGGTGCGGATGCCCTGCGCGGTTTCGATTTCGGCGCTCAGTTCAGGCGGGCCGTCGGCCTGCTCGATGGCGATGAGGTGGTCGGCGCCCAGCCAGGCCAGCCCCTGGCGCAGCAGCTCGGCACGCGGGTGGCGCCCGGACAGCTTGCGCAGCGCCAGGTCCTGCCGCGGCAGGCTGACGCCGGGGTAGCTGGCCACGTCCCACTGGATTAGGCTGGGCAGCAGGCCGTCGCCGGCGATGTCGGCTTCGCCCGGCCAGGCCGGCAGGCTGCCATCCTCGGGCACGGTGATGCGCCAGTGCAGGCCGCCGCGGGTCATCGGGATGACCGGGGCGATGCGCTCCGGGTACTGCGCCTGCCACCGGCCCAGGTCGGCGGGGCGTTCCACGCGCGCGGCCCAGTGCAGCAGGAAGGGGCCGTCGCGCAGGCGCTGCTGTACGGCCTCGGTGTCCAGGCCGAACCAGCGCGCCCGGGCCGGCGCGGTTGCCGCCGGATCGACCGCGATCACTTCCAGGTAGACGCCGCCGAACATGCCCAGCACACGGTTGTGCGTGCCCATGGCCGTGTGCGCACCGCCGCCCTGGGGCGCAATGCCCAGCAGGCCGGCAACATGGTCCGTGCCGGCGTCCAGGTCGGGCGCGGCGATGACAAGGTGATCGAGGGCGAGCTTCATCTTGGCTTGATGGTAGACAAGGTAGTCGGTACAGTACCGGTACAGTTGAGCGGATCGTATTCAGTACAGTTGCAGGAGCAGCACATGGATGCCAACAGCAGGGATGGCGACGCCGGCGGCGAGACCGCCACCGTCACCCGTCAGAAGGATAGCGGAGGCGACGCCCACAGCACATCGGGGCATACCTCCGGCCGCGCGCTGCGGCTGGTGGTGCCGCCCACCGAGCGCTTCCCGGATCCGATCCCCTCGGCGCAGATGACGCTGGTCGAGCAACTGACCGAATGGGCCCGCATGCGCATCGACGAGCGCGTGTTCCGCTCCGGCATGCGCATGCCGTCGATCCGGCAGCTGGCCCAGGAGAAGGGCATCTCGCGCTTTACCGTGGTCGAGGCCTATGAGCGGCTGGTGGCGCTGGGCTACCTGGAATCGCGCCGCGGCTCCGGCTTCTACGTGCGCGAGCGTGCCCCGGCCGCGCCCGCGGCGCCGGTGTCCGGCGCCGTGGCGGTGGCGCGTAATATCGACGTGACCTGGCTGCTGCGCAGCATGTTCCATACCGCCGAGGCGCACAAGGCGCCCGGACTGGGCTTCCTGCCCAATGACTGGCTCGACGGCGAACTGATCGCCAGCGCGCTGCGCGGGCTGGGCCGCCAGCCCGGCAACCATTTTCTGGCCAGCGGCACGCCGCAGGGCTTCCTGCCGCTGCGCCAGCAGTTGCGCACCCGGCTGGAAGAACTGGAGATCGGTGCCAGTGCCGAGCAGATCGTGCTGACCTCGGGCATCACCCAGGCCCTGGACCTGATCGCGCGGCTCTACCTGCAGCCCGGCGACACGGTGCTGGTGGGCGACCCGGCCTGGTTCGTGATGTTCGGCCGCTTTGCCGCGCAGGGCGCCCAGGTGATCGGGGTGCCGTACACCGCCGAAGGGCCGGACCTGGAGGCGCTGGAGCGCATCGTGCAGGCGCGGCGGCCCAAGCTGTTCGTGATCAACTCGGTGCTGCACAACCCCACCGGCACCTCGCTGTCGGCGGCCAAGGCCTTCCAGCTGCTGCGCCTGGCCGAGCAGTACGACTTCCTGATCGTCGAGGACGATATCTACTGCGACCTGTGCCCGCCCGGCCACGCCGCCACCCGGCTGGCCAGCCTGGACCAGCTGCGCCGGGTGATCTACCTGGGCAGCTTTTCCAAGACGCTGGCGGCCAACCTGCGCGTGGGCTTTATCGCCGCGCACCCGGAGACGGCGTCGGCGCTGACCGACAGCAAGCTGCTGGCGGGGCTGGCCACGCCGGAGATCAACGAACGCGTGCTGTACAAGGTGCTGACCGAGGGCCACTACCGCAAACATGTGGAGCGCGTGCGCACCCGGCTGGACCGCGCCCGCGACGAGACCCGGCGCGAGCTGGAGCGCCTGGGCCTGCGGCTCTTTCCCGGCCAGCACGCCGGCATGTACCTGTGGGCCGATACCGGCCGCGACACCAACGCGATCGCCACCGCGGGGCATGAAGAGGGCTACCTGTTCGCCCCGGGCAGCCTGTTCTCGCCGTCGCAGATGCCGTCGGGCTGGATGCGCTTCAACGTTGCCAGCAGCGGCCACCCGGAAATGCTGGCCTTCCTGGCGCGCCAGCTAGAACGCCTGTAAGTCACATCCCGGCAGCACCCGGGCCTTGAAAAATGGCCCGGGCGGCCCTATGTCTGGCGGCACCGGCCACAGGACCGTGGCCACACCGACTTTCCAGATTCGCCTGTTTCCAAGAGGAGAACCATGACCGCACCGCACGAGACGATGAGCTTCCAGGCGGAAGTGAAGCAACTGCTGCACCTGATGATCCACTCGCTGTACAGCAACAAGGAAATCTTCCTGCGCGAGCTGGTCTCGAATGCTTCGGACGCCACCGACAAGCTGCGCTTCGAGGCGATCGCGAACCCGTCCCTGCTGGAGAACGACGCCGACCTGGCGATCCGCATCGAGGCCGACGCCAAGGCGCGCACGCTGACGATCACCGACAACGGCATCGGCATGAGCCGCGACGAGGCCATCCACAACCTCGGCACCATCGCCCGCTCGGGCACCAAGGAATTCTTCCAGCAGCTTTCCGGCGACCAGCAGAAGGACGCCGCGCTGATCGGCCAGTTCGGCGTGGGCTTCTACTCGGCCTTTATCGTCGCCGACAAGGTCACGGTGGAAACGCGCCGCGCCGGCCTGGGCGCCGAAGACGCGGTGCGCTGGGAAAGCACCGGCGACGGCGAGTTCACCATCGATGCCATCGCCCGCAACGAGCGCGGCACCACCATCACGCTGCACCTGCGCGAGGGCGAGGACGACTTCCTCTCGGCCTGGCGCCTGAAGGGCATCATCCAGAAGTACTCGGACCATATCTCGCTGCCGATCCGCATGCCCAAGGAGGTGTGGGACGCTGAATCCAGCACCTACCAGCGCACCGCCGAGTGGGAAAGCGTGAACCAGGCCAGCGCGCTGTGGACCCGCGCCAAGTCCGACATCACCGACGAGCAGTACACCGCCTTCTACCAGCACATCGCGCACGACAACGAGGCGCCGCTGGCCTGGACCCACAACCGCGTGGAAGGCCGCAGCGAATACACCCAGCTGCTGTATATCCCGGCGCGCGCCCCGTTCGACCTGTGGGACCGCAACCACAAGGCCGGCCTGAAGCTGTACGTCAAGCGCGTCTTCATCATGGACGATGCCGACCAGCTGCTGCCGGGCTACCTGCGCTGGGTCAAGGGCGTGGTCGATTCCGCCGACCTGCCGCTGAACGTATCGCGCGAACTGCTGCAGGAAAGCCGCGACGTCAAGGCCATCCGCGAGGGCTGCACCAAGCGCGTGCTGTCGATGCTGGAAACGCTGGCCGACAGTGAAGAAGAAGCCGAGCGCGCCAAGTACACCACCTTCTGGCAGCAGTTCGGCCAGGCGCTCAAGGAAGGCATCGGTGAAGACCAGGCCAATCTGGAGCGCGTGGCGAAGCTGCTGCGCTTTGCCTCCACCCACAACGACACCGCCGAGCAGAACGTGGCGCTGGCCGCCTACGTCGGCCGCATGAAGGAAGGCCAGGACAAGATCTACTACGTCACCGCCGATACCTGGTCCGCCGCGAAGAACAGCCCGCACCTGGAAGTGTTCCGCAAGAAGGGCATCGAAGTGCTGCTGCTGACCGACCGCGTCGATGAATGGATGCTTTCATTCCTGCGCGAGTTCGACGGCAAGGAACTGGTGTCGGTCGCGCGCGGCGACCTGGACCTGGGCAAGCTCGCCGACGAAGCCGAGAAGGCCGAGCAGGAAAAGGCCGAGGCCGACTGGAAGGACGTGGTCGATCGCGCCAAGACCGTGCTCGACGGCAAGGCCAAGGACGTGCGCGTGACGCTGCGCCTGACCGCGTCGGCCTCGTGCCTGGTCTCTGACGAAGGCGACATGAGCGGCTATCTGCAGCGCCTGCTCAAGCAGGCCGGCCAGAAGGCGCCGGACGCCCAGCCGATCCTGGAACTGAACCCGGAACACGCGCTGGTGCAGAAACTGCGCGATCTCCCCGAGGGCGATGCCTTCAGCGACCGCGTGCAGGTGCTGTTCGACCAGGCGCTGCTGGCCGAAGGCGGCATGCTGGACGATCCGGCTGCGTATGTGCAGCGCGTCAACAAGCTGCTGGCCTGACGCCCCGGCTGCCCCCGCCGCGCAGGCGGCGGGGGATTCCCATCTCAATGTGTTGTAGCGGAGCGCGTGACCGATGACACTGAAGCGGTGCTTCCCGCCTGTCGTTGACGCCGGCACGCGCATCCTTATTCTCGGCAGCCTGCCGGGCGAGGCGTCACTGGCGCAATGCCAGTATTACGCGCATCGGCAGAATCAGTTCTGGCGCCTGACCGGCGAAGTTCTCGGTGAAGACCTGGTCCGCATGGAATATGCCGCGCGGCTGCAAACGCTTCTGGCGCATCACGTCGGTCTGTGGGACGTGGTGGCGCAAGCGAAGCGTGAGGGCAGCCTGGACAGCAACATCCGGGATCACGCCGGCAACGACCTGGCGAGCCTGATCGAATCACTACCCAGGCTGGCTGTCATCGCCTTCAATGGCGGCACTGCCGCGCGTATCGGTTTGAAGGCCCTTGGGCAGCATGGCGACCATCACCGGATCATCAGGCTTCCTTCCAGTAGTCCCGCTCATACCTTGCCCTACACGGAAAAGCTGGGCGCCTGGCAGGCATTGCAAGAGTGGCTGCCTGTAAGGCAGCGTCTGGCATAGCTCGTTCACGCACCCACGTTACCTGGGCATCCCTTCATACATGCCGGTGACGTCATCCATTACCTGAAGAATACGCTCGCTGGTCGTGGCGATGTTCCTCAACTGTTCCGCGCGACTGACCCCGGTCTGGTTGAGTGCCTCTTCAAAGAACAGCCACTGAGACCCGGCCAGCAGCAGTTCGCGACGGATTGCCTCGGTGTTTTGCGGCGCCGAGGTGAGAAGCTCCTGCGCGGCTGCGAATTCCCTGGTAGCCATGTCCAGATCCTGCGCCATCCGGGGGGAGGTAATGCCCCAGGCGCGGAACATGCTGATCTTGGCGATTCTCTGCGAGAGCATCCGCTGGCGGCCGGCAACGTTGATCAGCTTGCCCGTCGCGGTGCCCGAATGTTTCTCGAGCAGGAGGGTCCCCTGTTGCGCAAGCTTCAGCACGTCCTCGCTCATTCTTGCGATGGTTTTCGCGCTATCGGGATTCGGATCGCCGCCGGACAGCAACTGTCTATAGGGAATCCATGTCTGCTCGAGCCTGGCGTAGGTATCCTTGATCTCCGGCGTGGGTGCGAACGCCTTCAGCTCCATGAGCTGCTTGTCGAAGAGCGCCACGGACTGCTCGAGAATCTTCTTCGAACGTTCGACTTCAACGCCGAGGCCAGCCTGGCAGTAAGCCTTGGCCATGCGCTGAGACAGCATGCGCTGGCGGCCCGCCTTGTTGATCGCCGCGTTGATCGTCAGCGTTTCGGCGCAAGCGGTCCCGGCCAGCGCCAGGACGCTGCAGACAATCAGGCAGAAGGAACTGAGGTAACGTTTCAAGGGCGTCTCCGCGTCAGGCTCTGGTTGGTCCTTTGGGCCCGTCGTTCGAGCCGACGACGTGGCGGATCAGCTGATCCATTTCCTTGATGATGTCCGCAAGCACCTGCGTGATCACCGAGAACTCCCTGCCGTACTCTCCCGCCCGCGCCGCCGAGATGCGTGCATTCATTGCGACGATGTTGGCCTGCATCGAAATACCGCTGAGGCGATCGGCGAGGTCGGTCTGGCGTTTGCGCACAGCGAGCTCGCAACGGTGCATTTCCTCCTGGTAGGCCTGCGTGACAGTCTGCAGCAGCTCAAGTATCGGCGTGGCCTGCGTCACAAGCACATCGAGGAATGATGCTTGCCGGCTGGTGTCGGCCAGTGGTGTGTCTATCGCTGTTCTGACCCGGGCGATGAATTCACGGATGCGAGCGTCAGCGCGCGCACTGCCAAAGTACAGTTGCTGCAAGGCGCCGGAGAATGTGCCGGGGAAGCGCTCACTGCCCGTCACGAGATCCGAATGCGCCGACTCGAACATTGACAGGCACTTGCGTGCGATATCGAGCGCGGCAGTGTCCCCCCGCGAAGCGAGCAGCATCTGAAGGACGATCCGTTGCGACAGCATGCGCTGCCTGCCGGAAAGGTTGATCAATGCGCCGATGGTCTCGGCGGACACTTCGGTCTCGGGTGACTGAGTGGAGGGAGCGTTCATGCCATGCCTTGCAGGTAGTGTCGACGCAGACGCGCACCGCGCTGACCGGCGAAGCAAAAGCGCCCCGAAGCGAGATGCCTGCGAACCGGTTGTCCGGTTCGTGGTCCATTCGCTTCGGGGCGTCGTTGCCCGGGATGCTCCTTTTCGGAGCATGTCATCGCGACTTGCCATCTTGTTTCAAGGCCGCCGTTGGCCTGTGCGACCGCTTCGCAATATCCATGCCATGGCTCACGGAAGTTGCATCAGCTTCTTTCGGCGACACCTGCCTCGTGCTGCTGCGACGCATCCACGGACGCGGTGCTGAAGTCCACCGGACCCACGCGCGTGCGCAGGTTCAGGGTGATCTCGCCGTGCGCGCGCGTAAATGCGGGCAGGCGCGGGATCAGCCAGTAGCTGCCCAGCGACGCACCTACCGAGAGCGACAGGGCGCCACCTCTGCCCTTGAGGGTCATCACGTTCATGGTGGCCCGCTCCAGCTGCCGCAGCAGCGGTGCAATTTCAGCCAGGTATTCGCGCCCGCATCGGTGAGCGCCATGGCGTCGCGCCGCCCGGTGCCAGGACATGGCCGCGGATCCGATCATCACGGCATGATTTCCTGACAGTGCCTCGCCACGTCCTGCACGCCGGCATCGCCTCGGCGGTGCCCTATGTGGTGGCCTTTGCCTGCCTGCTCGTGGTGGGCTGGCTGCTCGACAAGGTCGGGCAGGGCCGCGAGCGCGTGTTCATGGCGGTCGGCGCCACCGTCATGGCTGTCTTCATCGCGCTGATGGCCTATGCCGGGCCTGACGCGGCCCGCAGCCAGCCAACGGCTTCGCAAATCGCCCGTACTGAATCCACCCGTGAGCATGTGACGCATGCCGGATTGCCGTGGGCCATGGCGCACCTATACTGGAGTCGAGCGACGAATCATTCGAAACCGGGGGTATCGATCGCTCCTTGTAGTGCGCCTTGCGGGCTTGCACTTTCGGACGCATGGCGATGACGCATCGGAAGTGAGCGCCTTAGCCGGCAACCATGCTGGCAAGGAGGCAATCATGTTCAAGCATCTCCTGCTGGCGGTCGATGGTTCCGACCTGTCTGAATCGGCGTTCCGCAAGGCTCTCACGCTGGCGCGGGACATGGGGGCGAGTGCCACCGCGGTGCGCGTCTGTCCGAACTACCACGTCCTGACCTACCAGGTCGAGATGCTGGAGGACACGCGCGAAACCTACGTGAAGGAGGCCTGGGAAAACGCGACCCGCTACCTGCGCGGACTGGCCGACGAGGCCGTCGCCGCGGGCGTGGCCTGTGACACGGCATACGTCGTCAACGACCATCCCTACGAGGCTATCATCAAGACGGCCGAGGAAAAAGGCTGCGACCTGATCGTGATGGCTTCGCACGGGCGGCGCGGGGTCCAGGGCATGCTGATCGGCAGCGAAACCCTGAAGGTGCTGACCCACAGCAAGATCCCGGTGCTGGTGTACCGCTAGGCGGCGCCTAGCGCCGCCGGCGCGGCGCGCCCGCCTGCACGCATTGCCGCATCCGCGCCGCCAGGCGCGGCAGTGAGCCTGTGCGCCAGCGGCTGCGCAGGTCGTCGCTCAGCGGCACTGCGATCAGCGCCAGCAGCAGCGCGGCCAGCGGCAGCGTGGCGCTGAAACCCATGTGCTTGAAGCCCAGCGCGCCGGTGATGCCGCCGGCAAAGAACAGCGTGACCAGCACCACCAGCAGGCGCAGCTTGCGCCGGTTGGCGAGCACGCGGGGCAGTGGGCGCGCTTGTGTGCGTGATGGCGTGCGCGCCGGCGCGGCTGCGTTCCAGTAGCACAGCTTGCCCAGCTCGATGCCGATATCGGTGACCATGCCAGTGAGGTGTGTGGTGCGGATCTCGGCGTTCGAAAGCTTGGTGATCATGGCATTCTGCAGCCCCATGATGAAACACAGCAGCATCACCGTGGCTGGCACGAACAGCCACTGGTGCTGCCCCAGGTTGCCGCCGATCAGGCCAAAGCACAGCAGCAGCCCCGCCTCCAGCGCCAGCGGCAGCGCGTATTCACTGTGCAGCCGTTGGCGTCGTCCCCAGTTGACCAGCACCGCCGAGCACGCGGCGCCGCCGAGAAACGACAGCAGCGCCCCGACCCCATCCAGCACCAGCGCGAAGCTGCCCAGCGCCAGGTTGTCGGCCATGGCCGAGACCACGCCGGACATATGCGAGGTGTATTGCTGCACGGCCAGGAAGCCGCCGGCATTGATGGCGCCGGCGACAAAGCAGAGGTAGCCGGCCAGGTGCCGGTTGGCGTGGGGGCTACGCCGCTTCCCGGTCAGTTTGCGCAGGTACAGGATCGGCATGGCGATGGGGCGGCGTCTGGCGGATTGGGAAGGGCGGCGGCGGACCTGCGTTGCCGCTACAGGGTGTCCCGGGGCCGGGCAAGGGCGTGCCAGGCGTCGGGGTCGGCGGCAACCGCCTCGCCGCGCTTCATGCGGCGGGCAGTCGGTGTCAGCTTCAATGCATGCACGGCTTCCAGCGCCCGTGCGCGTGCCAGCAGCGTCTGCAGCGACGGCAGCCGGGGCGGGCCTTTCCAGGCAAACAAGGTGTAGTTGCAGCTGTCCTCGGCGCGTGCGACCGACATCGAGGCCCCGAACACGGCGCGCACCGCGCCCAGGTAGTGCGGCATGCCGCGGTCGCTTGCAAGGAAGTTGGCCACCAGCATGCCGTCGTCGGCCAGCCGCGCGTGGCAGGCCGCGTAGAAGCCGGCGGAGCCAAGCTGCAGCGGCATGCCGTCAGCCAGGAAGCCGTCGACGAGGATGACCTCGGGGCGCGCTTCCCGGCCCCTGACGTACTCGGCGCCATCGGCGCAGACCACCTGCAGGCGGACATCGTCGGGCGGAATGCGGAAGCGCTCGCGCAGTGCGATCACCGCCGGGTCGATCTCGACAGCGACCACCCGCGTGGCGGGCAGGTGCCGGTAGCAATACTTGACCAGCGAGCCTCCGCCGAGCCCGATCACCGAAATCCGTGCCGGCGACGGATGCAACAGCAGGAATCCCATCATGGTGCGCGTGTAGCCCAGCACCAGCCGGTCGGGATCGCGCCGCGACATGAAGCTCTGCGTGGCCAGCACGTCGAAGTGCAGTGACAGGGCGGTCTCGGTCTCCAGCACCACGGGCGTGCCGTCGCGCGGGGCTTCGGCCAGGAAGCGCATATAGGACTCAAAGGATGTGCGGCGGCTACCCGCTGCGACGCCGGGGTCGGCGTCCGGTTTGCGTTCGTTCATGACGGCAGCCTTGCGCAATGCAGGATCCGGGGACCAGCCGGCTGGCTGGCGCGGGCAAGGCGGCGGGTGGCTCGCCCGGGTATCGCGGACATCGTGGACATCTGTTTCAGTCACATAGGATATTAATCGTATTATCATATCCCAGCACCCGCGCGGTGGCTGCATCCGGCGGGGAAATGCCATGCCCGGTCCCGCGGTTGTGGTGAAACCGCCCTTTGCGGGCTGTGCCAGCCCGCCTGCCCATCCCGGAAACTGGATTTGCGGCGTGCGCTTCTGGCATCCTGACGGTCTGTCCTGACGTCCGGCCTGCCCGGAACACTGCCATGCCACTTTCCGACTGGACCCACGAAGCCATCCGCAAGATCGATGCGGATTTCAACCGCTCCGCCGACACCCACCTGATCCCGCTGGACCTGCCGGGCTACCCGGACATCCGCGTCTATTTCAAGGACGAGTCCAGCCACCCGACCGGCAGCCTCAAGCACCGGCTGGCGCGGTCGCTGTTCCTGTATGCGCTGTGCAACGGCTGGCTGCACGAGGGCAGCACGGTGGTTGAGGCATCCAGCGGCTCGACCGCGATCTCCGAGGCTTACTTTGCGCGGCTGCTCGGGCTGCCGTTCGTGGCGGTGATCCCGGCGGGGACCTCGCGCGCCAAGATCGAGGCGATCGAGTTCTACGGCGGGCACTGCCACCTGGTGGGCAGCCCGTCCGGGATCTACGCCGCCTCGCGCCGCATTGCGCAGGAGACGGGCGGGCATTTCATGGACCAATTCACCTACGCCGAGCGCGCCACCGACTGGCGCGCCAACAACAATATCGCCGAGTCGATCTTCAAGCAGATGGCGCACGAAGAGCATGCGGTGCCGGCCTGGCTGGTATCGAGCGGCGGCACCGGCGGCACCATCGCCACGCTGGGGCGCTATGTGGCCTATCGGCGCCACAAGACCCGCGTGCTGTGCGCGGATCCGGAGAACTCGGTGTTCTTTGACTACTTCCGCAGCTGCCTGGACGGCAAGCCGCAGCCGGACCTGTCCCTGGCGGAGGGCTCGCGCATTGAAGGCATCGGCCGGCCGCGCGTGGAGCATTCGTTTATCCCGACCTGTATCGACGCCATGCTTAAGGTGCCGGACGCGCTCTCGTTCGCGGCCATGCGCTACCTCGCCGGGCGCTTCGGGCGCCGCGTGGGCGGGTCCACCGGCACCAATTTCGTCGGCGTGCTGTACCTGGCCCAGCAGATGCGCGCGGCGGGGGAGGGCGGCGCCATCGTCAGCCTGCTGTGCGACAGCGGCGAGCGCTACGGCAACACCTATTACGACGATGCCTGGTACAGCGCGCAGGGCATTGCCATCGAGGCGGCCGATGCGCTGGTGGCGCGCGCGGTCAATGGCGAGGCCGTGCTGACGCCGCAGGCGGTGGCGGGGCTGCAGTCGGCCGGCGCCGGCATCCCGGCGGGCGGCTGAAACCCGTGGCCCCGCCTTTCTGTCACAATGCCGGCGGCTGGCGCGCCGGCCATTGATTTCAAGGTAAATTCCCTATGCGTATCTTCGGCATCAGCATCCATATCATCGTTGCACTGTTCTTTGCGGTGCACGCGGTGCGCACACACCAGAACATGTACTGGCTGCTGATCCTGTTCCTGTTCCCGGGGCTGGGCAGCGTGGTGTATTTCTTCGCGATCTACCTGCCCGAGCTGCGCCAGTCGCGCGGCGCGCGTGCGGCCACGCGTGCCATCACGCAACTGGTCGATCCGAACCGCGCGGTGCGCGAGGCCCGCTCAGACTTTGACCGCGCCCCGACGGTGGCGCACCGCATGCGCCTGGGCGCCGCGCTGCTGGCGGCCGGGGAGCCGTCGGAAGCCCTGCAGCACTACCAGGCAGCGGCCAGCGGACCGTTTGCGACCGATCCGGCGCTGCTACAAGGACTGGCACAGGCGCAGTTCGCCACCGGCGATGCGGCCGGCGCGCTGGCAACGCTGGAAAAGCTGTTCGCCACCAATCCGCAGTCGCGCCAGCAGCCCGATCCGGCCTTGCTGTATGCGCGCGCGCTGGCGGCCACCGGCGCATCCGGCACGCGCGCCGCGTTCGAGCAGGCGCTGACCAGCGCCAGCGATGCCGCGCCGCGCTGCCTTTTCGCCGACTGGCTGGCGGCGCAGCCCGACGCCGCCGACCGCGAACGCGCGCAGCAGCTCTATGCCGATATCGTCCACGACGCCCGCCACTGGCCGCGCCACGCCCGCGAACACAACCGCGAATGGCTGCAGCGCGCGCAGGCGGCGCTGGGCAAGTAATCCGCGTTTCCCCCATCCATGCTGGAACGGGTGCTGAACGCCTTTCTCGACAACATGACCCTACTGAAACGCAAATCGATTGAAGCCGTGGCCTCGCGCCGTCCGGCACGTGGCACCCGCACCCGTGGCGAGGCGCCGGCACGCGAAGAAAAACGCATGACGCCGCGCTTTGCGCCGGTGACCTTCTCGGAAATGGAAGGAGTGCGCTACCTGCACTTCGGCACCGAGTGGGTGCAGGGCGCGATGCGCCTGCGCAAGCCCGATGCGATCGAGCTGGAATACGCGCAGCAGATGATGGCCTGGCTGCTGTTCCTGTCGCCCTCGGTCGAAGAATTCCACGTGGTGCAACTGGGCCTGGGCGCAGCGGCGCTGACCAAGTTCTGCCACCGCCAGTTCAGCCGCGCGCGCGTGACCGCGGTGGAGCTGAACCCCGCGGTGATCATCGCCGGGCGCAGCATGTTCGGCCTGCGCGAGGACGACGCGCGCCTGACCGTGCGCGAGCAGGATGCCTGGGACTACGTCATGGACGGCACCCATGCCGGCGCCATCGACGTGCTGCAGGTGGACCTGTACGACGCCACCGCGCGCGGCCCGGTGCTGGACACCACCGCGTTCTACCGCGCCTGCCGCCGCACGCTGAAGGCACCCGGGGTGATGACCATCAACCTGTTCGGCGACCACGACAGCTTTCCGAAGAATATCGAACGCATCTGCGATGCCTTCGACAACCGCGTGCTGGTGTTCCCGGAAGTGCATGACGGCAACGTCATTGCGCTGGCATTCAATGGGCCGGAGATCGATGTGTCGTGGGAAGTGATCGAGGCGCGCGCCGATGTGGTCGAGAAGACTACCGGCCTGCCTGCGCGCGACTGGGTGCAGAAGCTGCGCGCGGCGAATGCGCGGCAGGAAGAGCGGTTGAAGATCTGAGGAACGGCCGCTCTCCCGCTGCGCGGGAGAGCGGCAGCAGGCAGTCCCGCCCTCACTCCTTGTGGAAGAACTGCGCCAGCGACCACTCGTCGGTGCGCGCCTCGTACTTCAGTCCCTTCTTCATCGCCCACATCGCCAGCTGGCTGTGCGACGGAATGATCGCGTGGTCGGCCAGCGCAAACTTGGCCGCGATGCGGGCATTCTCCTCACGCGCCTTGTCGCTGCTGACGGTAGTCAGCGATTTCTCGATCAGCTGGTCCAGCTGCTGGTTGCTGTACTTGCCCCAGTTCCAGGTGCCGTAACCGGTCTTGGGGTTGGGCGTGCCAGTGATCGAGCGCAAGGCCACGTCGGCCGCGGCCGAGCCCCAGCCCAGCATCTGGAAGGCGAACTCGCCCTGGCGTGCGCGCGTGAAGTAGGCCGCCACCGGCAACGTCTCCACCTTGGTCTGGATGCCGATGCGCGTCAGCATGCTGGCGGTGGCCTGCGCCACTGCGGCGTCGTTCAGGTAGCGGTTGTTGGTGGCGTGCAGCGTCAGGCCGAAGCCGTCGGGGTAGCCCGCGTCGGCCAGCAGTTTCTTCGCGCCTTCCGGATCATAGGCCTCCGGCTTGGTGCCCGGATGCCCGAAGATCTGCGGCGACACGATCGACGATGCCGGCACCGCCAGCCCTTCCATGATGCGGCTGATGATGGCGTCGCGGTTCAGCGACTTGCTGATTGCGGCGCGCACGCGCGCATCCTTGAACGGGTTCTTGCCCAGCGGCTTGCCGGCCTTGTCGGTGACGAAGGGCGGGTTGTCGCGCGACTGGTCCATCTGCCAGAAGATGGTGCGCCACGACACCTGCTGCTCGATCTTGAACTTCGGATTCTGCTTCAGCTTCGCGACGTCGGCCGACGGTACGCTCTCGATCACGTCGACATCGCCCGCCAGCAGCGCGGACGAACGCGCGCCGTTGTCGGTGAGGATGCGGAAGATGGCGCGGTCCCACTCGGGCTTGGGGCCCCAGTAGTTGGGGTTGCGCTCCATCACGATTTCCTGCCCGCGCGCAAAGCGCACGAACTTGAACGGGCCGGTGCCGATCATCGCCTTGCCCGAGTCGAAGTCCGCCTGCGTCAGCGTGGCGGCGACCTTCTTCGGCATGATCGGCACGCTGTTCAGGTCGTTGGCCAGGTTGGCGTAATTGGGCACGCTCATGGTCAGGCGCACCGTCAGCGGGTCGGGCGTGTCGATGCGCGCGATCGGCTTGGTGTAGCTGGTGAACGAGCCGGGGCTGTTGACCAGCTTCTCCGGGCGCTCCAGCGAGGCCTTGACGTCCTCGCTGGTAAAGGGCGAGCCGTCATGCCACTTCACGTTGGGGCGCAGCTTGATCTCCCAGGTGATGGCGTTGACCGGCTTCCACGACAACGCCAGGCCGGGGATGTAGCGCGCGTTCTTGTCCATGAACACGAGCGACTCGAACACATGCAGCGCGATGGCGTTGTTGGGGCCCGAGTTGTTCCAGTGCGGGTCCATCGAGGTCACGTCGGCCGCCAGGCCGATGCGCAGGTCTTCGGCGTGGGCGGCACCCGCCGGCAGCAGCGTGAAGGCGGCACTGCCAAGCACCAGCGCGGTGGCGGCATGGAGCACGGCGCGACGGGCAGGGCGGCGGGGCGGACGTTGCGGCGGCAGGGCGTGGGTCGGTGTCATCTGGCTGGCTCCTCGTACGGGTCCGCGCGGGCGCGGCCGGGTTCTCAGGCGGGTTTGTCCCGCATTGTGCCGCTAAAGTGGCTTGGTTGCAGCCTTTGGCGCGGGCAGGCAAGCCGATGCGGGACGGCGCCGTTAGAATGGCGCCCATGTTTGCCAATTCCCGCACCATTGTCTCGGCCCAGGCCGATGTCCACGAACACCTGGCCGCGCGCGTCGCGCGCCACCTGGCCGAGCCGTTCCGCAAGCCCATCGGCGAAGCCAGCCGGCGCGAGCTCGGCGCGGCGCTGCAAAGCTGGCAGCAGGCCGGCGGCGCGCCGCTGATCCTGGATGCGGGCTGCGGCGTGGGCGAAAGCACGCTGCGGCTGGCCACAGCGTTCCCGGACCACTTCGTGATCGGCATCGACCAGTCCGAGAAGCGCCTGGCCGCCGGCAAGGACTGGTGGGGCGAGGCGCCGATGCCAGCCAACTTCTGCTGGGCGCGGGCCGACCTGGTCGATGTGTGGCGCCTGCTGCAGGCCGAGGCCGTGCCGGTGGCGCGCCACTACGTGCTGTACCCGAACCCGTGGCCCAAGATCGGCCACCTGGGGCGGCGCTGGCAGGGGCATGCGGTGTTCCCGGCGCTGGCCGCCTGCGGCGACTATCTGGAGTGCCGCAGCAACTGGCGCATCTATATCGATGAGTTTGCCCAGGCGCTAGCACTGGTCGGGCGCCCGGCGCGGGTAGAGGCGTGGGCCCCGGCGCAACCGATGACGCCGTTCGAGCGCAAGTACGGGGCATCGGGCCACGGCTTGTGGCGCTGCGTCAGCGAGCGCCAGCGCGCCTGAGCGGCTCGCCAATGAAAACGGCCCGCGCATGCGGGCCGTCTTTTTGCCAGGCGCAGCCGGGCGCGTCAGTGGAACAGCGGCTGCTGCGTCGGGGCGTCCTCGGGCAGTTCGGCATGCACGATCTCGCCGTTGCGGTCCGCGTACAGCGGCGTGCCGCAGTCCTCGCAGTATTCCGGATCGAACAGCGCGGCGTGGCGGAAGATGTCTTCTACGCCGGCGTTGCGCAGTTCCTCGCAGATCTGCTCGAGCGGGTTGCCCTTTTCGTCGGCATCGACCTCGCCGGCTTCGCGGCCGTAGACCGGCCACACGATGCCGTAGATCACATCCTTCTCGCCGCGCATGGTGAAGCCCACGCGGTATTCCTCGACCACTTCCTCGCCGAAGGCAGCCACCACGGCGGCCAGCTGGCCGGCGGAGATGTCGAGCGTGCCGCACAGGTAGTTGACCGCGGCGCGCACGGTCAGCGGGCGGATGCTCTTGTCGGACTCGCGGCAGGACAGGAAGAATGCGTCGGGCAGCAGCAGCTCGAACTCGCAGCCCGGCAGCAGCAGCGCCACCGACGGCTGCACCTGGGTGCGCCACTGGTCGAGGCAGGTCGAGCGCTCGGCGTGGTGCTCCTTGGCGTCTTCCTGCCAGCGGAACAGCGCCTGCTCGTGCGGAGCCACCACCACGGCCAGCAGGTAGCGCGGATCGGCCAGGATCGGCGCGGTCTCGGGCAGGTCGCGCAAGTCGACCTTGGGTACCGTGCCGGCCAGGGCGGCCGCGGACAGCTTGTGCGTCAGCGCAAAGGTGTCGCTGTGCGTGCGCGGCAGCTGGTCGATGCTGTATAGGTAGGGCGACAGCGAGACCTTGGTCCCGGTGGCCAGCACATGTGCCTGCAAGTGCACCGCCAACGTTTGCGCCAGCTCCGGCTTGAGCGAGCCGGAGGGAATGGCGTAGCGCGTGTGCGCCAGGATCGGGGCGGCGATCAGCAGCGCGTCATGGCGCTGGCCGTCGACCTCGATGGTGGCGGATTCGGCGAGCGTCTCGGCCTGCTCGGCCAGCACGTCGGAGGCGTCTGCATTGTGCTTGAACAGGTGTTCCAGCGCCGCGTCGAGCGCGGTCTGGCTCCCGTTCTTCAGCAGGCGGCCCAGGCGCTGCGAGAGCCGCCGTTCCCAGTACGCGTCCTCCATGCGGCTGCCCGAAGCGTCGAGGGCGAGCGCATCGGCCACCAGACGCTCGGCGTCAGGGGAGAGTCGTGGGGAAGCCTTGGGGCGAAAACCTGCCATAGAAAGAAACCGTCCGTTTATGCGTAAAACGGTATTCTACTCGTTGCGTTGACACGCAGGCCGCTATATGCGTGCAGCGTGTGCGGACGCGCCCGGGCGTGTGGCTTTATTTCTGGGCCGGAGCGGAGGCGGCAGGGGCCGCGGGCGCGTGGCTTTCGACGCTGTGCGACTCGCCGGACATGGAAACGTCGCTGCCGCCCTTGGTCAGCAGGTAGAGGGCCGCGCCGGCAACCACGACGAATGCGATAAGGATCTTAACCATGGTGTCTCCTGATTCTGGATGATGCCGGGCGGACCCGGCTTCCGGTCGTGCGACCGCTGTTCTTGTGCAACACAGTGTGGCAGCACTGGCTTGCGTGGAACTTACACGCGCCCGGCTTCGTTCGGGGTGATGCAAGGGGCGCAGGACCTCAATGAAAAACGCCGCCTGCCCGGGCCCCGCAACGGGGCCCGGGCAGGCGGCGTCAGCCTTGGCAGGCTGCGGGCGCCTCAGGTGGATCTCAGGCGGCCAGCAACTGGCGCAGCACGAACGGCAGGATGCCGCCGTGGTTGTAGTAGTCGACCTCGATCGGCGTATCGATGCGCAACAGCACCGGCACGCGCTGCACGTCGCCATTGGCGCGATGGATCACCAGCACCACGTCCTGCTGCGGCTTCAGGTCGCCCTCGATGCCTTCGATATCGAAGGTCTCGTTGCCGGTGATGCCCAGCGTCTGCGCACTGTCGTTGCCCTTGAACTGCAGCGGCAGCACGCCCATGCCGACCAGGTTGGAGCGGTGGATGCGCTCGAAGCTGCGTGCCACCACGGCCTTCACGCCCAGCAGCTGCGTGCCCTTGGCGGCCCAGTCGCGCGACGAGCCGGTGCCGTACTCTTCGCCGCCGAACACCACCGTGGGCGTGCCCTCGGCCACGTACTTCATGGCGGCATCGTAGATCGACATTTCGTCACCGGTGGGCTGGTGCAGCGTGATGCCGCCTTCCACGCGCGAGCCGTCGGCCTTGGGCGGGATCATCAGGTTCTTGATGCGCACGTTGGCGAAGGTGCCGCGCATCATGACTTCATGGTTGCCGCGGCGCGAACCGTAGCTGTTGAAGTCGGCCTTCAGCACGCCGTGCGACAGCAGGTACTTGCCCGCGGGCGAGGTGTCCTTGATCGATCCGGCCGGTGAGATGTGGTCGGTCGTCACCGAATCGCCGAAGATGCCCAGCGCACGCGCGCCGCGCACGCTGGCGCTGGTGGCGGCGGGCTGCATGCTGAAGTCCTGGAAGAAGGGCGGCTCGGCGATGTACGTCGACTTGGGCCAGTCGTAGACCTGGCCCTTGGTGCCCTTGATGCCGGCCCACAGCTTGCTCGGCTTCTTGACCTGTTCGTAGTTGCCCTTGAAGGTCTTGGCATCCATCGCGTACTTCATCAGTGCGTGGATTTCTTCCGAGGTCGGCCAGATATCGCCCAGGTAGATGTCGCGGCCCTTCTTGCCCTTGCCCACGGGCTCGGTCATCAGGTCGCGCGTGACATTGCCGGCGATGGCGTAGGCCACCACCAGCGGCGGCGAGGCCAGGAAGTTGGCACGGATGTTCGGGTGGATGCGGGCCTCGAAATTGCGGTTGCCCGACAGCACGGCAGCGGCCACGAGGTCGTTCCTGGTGATGGCCTCGTTCAGCTCGGGCGTCAGGTCGCCGGCGTTGCCGATGCAGGTGGTGCAGCCATAGGCGGTCACGCCGAAGCCCAGCTTTTCCAGGTAGGGCAGCAGGCCGGCGGCCGTCAGGTATTCAGTCACCACGCGGCTGCCCGGGGCCAGCGAGGTCTTGATGTGCGGCGCCACCGTCAGGCCGGCTTCCACCGCCTTCTTGGCCAGCAGGCCGGCGCCCAGCAGCACGCTCGGGTTGGAGGTGTTGGTGCAGGACGTGATCGCGGCGATCAGCACGTCGCCGTTCTTCACCTCGAGGCCGTCGGTGGTGGTGTAGGCGCGGTCCAGGTCGGCCGCCTCCTTGTTGAAGCCGTTCTCGGCCACCGGCTTGCTGAACAGCGAGGCGAAGGTGCTCTTGACGTTGCCGATCTCGATGCGGTCCTGCGGACGCTTCGGGCCCGCCAGCGACGGCGCCACCGTGCCCAGGTCCAGCGTCACCACCTTGCTGTAGTCGATCTCGCCGGCCCTGGGAATGCCGAACATCTTCTGTGCGCGGAAATAGCCCTCGAACGCGGCGATTTCCTCTTCGGTGCGGCCGGTGCCCTTGAAGTAGTCGATGGTCTTCTCGTCCACCGGGAAGAAGCCCATGGTGGCGCCGTATTCCGGCGCCATGTTGCCGATGGTGGCGCGGTCGGGCAGGGCCAGGCTGGCGGTGCCTTCGCCGAAGAACTCGACGAACTTGCCGACGACCTTCTCCTTGCGCAGCATCTCGGTGATGGTCAGCACCAGGTCGGTGGCGGTGACGCCTTCGCGCAGGCGGCCCTTCAGCTCCACGCCAACCACGTCCGGCGTCAGGAAATAGACCGGCTGGCCCAGCATGCCGGCTTCGGCCTCGATGCCGCCGACGCCCCAGCCCACCACGCCGATGCCGTTGATCATGGTGGTGTGTGAGTCAGTGCCGACCAGGGTGTCCGGGTAGTAGACGCCGTCTCTCTTGTGCACGCCACGGGCCAGGTATTCCAGGTTGACCTGGTGGACGATACCGAAGCCCGGCTGCACCACGCCGAAGGTATCGAAGGCCTGCATGCCCCACTTCATGAACTGGTAGCGCTCGTTGTTGCGCTGGAATTCCAGCTGCATGTTCAGGTCCAGCGCCTTCTTTTCGCGGAAATGGTCGACCTGCACCGAGTGGTCGACCACCAGGTCCACCGGCACCAGCGGCTCGATCTTCTTGGGGTTCTTGCCCATCTTCTCGGCGACGTTGCGCATCGCGGCGAGGTCGGCCAGCAGCGGCACGCCAGTAAAGTCCTGCAAGACCACACGGGCCACCACGAAGGGAATTTCGTCGACGCGCTCGGCGTTCGGCTTCCAGTTGGCAAGTTGCCTGACGTGCTCTTCGGTGACCTTCTTGCCGTCGCAGTTGCGCAGCACCGATTCCAGCACCACGCGGATCGACACCGGCAGTCGCCCGATTGCCACGTCCAGCTCCTCGCCCAACTGGGGCAGGGAGTAATACTGGCCCTTGCCGGAAGAGCCGATCTTGAATTCTTTTAGCGTGTTCTTGAGGTTGTGGGGCATTGCCGTACTCCGATCGAAGGATGATGCGATGGCATTTGGCTCGGACCTGAATCGAGACCCCGGTGCGCTGCCGCGGCATTTGACCGCGGTCCGAGGCCGGCAGCGCACTGCAACTGCATACTCTAACCGCCGCGCGGCTTTGGCGCCACCCGGCTCGGCAACCCGCCGGCCGCGACGGCGCCGGCCCGACAGCATGCCCACCCGGGATTGGCCGCCCGGCAAGGCAAAAAAGGGCGCTGGCGGCCGGAATTCAGCGGCCGCCAGCGCCCCGGTACGGACTTACTGCTTGGGTGCTGCGGATTGCTGGGCGCCTTCCGGCACCTGCGTCGGGCCGCCCGGGGGCGTGACCAGCAGCGGGGTGGTGGCCGGGGCGCGCAGGCCGCCGGCCTGGGTCGGGGCCGCGGCGCCGGCCTGCATGGCGGCGCTCTGGCAGTCGTCGGCCAGGCGCTGGCCCAGGTTCTTGTTGAACAGCATGGCCTTGCTCGGGATCACCACCAGGTCCAGGCCGGTGCGGGCGTCATAGTAGCGGTCGGCGCCGGTCACCGTGGCCTGGCGCGGCAGCTTGTAGTCCTTGCCTTGCCAGTGCACGGTCAGGACTTCGTCGCGCAGCATGTCGCCGGCGATATACAGGTTGTTGCCCAGTTCACACTGCCATTTTTCGCCGTTCGGGGTGACCGCGGCAGCAGCGCCGGCCGCTGCGGCGGTTCCGGCGGCCGCCTTCTTCTTGGTCGAAGCCTTCTTGCTGGTGGTCTTCTTGGCGGGTTCCTGCGCCATCACGGCGGTGGCGGTGGTCAGGCTGAATGCGCCGATGCAGGCGGCAAGGACAAGATGTTTCATATTGTGAGTGCCTTTCGGATACTGAAATCGATTTATGTTTCATTCGCCGCCGTCAAACCGGGCGGCGCCGGGACAATTTCCGCCGCTATTCTCTACGATTTGCCCAGAGCGGCGTAGTGCTCTGGTCTTTGGTTACATTATCGACGGGGGCTAGTTGGCCCCGCTTCACTTGCGCTTGCCGATCGGCACGAACTTCAGGTTCTCCGGACCGGTGTAGTTGGCGCTCGGGCGGATGATCTTGTTGTCGATGCGCTGCTCGATAATGTGCGCGGCCCAGCCCGAAGTACGCGCGATCACGAACAGCGGCGTGAACATCGCCGTCGGCACGCCCATCATGTGGTAGCTCACCGCGCTGAACCAGTCCAGGTTCGGGAACATCTTCTTGATGTCCCACATCACCGTTTCCAGGCGCTCGGCGATGTCAAACATCTTCATCGAGCCGGCATCCTTCGACAGCTTCTTCGCCACTTCCTTGATCACCTGGTTGCGCGGGTCGCCGGTGGTGTACACCGGGTGGCCGAAGCCGATCACGACTTCCTTGTTCCCGACGCGGCGCGTGATGTCGGCCTGGGCCTCGTCGGGGTTGTCGTAGCGCTTCTGGATCTCGAACGCGACTTCATTGGCGCCGCCGTGCTTGGGGCCGCGCAGTGCGCCGATGGCGCCGCTGATCGACGAATACATGTCCGAGCCCGTGCCGGCGATCACGCGGGCGGTGAAGGTCGAGGCGTTGAACTCGTGCTCGGCGTACAGGTTGAGCGAGGTGTGCATGGCGCGCTCCCACAGCGCCGACGGCTTCTCGCCGTGCAGCAGGTGCAGGAAGTGGCCGCCGATGGAGTCATCGTCGGTTTCGACTTCGATACGGCGGCCGTTGTGGCTGTAGTGGTACCAGTACAGCAGCATCGAGCCGAGGCTGGCCATCAGCCGGTCGGCAATGTCGCGCGCGCCCGGGGTGTTGTGGTCTTCCTTCTCCGGCAGCACGGTGCCCAGCACCGACACGCCGGTGCGCATCACGTCCATCGGGTGGGCGCTGGCGGGCACCCATTCCAACGCGGCCTTCACATTGGCGGGCAGGCCGCGCAGGCTCTTGAGCTTGGCCTTGTAGGCGGCCAGTTCGGATCTGGTCGGCAGCTTGCCGTGCACCAGCAGGTGGGCGATTTCCTCGAACTCGCAGGTCTCGGCGATGTCGAGGATGTCGTAGCCGCGGTAGTGCAGGTCGTTGCCAGTGCGGCCGACGGTGCACAGCGCGGTATTGCCGGCGGTCACGCCCGACAGGGCGACGGATTTCTTG